>CAUQVM010000001.1:0-80134 GCA_963521575.1 uncultured Rothia sp.
CGACCTCAACCCCGTTCTCGCCACCGAGCTGGGCCGCAAGGGCGTCGAAACCCTATACCCCGACTACTCCCCCGCCGGAGAAAAGGCCCTCGCCAAACTCGCTAAAAAAACCCTCAAGAAAATCGACAGCGTTCTACCCGTCGACGATGTAGATTTGGTCACCCTCGACGCCCTGCAAGAGCGCCTAAGCCTGTACCGCGCCCAGCACAAGGCTGGCCTGGGTTACTGGCAGCTCAACAACATTACCTCGGTTCCGCAGGAGGTCCGCTCAGTCTTTGACCTGATGAAGCGTGAATCCCGCGAGGATTGGGAGCACATTATTGGGCGTATGCACCGTGTTCCTGAAGCTCTGGAGGGGCTAATTCTAAGCCTCGAAGCAGCCCGCGCCGAGGGTAAGATTTCGCCCCGCTGCCAGGTGGACATCGTTATTGAGCAAACAGCCGCCTACTACGCCCCCGGCGGTTTCTTTGACGAACTGGCTGCCGAGGTTACCGCAGCCGTTCCCGAGCTGGCCGAGGCCGCATCCACCGGTGCCGAACATGCCAAGAACGGTTACCGCCGTCTCAACGAGTACCTGGTCGAGGTACTACAGCCGGCCGCTCCCTCCCACGATGCCGTGGGCCGTAAACTCTACAGCCTGCACTCTCGTTCCTTCCTGGGTAGCACCGTCGACCTGGACGAAACCTACGCCTGGGGTGTACGCGAACTGGAGGACATTATCGCCCGTCAGCGCGAGGTTGCAGAGGAGATTGAACCCGGTGCCAGCATCGAGCGCGCCAAGCAGCTCCTTGATGAGGATCCGAAACGCCAGTTGCACGGCACCGAGGCACTCAAATCCTGGATGCAAGAGTTGGCTAATGGCGCCGTCGAAAACCTGGCCGGCACCCACTTTGATATTGACGGGCCGATGCGCCGTATCGAGTGCTGCATCGCCCCGACCCACGAAGGCGGCATCTACTACACCGGTCCCTCCCCCGACTTTAACCGCCCGGGCCGCATGTGGTGGTCCGTGCCCGAAGGCGAGGAGGAGTTCACAACCTGGCGTGAAACCTCCACCGTGTATCACGAGGGTGTGCCGGGGCATCATCTGCAGATTTCTATTGCTACGGCCCTGGCCGGCACCATGAACTCGTGGCGCACCAATATGCTGTGGGTGTCCGGCCACGGCGAGGGCTGGGCCCTGTATGCCGAACGGCTCATGGAGGAGCTGGGCTACCTGAAGGACCCGGGAGACCGCATGGGCATGCTAAACGCTCAGCGGATGCGTGCGGCTCGCGTGGTTTTCGACATTGGTGTGCACTGCGAGCTACCGGTACCCGCAGAATGGGCGGAACGCCTGGGCGTCGAGCCCGGCACCATCTGGTCCTCGGAGCTGGGTTATGAATTCCTGAAGCAGAACCTGGATGAGTCCGAAGGGCAACTACGCTTTGAGTTCCTGCGCTACCTGGGCTGGCCGGGCCAGGCTCCCAGCTACAAGATTGGCGAGCGCCTGTGGATGCAGCTACGCGATCAGGCGCTGGAGCGCGGCGAGCAGATGCGCCATTTCCACACGCGTGCGCTCATGCTCGGGTCGGTGGGTTTGGATACCCTGCGCCGTGCCCTCACTGATGAGATGATGCTTCCGATTGAGATTGAGGACGATGAGGAGGACGAGGATTAGCCGCTCGCGTCCCCTCACCCCCATTCAATAACTAGGCATCATAATTACTGGTCAAGAGCGAAGGCCCCCGCCCCGGTACGGCAACCGGGGCGGGGGCCTTCGTATACATCTCTCGTGTCTCTCTCGCTCGGGACGCTATTACCGGTGGCCACCGGTACACGCAGAAAACAACTGCTAGAAGGTGGCGGTACCGGGATCGTAGGTTCCCGAGCCCAGCGCACCGGGAGCATTTAGGTCTATCAGGTGCGGGGTGAAACGGCACCAGTAGTCGGTGAGTGCGCCATTGGATTCGCGAATGCCCACGCCCACGCAACGCCCACCGACGACCCACACACCCAAGATGGGGTGGCTCACCGGCTGGATAATGCCCTCGTAGCGCGGTGCGGGGATGTACTCCTGGTAGACAAACTCACTCTCGGGGGCGTTAGCGAAGAAATCGTCCTCCTCAGGTTTGACGAAGACATCGTAATCGGGGGCGTGTATCTCAACACCGTCACCCTCGCGCCCGAAAAGAGGCTTACGCACCCAATTGCGCAGGCCACCGCGGTGCCCCACATAGGCAGGTACCAGGTTCGGGTGGCCGGGGTACTTATCCCAGAGAGCGGCCAGCAGTAGTTTATTGGACAGGAACATCTTCCACGCCGGTTCAATCCAGCGTTGCGCCGCGCCATGGTAGGCGAAGAGTAGCTGATCGTACCCGGACTCGCTGTCGGTAGCCAAATCTTCCCAGGGGTAGAGCTTGAAGAGATTGTGGATGGGGCGCCCCGCCGCATCCTTCCAGCTCTTGCCCATCTCATCGAAGATGACCTCGTCAATGGGGATCATAACGGTTTCGACCCCTGCCTGCTGGGCGGCGTAGGCGATGAGCCACAGGTTGTTATAGTCCTCGCGGTTCTCGTCAATCTCTTCGGGCACATGAGCCAGGTGTAACACGGGGTGCGCCCCCGCCGCGATCTCGGGGGCGAAGATTTGGCGCCAGCGATCCACGAAAGCATCGCCGATTTCGCCCCAGTGCGCGTAACCCTGCATTTCGAGACGCTGATCCTTGGCCCAGGTCTTCTGGCTAACTGCCGCATCCACGATGCCGGTGGGAGTGTCTGCGTTGTACTCGAGCAGTTTCAGGGGCGTGCCGGGTACACCCGAGTAGGTGAAATCAAAGCGCCCGTAGAAGTCGGGGTCACGCCGGTTCCAGGATTCGACGGCCAGGTTAAAGGCGCCCTGCGGCAGGCCCAGGGTTCCGAAGGCCCCGGAGGCAATGTACTCCACAGCGCTCAGACACATGCGATGCATTTCTTCAGCTTGGGCGCGTACGGCGTCCATTTCTTCGGGGCTAAAGACGTAGGCGGCGTACTCGTTCCAGTAGTGATCGGGGTCGTCGGGGCCGTCCACACTGTAGGTGAGGCCTTCATCGGTAATAATATTTACCCAGTCGGGGCGTCCGAGGGGGAATTCTTCGCGGCGCATAGGCCACAACTCCTTGCAGTCGGTGAGGGGGAGAACAGGAAGAGGTTGGGCTAGCCGCCGGAGGTGCCTCCGCCGGACTTGGAGCCACCACCGAAGCCGCCCTTGCTACCGGATTTGCTGGAGGAACCGGACTTGCCGGACGATCCGGAGCTATTCGATCCTTTGTAACCGGTGGATCCGGAGCCGGTGCCGCGACGGCCATTCGAGGCGGTTCCGGTGGTCTTATCGCGTACCGTGGAGGTCTTACCGCCGCTCTTACTCGAGGTCTCCTGACCCGAGGAGAACGTGGAGGACCTCTTGGCGGTGCGGTAGGAGTCCTCAAAGCCGCCGCCGGTTGAGACACCGCTGTAGACGGTACCGGTTGCCGGGCGGGTTGTGGATCCACCCGAGAGCTTCTCTCCCACGCGCGGAATAACGCTATTTGTCGTGCCCGAATTCTGGGCGATCTGACGACCCAGGTAGTACCAGAGGAAAGCGTTAGACACGCTATTGTGGTGCGTCGTGGTGGAAGAATGTGACGAGCCGGATCCGGAGGAACCCGAGCCCGAAGGATCCGTGCTGACCGAGGGAGCAGCCGTAGGCTCCTGCACTCCCGCTTTCTCACATTCAGAATCGTCCACACGTTCGCCGGTATTCGCATCCTGGCAGACGCGAGCATACTCCTCACCCGTGGCGAGGAAGGCGTTCTCTTCCTGATGCAGAGAGTTGTAGGCGAAGATGCCACCGCCAATGAGGAGCACGCCGGCCCCCACCACAGCTATCATCTTGGCCACGCCCGGGCGGGTGGCGCCCAGGTTCATGGCACCCTGAGTCGAGGACCGGGCAGCGCGGGTCGCAAAATTAGCAAAGGCATCGAGACGGCTATGGGGGCCGTTTGAACCATGAGTAGGGTGGGTTCCGCTCGGTGGATTGGGTGCAGAACTCATACATCTCTCCTTGAAAGAAGTCACGCGGCGATCGCATCGCCCGGCACCACGCGCCGGGTGTGAGAAGGCCGGGAAGGGGTGCGGAATGCCGTTTTGTGCCGGGGCATCTCGCAATTCGGTGTTGTTCCAGCATATCAAGGCCGCGGCGGGGTCATACCCTCGTCTGGCTGGAGTCCGGCGAGGCTTCGCCGCTTGTTGAGGCATTGTTTGCCTGCTGTTTGCTTTCGGCCTGCTTCAAGCCCGAAAGATTCTGAACCTAGTACCCCAGTGGTTCAGATATGGCCGTTAATCCGATTGTGAGCTCAGCGTTCAGCACTGCCCGAATGGACAGAAACCGACGGAGAAAAACAGCGCTGAGAGGGCTGTGCCGGGGGTGAGGATCCTACCTCATCTCAGCACCCATCCCGGCGCTTATCCCGGCATATGTCACAATTCGTCATGATCGATTTGTCTTTTCTCGAACACTGTTTATTGCCGTTATGATTTCTCACGGCGTGTTCCAACCCCTACGTGGCTGAGGGGGTCGGGACGCGCCATTTCTGCATCCGCATCCCAACATTCAATCCAAAGGTGCACCGAAGAGAAAAACTTCAGTCATTACCCTTTAAAATAGAAGCCATGACTACTTCCACCCCCTCCCCCATCCCCCAGGAGCCAGCCCGGTTAGTGCTCGCCTCCGCCTCCACTGCGCGCCGCAAGCTATTGGAGGATTCTCGCATTGCCTTTGAAGTGCGCGTCTCCTCCGTGGACGAAGATGCCGCCCTAGCCGAGGCCAATAAGCGGTCCAAAGCGCAGGGCGGGGAGGGGCTGAGCCCCGCCGAAACCGCCACTCTGCTTGCGGAGCTCAAGGCCCGCGCGGTCGCCGAGGACCTGGCCGCCGAGGGTGTACACGATGCCCTGGTACTGGGATGCGATTCGGTCTTTGAATTTGAGGGAGTCGCCTACGGTAAACCGCACACCGCCGAGGCCGCACGCGAGCGCATCAGTGCCATGAGCGGACGACAGGGCACGCTCCACACCGGTCACACCCTCGTGGACCTGTGCGGCGAGGGCGGAAAGAATAGTGCCAAGCGGCCCATCCTTTCTGAACTGCGTAGTGCCGTCATGCACTTCGATACACTCACCTCTGACGAGATTGAGGCATACATTGCCACGGGCGAGCCTCTGTGGGTGGCGGGCTCCTTCACTCTGGACGGTTACGGTTCGGCGTTCATTCGCGGTATTGAGGGTGAATTCCACACGGTCGTGGGTCTATCGATTCACGCCCTGCGCGATTTGTTGCGCCGCCGCGGCGTAGCGGTGACGGATTTATGGCTACCTCCGGCGGAGGGGCACTAGGCTTCAGAGCACCGCCATGAGCTGTTTTGGGAGTCTCCGCACCTCCCACACATTTTTGAACGCTGGCCGATATCATGGAACAGTATTGTGCGCGATACATTCGCCATTCTTGCTGATTCTCGATAAGCTTTCGGCAGCAGATAAAGGAGAACTTTAAGTGACTCAGAACCAGGCAGAAGCCGCTAAAAAGTACACGGCAGTCCCCGGCCGACACACCGGACCGGTGAGCAAGGTCCTCATTGCAAACCGTGGCGAGATTGCCGTCCGTGTGATTCGCGCGGCCCGAGATGAAGGGATCCAGACCGTTGCCGTCTACGCCGATCCCGACCGTAATTCTCTGCACGTGAAGCTGGCCGATGAAGCATACGCCCTGGGTGGTTCCACCGCGGCACAGTCCTACCTGGTTATGGACAAGCTGATTGAGATTGCCCTCCGCTCCGGCGCCGATGCCGTACACCCCGGCTACGGTTTCCTCTCCGAAAACGCTCAATTCGCGCAGAAGTGCATCGATGCCGGTCTGACCTGGATTGGCCCCTCCCCCGAATCAATTGTTCAGCTGGGTGACAAGGTCGCGGCTCGCCATATCGCCCAGAAGGTGGGCGCTCCCCTGGTGCCCGGCACCAAGGATCCGGTCAAGTCTGCCGACGAGGTAGTGGCCTTTGCCGACGAGTACGGCCTACCGATTGCGGTCAAGGCGGCATTTGGCGGCGGTGGTCGCGGCATTAAGGTTGCCCGCGACCGCGAGAGCATCGTTGAGATGTACGAGTCCGCAGTGCGCGAGGCGACTGCAGCATTTGGCCGCGGTGAATGTTTCATCGAGCGATTCCTAGATTCTCCCCGCCACGTGGAGACCCAGTGCTTGGCCGATGCGTACGGCAACGTTGTGGTGGTCTCCACCCGAGATTGTTCCCTGCAGCGCCGCAACCAGAAGCTCATCGAGGAGGCTCCCGCCCCTTACCTGAGCGATGAGCAGACTCAGCGCCTCTACGATGCTTCCCGCGCAATCTTGCGCGAAGCGGGCTATCAGGGTGCAGGTACCTGTGAATTCTTGGTCGGCACTGACGGCACCATCTCCTTCCTGGAGGTCAATACCCGACTGCAGGTTGAGCATCCGGTTTCCGAGGAGATTTCGGGCCTGGATTTGGTGCGCGAGCAGTTCCGTATTGCCCGCGGTGAGAAGATTGAGGAGAAGGCCCCGGTCCTGCGCGGTCATTCCTTTGAGTTCCGCATTAACGGTGAAGATGCGGGCCGTTCCTTCATGCCTTCCCCCGGCACTATTGAGAAGCTGACTGTGCCCACCGGTCCCGGCGTGCGTTGGGATTCCGGCTTCGTCGCCGGTGATGTCATCGGCGGTAACTTTGACTCGATGCTCGCCAAACTGATTGTGACCGGGGCGGATCGCACCCAGGCACTGCAGCGTGCACGTCGCGCGCTGGCCGAGCTGTCCATTGAGGGTATGCCCACCGTAATTCCGTTCCACCGCGTGGTGCTGGATGATCCGGCCTTCGCCCCCGCGGAAGGTGGCCGGTTCAAGGTGCATACTCGCTGGATTGAGACCGAGTTCAACAATACGATTCCCATGTACTCCGGTGCGCCCGGTTCCGTGGACTCCGATGATGAGGAACGCACCACCGTGGTGGTTGAGGTTAATGGTAAGCGTATGGAGGTCTCTCTGCCGGAGCTGGGTGGCGCCGCAAAGCCCGCCGCCAAGCCCAGCACCAAGAGCCGCAAGTCCCGTTCGGCGCGCGGTGCAGCTAAGGCCAGCGGAGACGAGCTAACCAGCCCCATGCAGGGCACCATTGTGAAGGTTGCGGTTTCTGACGGCGATACCGTCGCCGAGGGCGATCTGGTGCTGGTATTGGAGGCTATGAAGATGGAGCAGCCCATTACCGCGCACAAGGCCGGTAAGGTATCGGGTCTATCCGCCAAGCCGGGTGATACCGTCACCTCCGGCGCGGTGTTGGCCACCATTAAGTAGTCGCTTCCAAGCTGACCGCCGGGGAGTTGCTTCGCTTCCCTATACCCTGTTGTTATGCATCCCCGTCGCGAGGTTCTCGTGGCGGGGATGCGCGCTACCCGGTGTACCCTTGGGGCAACCGAATACTGCGCAGTCCAGATAGTGACGGCTTCTACGTCTGTATTTCTGAACGGTTTATAATTGTGCACTAGAGGGAGCCTTTTCTCTTACATCCGACCGCAATATACTCTCGGCGGAGGGTTTCCCGGCACGCGCGCGCAGCCCACCCCGCAGCGCTCAGCCGCCGGCGCGAGGGTAGCCAGGCTCCGTTTGTACACTACAGTCCATATTCGGGAGCATCTCTCATGAGCACCACCGTCCCCGGCACTAAGGCACCCGCCATGTCGGTCGAGAACACGACTCCTCGTAGCCGTGTGATTCTCGCATCGCTCATTGGTACCACCATTGAGTTCTACGATTTCTATATTTACGCCACCGCCGCAGTGGCAGTCTTTCCCCTACTGTTCTTCCCCGCGGAAGATTCCACCACCGAGTTGCTGGCCTCGTTCGCAACTTTTGGCGTAGCCTTCATTGCCCGCCCGCTCGGCTCCGTAATTTTCGGTCATTTCGGTGACAAAGTCGGCCGTAAGGCAACCCTGGTCGGCGCGCTGTTGACCATGGGCTTGGCCACCTTTGTTATCGGCTTGCTCCCCACCTACCACCAGATTGCCCTGTGGGCTCCGACCATGCTGACCATTATGCGCTTCTGCCAGGGTCTGGGCCTGGGTGGTGAGTGGTCCGGTGCAGCCCTGCTGGCCAGTGAATATGCCGAGGAGGGCAAGCGCGCCCGCGCCGCTATGTGGCCGCAGCTGGGCGCCCCCATCGGCTTCGTGCTGGCTAACGGCTTCATGCTACTGCTGACAAGCTTCATCACTTTCAACTCCGCCACCGACGCAAAGAACCTCGATCACCCCTTCCTCATCTGGGGTTGGCGCATCCCGTTCCTGCTGTCCATTGTGATGGTGGCCGTGGGCCTGTACGTACGTTTTAAGCTGGAGGAGACCCCGGTCTTCGCCAAGGCGGCCGCCAACAATGAAAAGGTCAAGACCCCGCTCGTTGAAGCCTTTAAGGTTGCCTGGTGGCCCATGATTCAGGGCACCTTCATTATGGTTGCCTGCTATGTGCTGTTCTACCTGATGACCGCGTGGGTTCTCTCCTACGGTATTGCCAAGGCGGATAAGGGCGGCTTGGCTATCCCCTATCACGAGTTCCTCGTCATCCAGCTCATTTCGATTATTGGCTTCGCCATCTTTATCCCGGTCTCGGGCTGGCTGGCCGATAAATACGGTCGCCGTACCCAGCAGCTGTGGACTACCATTGCAATGGCCCTCTTTGGCCTGTGCTTTGCTTTCCTCATCTCCCCCGCCGCCGTTGGCACCGGTAAGAATGCAAACGTTATGGCCGTGACCGCCTTTATCTTTATCGGCATGTGCCTGATGGGCCTCTCCTTCGGTTCGATGTCTGCCTACCTGCCGGAGCTGTACCCCACCAACGTTCGTTACACCGCCAGCGGTATTGCCTACAATATGGCCTCCATTCTGGGTGCCGCGCTGACCCCCTTCGCCGCGGTCTGGCTGAACGCAACCTTCGGTGTGGGCGCCGTGGGCGGCTACCTGGCCTTTGCCTCGACTCTGAGCGTTATCTTTATTCTGCTCACTCACGAAACCCGTGACGTGGATATGAACGCGGTTGGATCCTCGAAGTAACCCTTCGCAGGATTAACGCGTGCGGTGGGGCCGCCTCCTGTATCCTGAGGATTCGGGAGGCGACCCCACCGTTTTGTGTCCGCACTGATTTTTAGAGCTGAGTAGCTTGTAGAGCTAGGTTGCTTTCAGATCGAGCAATTACAACGATCGCCTACATTGGCCGATGCATCCGCTACAAGCTACCGGGTCCAAAAGCTAATATACCGTTAGAGCAGGCCGCGGGTATGCAGTTTACGGGATGCCTCGGCAATCGAGCCGGAGAGCGAGGGGTAGACCGTGAAGGTATCCGCCAGATCATCCACCGTGAGCTTCTTCTCCACCGCCAGAGCGATAGGATAAATCAGCTCGGAGGCGCGTTGACCCACAACCACACCACCGATGACGGTACCCGAGTGGCGGCGCGCAAAAATCTTCACAAAGCCGTCGCGCATCGCCATCATCTTGGCGCGCGGATTGGTGCTCAGCTGAAGGGTCACCGCATCACCGCGGTAGGCTCCCTCTTGCAGGTCCTTCTCGCTAATACCCACGGTCGCAATCTCGGGCGAGGTGAAAATATTGGCCGCAACCCTGTCGGTACGCAGGGGGCGCACCGCATCGCCCAGAATGTGCGCCACCGCAATGCGACCCTGCATAGCAGCCACCGAAGCCAGCGGGTACACACCCGTGCAGTCGCCTGCGGCATAGATATTGTTTACACTCGTACGGGAGACACCGTCCACCGTAATGTGGCCGCTCGGAGCGTGCTCCACACCGGCTTCTTCCAGACCCAGATCTTCGGTATTGGGAATCGAACCAATAGCCACAAGACAGTGAGTACCGGAGACCTTACGACCGTCCGAGAGGGTCACGATGACGCCCTTCCCATCCTCGGTGCGCTCCACGGCGGAGGCACGGGAGCGAGGCATAACTCGCACACCGCGGCGTTCAAAGACATCTTCCAGCACGCGGGCGGCGTCTTCGTCCTCACCGGGCAGCACGCGCTCGCGCGAGGACACGAGCGTCACCTTCGAGCCCAGGCCATTGTAGGCCGAGGCAAACTCGGCACCGGTCACACCCGAACCAATAACAATGAGTTCCTCGGGTACCTCGCAAAGGTTGTACAGCTGAGTCCAGGTCAGGATGCGCTCGCCATCGGGCATACCGGTAGCCATCTCACGCGGATGCGTACCCACCGAGAGAATCACGAAGTCGGCGTGCAGGGGGTAGACGAGACCGGCTTCATCGGTCACCTGCACCGTGTGACGGTCCAGGAGCTTACCGGTGCCGTGAATAATCTTCACGCCGGCCGATGCGAGGGCGCGCTTAATGTCAGCAGATTGCTGATGGGCCAGCTCGCGTACACGTCGGTTGACGCGATTCATATCTACCTGAAGCTGCGGGGCCTTGCCCTTGGTATTCTCGATGCCGAGGCTTCCGGCATCGGAGAAGCGGGTCATCATGTCCGCCGTGGCAATGAGCGTTTTGGAGGGCACAACGTCGGTCAGAACAGCCGAGCCACCAATTGCGTTGCGCTCAATCAACGTCACGTCGGCCTGGGAGGATGCGGCAACCATAGCGGCCTCGTATCCGCCGGGGCCGCCACCAATAATTACAAAGCGTTGTGATGCATAATTCACCGTTGAAGTCATACTTTAATTGTGAGCTATGACGCGCTTGAAGGGCAAAAGCACTCGCCGTACAGAGAGGTCACAATACAACAATCTGCACGGCAAGTGCGTTTTTAGCCGAGCCAACTATGAGGCCGCGTACTCCCCTAATCCTCCAGAGCCTGAGGCTTCTCCGCGTAGATGGAGTTAATAAACTTCTCCGCCCACTCCAGGAGGGGACGATCCACCAGCTCCTTACCCCCGACCGGCATAGTCTTCGGGCGCGGAACCAGCGTCAGCCAGGTCTCCAGGCCCTTCGGTTGGGCGTGCGTGGAACCGGGATATACGCGCTTCAGGCGCATCTGACGCGACTCGGGTAGCGGCTGGGCACTCACCACGCGCAGCTTCGGACCCAGAATCATCATCTCTCGGATACCGGCGACGCGGGCATGCATGCGCAGGGCGGCCACGGAGAGCAAGTTCTCCACGGCCTCCGGCAGTTCACCGTAGCGGTCCGTCAGTTCCTCGCGGGCCTCCGCAATCTTCTCTTCGGTATCGGCTGCCGCAATCTGGCGATAGGCCTGCAGGCGCAGGCGCTCAGAATCAATGTAGGAGTGCGGAATATGAGCGTTGACCGGCAGGTCAATCTTCGTCTCAACCTCGCGTTCTTCCTTCTCACCGCGGTAGTTGGCCACGGCCTCACCCACCAGGCGCAGGTATAGGTCAAAGCCCACGCCCGCAATGTGACCGGACTGCTCGCCGCCGAGCAGGTTGCCAGCACCGCGAATCTCCAAGTCCTTCATGGCCAGCTGCAGGCCGGCACCGAGCTCATTGTGGGTTGCGACGGCCTTCAGGCGCTCGTGTGCCACCTCTCCGAGGGTCTTGTCCACCGGGTAGAGGAAGTAGGCGTAGGCGCGCTCACGGCCACGACCCACACGGCCGCGTAGCTGGTGCAGCTGGCTCAGGCCGTAGTTCTGGGCGTGGTCCACAATGAGAGTGTTTGCATTCGAGATGTCCAGACCGGTCTCCACGATGGTCGTGCATACCAGCACGTCAAAACGGCGCTCCCAGAAGTCCACAATAATCTGCTCCAGGCGTGACTCGCTCATGCGCCCGTGCGCGGTGGCGATGCGCGCCTCCGGCACGAGTTTGCCAATCTCGGCAGCCACATTGTCAATGTCGGCCACACGGTTGTGGACAAAGAACACCTGACCCTCACGCATGAGTTCTCGGCGGATCGCTGCGGTGATTTGGCTGTCGGTGCGCGGGCCTACGAAGGTGAGCACGGGGTGGCGCTCCTCGGGGGCAGTGGCCAGGGTGGAGGTCTCGCGGATGCCGGTCAGCGACATTTCCAGGGTGCGCGGGATCGGGGTGGCGCTCATGGCCAGCACGTCCACATTGGTGCGCATCTGCTTGAGCTTCTCCTTGTGCTCCACGCCGAAACGCTGCTCCTCGTCGATAATGACCAAGCCCAGGTCCTTGAAGACAATACTGTCGGAGAGAATGCGGTGCGTGCCAATCACCACGTCCACCGCGCCGGAGGCGATCTCCTCGGCAATCTGGCGGGTTTCTTTCGCCTTTTGGAATCGTGAGAGCACACGAATCTTCACGGGGAAGCCCGAAAAGCGCTCGCTGAAGGTTTCGTAGTGTTGCTGGGCTAGCAGGGTTGTGGGTACGAGCACGGCGACCTGCTTGCCGTCCTGCACTGCCTTAAATGCGGCTCGCACGGCAACCTCGGTTTTGCCGAAGCCCACATCGCCGGAGATGAGGCGGTCCATGGGGATTTCCTTCTCCATGTCTTCCTTCACCTCGTGGATGGCGGTGAGCTGGTCGGGGGTCTCATTGTAGGGGAAGGACTCCTCCAGTTCGCGCTGCCAGGGGGTGTCGGGTGCGAAGGCGTGGCCGCGCGAGGCCTGGCGCGCCGAGTAGAGTTTGACCAGGTCGGCAGCGATTTCCTTGACGGCTTTGCGGGCGCGGGACTTGGTCTTGGCCCAGTCGCTGCCGCCCATCTTGGACAGGCTCGGGTTCTCACCACCCACGTAATTAGAGATGAGGTCCAGCTGGTCCGAGGGCACAAAAAGTCGATCGGGAGCGCCGCCGCGTTTGGTGGGAGCGTACTCGATGACCAGGTATTCTTTCATGGGTTGCACGCCGTTGGCGGGGGTTGCACCGGCCACGGGGCGCGAGGTCATTTCGACAAAGCGGCCAATGCCGTGGCGCTCGTGCACCACGTAGTCGCCGGGGTTCAGCGCGAGCGGGTCAACGGCGTTGCGGCGGCGGCGCGTCTTGAATTTCTGTCCGGCGGCGCCTCGGGGCGCGTAAGTGCCACGGCGGCCAAGTAGCTCGGCTTCGGTGAAGACGGCAAGTTTGGCCTCTTCGAGCACGAAGCCGGAGGTGGCTGGTGCCTCACATACCTCAACGATGCCGTTTTCGAGTTCCCCGGCGGGGTCGGCGGCGAGGCTTGCACGGCGGGCTGCGGGCACGGAGGTGCCGTTCCCGTCCCCGGAATGGAAGAGATCAATAATGCGGTCGGTAGAGCCTCGCCCGTTGGTGAGAGCAAGGACGGTCCGCTGCCGGTGCACGAGCTCCCCCACGGCGTTGAGCATGCGGTCAACGGAGCCGTTGAAGGCCTCGGCTGGGCGAGCCCCGACGGTATAGGTGTCGATGCCTTCTTCAATAGCTTCGGCTACGGCATCGTTCTTGAGGGCTTCAATGGTTTCAAGGGCTCCTGCCGCGTCTGTCAGCAGGTTGTCATCGGTGGTGAGCTCAGTAATTTCCCACCAGCTTAGCTTTGCTTCCAGTGCCTCGGTGTGGGTGGTGTCAATGGTTCGGAAGGCACCGTCACTCAGACGTAGCTGTCCCAGATCAATGGGCGAAACGGCATCTGCTTCGGCAGCGGTATCCCAGGCCGCGGCGAGGAATTCTTCGTTGGTGGCCACGAGGTCTTCAGCGCGGGCGCGTACACGTTCTGGCTCCACGCTCAGAACCATGGATCCTGCCGGTAGCTGTGCAATGAGAGTGGTCATCGAATCGACGAGTAGCGGGGTGAGCGATTCCATACCCTCCACGTAGATGCCGCCGGCAATTTTTTCGAGCATGGATGCGGCGGCCGGGTAGTCGTTTTTGAGGCGCGCGGCGCGGCTCATCACCTCGGGGGTAATGAGCAGTTCCCGGCAGGGTAGCAGGGTGAGCTCGGTGAGGTCTTCTCCCCCGTTGAGGGTGCGCTGATCGGCGACGGAGAAGCGGCGCATTTCGTCAAGTTCGTCGCCAAAGAATTCAAGGCGTACGGGGGTGGTATCGGTGGGGGAAAAGACATCGATAATGCCACCGCGTACCGCGTATTCGCCGCGCTTAGCAACCAGGTCTACACGGGAGTAGGCGGCCTCGCTCAGGCCGCGTACAACATCTTTAAAGGAGTATTCTTTGCCGCGGATTAGCTGGACGGGCTGAAGTTTCTCGATTCCGGCGACGATAGGCTGAATGAGGGCGCGCACGGGCACTACAACAAGGCGGGGGCGTTCCTCGGTGGGCCCGGTCATGGCGCGCAGTACCTGCAGGCGGCGGCCGATAGTGTCGGATCGGGGTGAGAGGCGTTCGTGCGGCAAGGTCTCCCAGGCAGGAAAGAGCGCAATATCGCCGGCGTCTAGGTAGGAGCGTAGGGCGTGCGCAAGATCTTCGGCCTGCCGGTCAGTCGGTGCCACGACGAGGCTGATGGCTCCGGGGCTGCTCTCGCGCACGGCGGTTGAGATATCTGCGATGAGAGCTGGATGAGTTCCCGCGACGGCTCCAATAAGGGCGCGGGCGCTACGTTCTGCGCCTGCTGCCGCTGCGGCGGTGCGCACGGCGGACCAGCCGCTCTGCCGCCCGAGCAGGTGGAGGAGGGGGTGCAGGGGCGCCTCGGGCTGGGGCGTCTTGGTACGGCCGGTGATGCTCAATGCTTCTCCTGGTTCTGCTGTCTTCGCGTAATTTAATGTCTTAGGGTCGCCGGTTAGAAATCTGCGGTGGCGCGCATATTTTCTGCGTTTGTCTCGGTCGAGGGTCTTTCCGAGGAGGAGTTATGGCCCGCTGTGAAGGTTCGGATAGCTTTCTCATTGTACGGCTGACATGCATTATTAGATGTTGTGGGCTACGGCTTTGGCTGGGCGGGCGAAACTTTCGGGTGTAATATACCGTAATTTTGGAGCCGGCACAGGGCACGGTTTCCCGGTTTCTTGCGGGGTTTTACCCCTATAATCTACTGGGACTTCCCTCAAACCTGCGGGTCTTGGGCGTCCTCAAATTCACAGCTTAATCCTGTAATCTAGCCAGTACACCAACTCTAGAGTCGATTCATCTGCTTTGTTCGCAGGATGAGCCTCATAATCTACCCCATATCCACCAAATTATGGGGTGGTTTTGGGAGCGACCAGCTGGTGTGCTTTATTTCACCATCTCTTTCGATGTTTCTTCCGGAAACGTCGCATCAGAAAGACACGTATGACAACCACATATACATGGCGCCCTTTCACGCGCCCCAGCTCTCGGGTGGCAAAAAAGTGGGCTTCCTTTGCTCTTGCCCTGGGAACTGCCTTCACGGCGGCTCCCCTTCTTCCTGCAACCCCCGCCTCCGCAGCAACCGGAGCCCACGACGGCTCTAGTAGCGATAAGGCAGCGGCTTCCTGCTATGAGGTTAAGCAGGTTAACCCTTCCGCTCCTTCGGGTACCTACTGGCTGTACACTCCGCAGATGAGCGGGCCGGCGCAGTTCTACTGCGACCAGGAGACCGACGAAGGCGGCTAAGGTCTAGTTCCCACCTATTCTCAAGATTTTTGAGCTAGAGTTTAGTAGCTAATTGTTCGTTGGCTCAGCTCTTCCACCTACCACCCCCTCGGCTTCTGCTTCGGCAGGAGCCGAGGCGGGTGGTGGCACATCTTTTCGGGGATAGCATCCCCGCTAGTTTTGGTTCTTTCGGCGTTCGGTGAGGGCGCGGGAGGAATCATACTGCATCGTTTCGCACATTCTTCAGATGACCCGGAGCGGTGCAGATTGTTGCGTTCTGGCTCTACCGGATTGGCGGTCTTCGGCAGTATGATGCAGTAGAGCTTAGGGACGTATTCATTCGATTTCTGATAATTACACTCACTGATTCCGACGGTAGACACGCTGTTAGCACGGATTGATCGGCAACCGCCCGGCGGATTGAGGTGCCACGAGGTACCTCAGTCGCCGCAGGATGACTGCGGTGCCGGCACTCTGCGTGCGTCGGCCTACTGATGGTTGAGGTCTCTGAGAGGAGACAAATGATTTTTCTTCCGTTTAAGGGTTGGGGACGTGCGCGTTCCCTGTCCCCCGCTGGGGCGCAGCCGGTTCACTCCGGCGTTACCTCCCGACCGCCACGTCGCACGTGGGGCGTTGCGGCGGCTTCGGCCGCAATAATGGTCTTGGCTTCCCTGGGGCCGATGGCTCCGGGCGCGCAGGCGGCCGATGCCAACTACTATGACGGATCTTCCAGCGAGCGCGCTGCGGCAAGCTGCTGGGAGGTCAAACAGAACAATGCGAATGCCGCAAGTGGCGCATACTGGCTGTACACCCCGCAGATGAGTGCTCCGGCACAGTTCTACTGCGATCAGGAGACTGAAGGCGGCGGCTGGGTTATGATTGGCCGCGGCCGTGAGAGCTGGACCGAGAACTATTACGGTCGTGGCAATCCCGACCAGCTGCATCAGAATCCGACCGGTTTTGATGCGGTGCAGTTGCCGGGCACCACGGTCAGCGCACTACTGAACGGCACCCGCCCGCAGGATCTTCCTGACGGTGTGCGTTTCCATCGCGCGCTGAACGTTGAGGGCACCAGCTGGCAGGATCTTACCGCCAAGCGTGCAAGGAGCACCGAGTGGTCGTGGACCCTGCGTCCGACGATGTACTGGTCAGATATTTCGGTATCAAATGACCAGCGCTACAACCGCTATAACTACGGTGATCGTAATGCAGTGGCCGGTAATATCTTCACCCATGATTCGGATGATTTCCGTTCCATAAGGTTTGTGGAGAAGGTATCTCAGGGCTATAAGCTGGGCTTTACCTACGGCCAGAATGCCCGAGTGACCAACTGGTTCCAGAACTACCGGATGCATAACACATCCTCCTTCATCTATCGCCCGGCGAACGACAACTCCACTCCCCTGGTGTTTACCCAGATGTTCCTGCGCCCGAAGGTAACCCAGGCCGATTTGGAGGCCAAGGGTCTGCACGACTACGGCCAGCAGGGTGCGGAAGCCAGCAACCGCCGCGCGCTACCCAATAGCTACTCCGATAAGTGGAAGTGGCGCACGAGTGCTCAGAGCGGTACCGGCAAGCGCGGCGAGATGAACACCCAGGTTGAGGCCATTACCGAGGTGGGTGGCGCGGTATTTACCGGCGGCGACTTCGCGTATGTTGAGTCTGCCGGCGGCGAGCGCGTCGACCAGGCGTTCCTGGCCGGCTACGATGCGCAAACGGGCGAGCTACGCCGTTCCTTCAGCCCGAAGATTAATGGCCAGGTAAAGTCAGTAGAAGCGCTGCCGAACGGTCTGTTGGCCGTGGGCGGTTCCTTTACCAAGGTCAACGATGAGAACTACGACGGTTTTGTGCTACTGGATCCGCAGACCGGCCAGGTGGCAAAGCAGTGGGATATCCGTGTCCAGAGCCGCGTTGCTTCTCTTCCGGTTCAGATCAAGACCCTGCACGTGCGCGACGGCTACCTGTACATTGGTGGTTCGTTTACGCACCTGAAGGGTAATACCTCCGCAACCTACGCATACTCCAGGAATCTGGCCCGCGTTAAGTTGAGCAATGGTGAGGTGGACTGGAGTTGGCGCCCGATTATCAACGGCACGGTTAACGGTGTGAACGCTTCCGAGGGTAACTCGCACGTATACGTGGCTGGTTACTTTACCCAGCTGAATAGTGGTCAGGCATTCCGTATTGCCGATATCACCGATTCCCGCCAGAGTGGCGGTAACTGGAACCACGAGCCTTCCTACGTTCCTCGGGGCGCCCTCCTGCAGGATCTGAAGAACGAAAAGCTCATGTGGGGCTTCCAGTTTGACGTTCAGGACGCCGGCTCGTCGGTGTGGCTGGGCGGTACCGAGCACATGATTAGCCGCTACGATAAGTCAAACATGAACCGCACCTACAGCGCGATTACCCGAGAGGGTGGCGATTTCCAGGATCTGCATCTGAATGGCAACACGATTTACGGTGCCTGCCATTGCGGTGACTTTGTCTATCAGGGTGGCAATACGGTGGAGAGTGCCTGGACGAATGCTACGGATGCCCAGACGATTCGCCTGGTAGCGGCATTTGATAAGGACAGCGGTCAGGTTCTGCCCGAGTGGGCGCCGATTATGAGCGGTGCCTACGGCTACGGCGTGTGGGAGTCCTTCGTGGATTCGACCGGCACCCTGTGGGTGGGCGGCGATATTACGAAGTCCCTGGGTGCTAACGGTGTGCAGTCGACGGTGGGCTTTGCCCGTTTCTCTGCCCGCGATGTGAATCCTCCTGCTACTCCCTCGAACCTGAACGTTTCAACGGAGGGCTCGAAGGACAAGCTGAGCTGGTCGGCAATCTCGGAGAGTCGCGTAACCTACCAGGTGCTGCGTAATGACCGCCCGATTGCCACGGTAAGCGGCACGAGTTACGAAGTAGATCACACCGACGGCGCACGCTACTACGTGCGTGCAGTGGATCCTTCGGGCAACTACTCGGCGAGTACTGCGGCCGTGCAGGCAGCATAACCCCTCATTAGGGCCACTTTTAGCGATGCAATAAGCATGCTTAAAGTGATATTCATCTCAGTGCCCCGGGCTAGCTTTTTGGCTAGCTCGGGGCTTTTTCTATCCAATGAATAGATTTTCTGTCGATACATGAAGGTTTCCTCAACTGAAGGTAGATATATTCTTCATAATTTATTCCCGGTGAAGCATTATTTGAGTTTTATTCTCAAATATTGTGAGGTTGTAATATTTAGGACATCTAAGGAATCTCCCAGGTTCGCGTGTTAACCTTTAGAAGCCTTGCGCCTGCGCGGGGTATTTATTATCTTCCGGAATACAGTCATTCTCACTCCAACCACAAAGAGGCTTTACATGACTTTTCTCTCCCCCACCGAATCATCCCGAGCACGCTACGCTGGCGTTCTAAGCATCCTAGCTGCGTTCTCTCTAGTCCTGAGCGCCTGCGCCTCCCAGAATTCCGAGGCGCAGAACAGCTCCTCGCAGGGCGCATCCACATCTTCCTCCGCAGTTGCCGGGTCTTCCGCATCCGCATCCTCCGAGCAGGACGCTTCGGCTTCCTCCAGCGATTCCTCCACCCCCGGCCAGGAGTCCTCGGATCCCTCCGCCGAAGCCCGCGAGGATGCCAACTCCTCCGACAAGAAGAAGCCGGATGAGATTTACACCGGCGCCGAAGACATGTCGAAGGCCTCCAACGTGGCAACCGATGCCGAAGAGGTTAAGAAGACCACCGAGCTGGTCAATTCCTACGAGTCGATTCTAAACCACGTCAAGCCCGCCCCCTCGGATGCACCCGCCCCCAAGCAGACCTCCGAGCCGAGCAATGACGAAGAAGCTCAGAAGCAGAATGCCGAGCAGGCTCGCGCAGTGCTGGATGAAGAGACGATTCACTCCATCGAAAAGATTGCTGTCGACTCTGCCGCCGCAGAATTTGCAGTTCAGGCATCCGAGTACGCCCTGGCCGGCTGGCACTACGAAGGCACTTCCACTGTGGTAGGCACCCCGCGCATGGCCGAGACCCAGTACAAGGGCCAGTCCGCTCGCCTGCTGGAAGTCTGCATGGACTCTTCCTCGGTAAAGATTTCCGACGAGGATAACCAGCCCGTCAAGGACGATAGCTCCCCCAAGCGTTCACTGAATATCTACACCCTGGTTCAGGTTGATGGACAGTGGAAGATTGCAAGTCACGATTTTCCGAACAATCCTGACTGCTAAGGTGCCCTGAATAGCGGTTTGAGCTGTGTACCGCTCAAACCGCTATTTACATTTCCGATCGCATTAATGTTGATGCGTTTAACCCTACATTTTGGCATTCATTGGAGATAGTATGAAAGCCCTCCCCTGCATAACGAGCTCCAGCTTTTCTCGTTCTGCTATTACTCGCTCAACCCTATGTTTGAGTCTTGCCACAGCTTTGGCACTTCCCGTCGCATTCCCCTCAATGGCGCCGACCACCACCATTGAGCAGACGGCAGAGCAAAAGGACTCTTCCTTCTACGACGGCACCACCTCCGAGCGCGCAGCGGCTAGTTGCTGGGACGCTAAGCAGATTAACCCTGGGGCAAAGAGTGGCACCTACTGGCTGTACACCCCCTCAATGAGCCAGCCCACCCAGTTCTACTGCGATCAGGAGACCGACGGCGGTGGCTGGGTCAAGATTGCAGAAGGCCGCGACGGCTGGACCGAGAACTACAACGGCCAGGGTGACGTATCTCAGCTCTACAGCAGTTCCGCCCCCGGGTCTTCCGGCCTGACTCTAAATAACGATCAGGCCCGCCCCTTCTCATCCCTGCCCGCAGCATCGGCACCCATCCAGCTTTCGGGTACCACCATTTCGCAACTGCTCAACGGTATTCGCCCAGACCAGTTGCCCGATGGTTACCGTTTCCGTCGTGCACTCAACACCTCGGGCACCAAGTGGCAGGAAGCCACCGTGGATCGCCGCCAGACCTCGGAATGGACCTGGGCCCTGCGCGCTAACGCCATCTGGTCGAACGCCATGGTCCAGAACCCTGAGGAATTCTCCAGGTACAACGAAGAGGGTCGTAAGCACTGGCACAACGGCACGTGGGAAGACCACATGCTGGGCGGCGGCAATAATGGCTTCAAGACCATGCGCTTTGAGGAGCTGTCTCAGCAGAACTACAGCATCGGCTTCCGCTACGGTGCGAACTCGCCCATCGCCCAGGGCGGCTCTAGCCCCTCGATGAACGACTCAAAGAACTCCTACATCTACAGCACTGATGGAGCCGGCGAGAGGGCCTTCGGCTACACCCAGATGTTCCTGCGCCCCAAGCTGACCCAGGCCGATCTGGGCCTGAGCAAGATTGCGGACGGCGGCACCGCTGCAAGCGCACGCCGTGTACTTCCCAATAGCCGTTCTGCTACCTGGCGTTGGCGTACCAGCTCGAATACCTTCAGCGGTAAGACCAACGAGATGAATACCTACGTTGAGGCTATTACCGAGGTCAAGCACGACGATAACTCCTCCACGGTGTTCATCGGTGGTGACTTCGACCACCTTGAGTCCTCCTCCGGCGAAGTGGTGAAGCAGCACAATATTGCTGGCTTTGATCCGAAGACCGGCGAACTACGTCGTGACTTCCACCTCACCGTGGACGGCCAGGTGAAGACCGTCGAGGCCCTGCCGAATAACCGTCTGGCTGTTGGCGGCTACTTCGGTAAGGTCAACGGCCAGGAGTACCCCGGTTTTGTGGTGGTTGACGCCAGTACCGGCGAGGTGGCCCCCGAATGGCGGGATGTAAAGATTGAGGATCGCATCAACACCGAAGTTCTGGTTGTGAAGACCATTCACCGTCAGGGCAACTATGTCTATATTGGCGGTACCTTCACTCACGTGAAGGAAGGCTCTAAGTCCGGCGAGGCGTACTCGCGTAATATCGCCCGCTTCGATCTGGGCACCCCCGCTAACGGTGTACCGGGTACCGTGACCATTGACCGCAACTGGCGTCAGGTCTTCAACGGTACCGTGAACGGTATTAGCGCCTCGGCGGACAACTCGCACGTGTACGCTGTCGGCTACTTCACCTGGCTGAACAAAGCTCTGGCCTACCGCGTGGCCGATATTTCCCAGAACCTGCAGCAGGGTAGCCCCTGGTCCTACCAGTTCTCCGAGGTTCCTGGCGGCGCAAACATCTCCGACCTGATTAACGAGAATAAGATCTGGGGTTTCCAATTTGACGTTCAGGATGCCGGTTCCGGCGTCTGGGTGGGCGGCACCGAGCACCTGATCTCGCGCTACGACAAGAACACCCTGCAGCCGACCTACCGCGCAATTACCCGCGATGGCGGCGACTTCCAGGATCTGCACCTTGACGCAAAGAATAAGAACCTCTACGGCGCATGCCACTGCGGTGACTTTGTCTACCAGGACTCGCGCTACAAGCCTTCGCCGCTGAGCCAGTCTTCGGTGATTCACTCGGTGAAGCTGGTGGCCGCCTTCGATCAGGATAGCGGCCGGATACTCCCCGAGTTCGCCCCCTCCGTTAAGGGTAACAACGGCTTCGGCATCTGGGAGTCCTTCGTGGATTCAACCGGTACTCTGTGGGTGGGTGGCGATATTCACCGTACCCTGGGCGCCAACGGCGTTCAGGAGACCGTCGGCTTTGCTCGCTTCGAGCAGCGCGATACGACTCCGCCGCCGACCCCGCAGAACCTGCGCGTTTCCGTCAAGGGAAACAAGGACTCCCTGACCTGGGATTCGGTCCGTGATGAGAGCTCCGTAAGCTACCAGATCCTGCGTAATGACCGTGTCATTGCCAACGCCACGGGTACCTCCTACGAGGTGGATCACAGCGATGGTGCACGCTACTTTGTGCGCGCGGTGGATGCTTCGGATAACTACTCAGCCTCGACCAGTGTTCAGGTAGCCTCGGAGACCCCGGTCCCGTCGCCGTCCAGCACCGCCCCCAGCGAGTCCCCCACCCCTGAATCTTCTAAGGATTCCAAGCAGGTTGTCCTGCCCTACGGTTCCCAGTGGAAGTACCTTGTCGCCGATAAGGCACCGAACCGCCCCAACGCGTGGAAGTACGACTTCCGTTTTACCCTGGAGAATATTACCCACGAAAACTGGCATGAGGGCCGTACTCCCATCGGTCTCGGATCCAGCACGTTCAACACGGTAGTTGAGGTTCCCAGCCTGCGTGCACGCAATAATATTTACGCGTACACCACGGTTGATCTCACCTCCGAGCAGGCCGGTCGCGACCTGGTGCTGACAACCTACGCGGATGATGCCATTGCAGTGGGTGTCAACGGGAAGGAAGTTGGCCGCTCTAACTTCGATACTCGTGGCTCCATTTGGAATAGCACGAATGCCTCGAGCGCTGTCTCCTTCGAGAAGGCGCAGCAGACTCCGGTGACCTTCACGGTTCCGGCTTCTCAGCTGAAGGCCGGCACGAACCTGATTGCCGTTGAGGTGCACAGTGCTAATCCTGCCCGCCGCGGCGTCAAGGTAGGAGTCAGCTTCGATCTGCAGGCCACGCTTAAGCCGGCAGGCGAGTAGGCTAGTTGCCGCGCACTTGTAGGAACTTCTTCCGGCTGGCATCTGAGCCTCTGGGAGGCCTCATCCAGTCACAGAGCCGGTTACTTTCCTCACCGCGCTGATTCTTATACACGGCTCTTGTACGGGGTTTGATTTTCTGAAAAGCATCAGAACATCAAACCCCGTACACCTGTTTAATCCACTTTTATATTTCCGCAATTGCTCCTCGTTTTCCTTATCTTTAGAGAACGAAAGAGTCATCAAAGCAAGGCTTTGCCCTGGTATTACACGGCGCATCGTATGATCAGTCCGGGTTCTTTTAACGGACTAATATCTATAATTCTCCGTGTCTCACATTTGCTCTAGAAGCAATCCAAACCCCCGGGTTGAGCAAACTTGAGCGACCGCAAAAATCCCTTCAGAGTCAAGAAAATACATTAAAAAGCATAGTCAGAGGGGTATTACCGTTATAATTGACTCTGGACACATCCCCCCTGTCCCGCTTTATCTCCTCGTAAAATATCTATATAGTGGTGTAGGAGAAAGGAATTAACCACCTTTTCTCAGCGAGACTTCCGGACTATCTCGCCGCCATCCCGAAAGGGAGTATTACACTCTCCTTCACTCCTCTCACCGACTCAAAGGAATGTGCATGTCCACCCCTGAGGCACCTCACAACCCCACCTCTGCGCCCGCATCGGGATTCGCCGCTACCTTCTCTCAGACGCTACGCTCACTGGAAGCTGCGCAGAAGCCCGGCATTGGTGTACCAGCCTACACTCGCTGGGTTAACCGACGCGTCGCCCGATACTTCGCTGCGGTGGCCGTAGCCCTGGGTATCACCCCCAACGGTGTTACTGCAATCTCAGCAATGTGTTCGGCCGCAGGCTTGGTTGTTCTGATTACTTGCCCGCCCACCATTGGCGTGGGCATCTGCGTGGCTCTCCTCTTCGCCCTCGGCTACGGTCTGGACTCGGCCGACGGCCAGGTAGCCCGCGTAACCGGTGCATCCTCCCCGGCCGGCGAATGGCTCGATCACGTGGTCGACTCCATTCGAGTACCCTCCGTACACATGGCGACCCTACTCTCCTTCCTCCTCTACCCGGCTCACTACTCCTTCGACGGTTCCAACACCTTCAATAGCTGGCTCATTGCCCTACCCATGATTTTCACCGCACTGACCGCAGGCCACTTCATGAGCCAGATTCTGGCCGAACAGCTACGCAATAACCGCAAGACTGCGGCACCCTCTACCGGCGGCCCCCTGCGCTCTTTCATTAACCTGCACATGGATGCCGGCACCCTCTGCTGGATTTACATCTTCGTGGGCTTTGGCCCGTTCTTTGTTATCGTGTACGCGCTATTGCTACTCGCTAACGCCGCTACGGTACTGCTATCCATGCGCCGCAAGTACGTCACCCTCGCAACCCCCGCCGAGTAAGGAGAAAGACCAATGATGCACTTTACTTCTCGTACCCCCGCTGTCTCCGCCGTCATCGCAACCAACGGTAAGCGTCCCGAGCTACTACGCGTGGCCGTACGCTCCATTCTGGATCAGAGCTATCGCGGCTTCGTGGAGGTTGTTGTCGTCTTTGACCGCGTAGAACCCGACCCCCTCGAGGATATCGAAATCGGTAAAAACCGCGCGCTGAAGATTATTTCTAATACCCGATCCGGTGGCCTGGCCGGCAGCCGTAATAGCGGTATCCTCGCCTCAACCGGTACCATGATTGGCTTCTGCGATGACGACGACTACTGGATGCCCTCCAAGCTCACCCAGCAGGTCGCACTCTGGCGCGAAAACCCCAAGGCTGCAGCCATCTCCTCGGGTATTACCGTGCGCTCGGGCGGGCAAGACATTGTGCGCCTGGCCCCCGAACGTGCCACCTTCGCAGATTTCCTGCGTTCGCGCATTACCGAGATTCACCCCTCCGCAATGCTCTATTCCCGCGAAGACCTCATCGGTACCGACGGCGAGCCCGCCCGCATTGGCCTGGTAGATGAAGATCTACCCGCAGCCTATGGCGAGGACTACGACCTACTCCTGCGTGCCACCCGCCACGGTGATGTGCTGAGCGTTCCCGAGCCGCTCGTTCTAGTACTCTGGGATCGTCCTTCCTTCTTCTCCGGCAAGTGGCAGTCCATGGTGGACGGTCTCACCTATATTCTGCGTAAGTTCCCCGAGTTTGAGCAGGATCCCAAGGGTCTGGCCCGCATTGCCGGCCAGGTGGCCTACGCCTACGCCTCCCTGGGCGAGGGCAAGCAGGCCCGCGCCTACGCGCGTTCCGCCCTGCGCCGCGACCCCAAACAGCTACGCGCCTGGGCCGCTTACGTGGTCTCCACCGGCGTCATTAAGCCCTCTACCCTCCTTGACCTCGTTCAGAAAACCGGCCGAGGTCTCTAAACCGGATAACACACAGACATGGTAACCTCATCTGTTCTTTCCCCCTCGGGCTCGCGAGCCCTCCCGCTGCGGGATTCCACCTCCACGGATTCCGAACCCCCCAGCGCTATTTTGCGTGCCCGCACCCGAATAGCGTCGTTACCCGTATCGCAGAAGAAGCTCCCGGCCTGGCCGTTGCTGGGTCTGCTCTACGGCTTTCCGGCGCTATGGGCGCTGGGTATCCTACAGATTGCACCCGTCATGCTGGCCGCAATCATGCTTTTTTACCTCATCATCCGAGGTAATGTGCGCATGCCCAGCTCGCTGTGGGCCTGGTTCGCATTTACCGTATGGGTCATTGTTGCAGTCCTAGGACTGACCCGCTCCACCGATATTATTGGCTGGGGTCTGCGCTTTGTGAACATTCTCAGTGCTGGTATTTATGCGCTGTACTACTACAATGCGCGTTCCTCGATTAGCCTCAACCGGCTACTGGGCGGTCTGGCGACGCTGTGGGCCACTGTCATCCTGCTCGGTTATGGCGGTGTGTTCTTCCCCGATTTCCGTCTGCGCACCCCCATGAGCTTCATTATGCCCCCCGGGTTTATGCAGAACCCGCTTGTGCGTGACTACATGTTCCCGCCCCTAGCTGAGGTGCAGCATCCCTGGGGTGCTCCGGAGCCGTATATTCGTCCCTCCGCCCCTTTCCCCTACGCCAATAGTTGGGGTCTGGCATACACCCTACTCACCCCGGTGATGCTCGCCTGCCTGCTACGCCTGCGTTCGTGGTGGGTACGTGGCCTCCTACTGATAGGTATGGCCCTTTCCGTGGTGCCTGCGGTTGCTACCAGTAACCGCGGTATGTTCATCGGCCTGGGTATTAGCGCCGCCTACGTGCTGCTACGTCAGTTCCTGGCCGCTAATTGGCGCGCCGTCGGTATCGGCATAGCCGCAATTACGGCCGTTGTTGTGGCTCTCTTTGCTTCCGGTACGGTAGATAATATTCTGGGTCGTCAGGATTACTCCGATTCGACCGGCGGCCGCGCGGCACTGTACCAGGCCACCTGGAAGGCGACCCTGGAATCCCCGATTATTGGTTACGGCACCCCCCGTATGGAGCTGAGCGTTGGTGTGTCTATGGGTACCCAGGGTTACCTGTGGACCCTCATGTTCTGCTTCGGCCTAGTGGGCTTGGCCCTGTTCCTGATCTACATACTGTGTACGGTGTACACCGGAACTCGGGTTAAGACCGCCGCCGGATACTGGTTGCACAGTGTGCCGGTAGCCTGCTGCGTTGTGTTTATCTTCTACAGTTTTGACATTGCGCAGCTGAGCATTCTCATGCTCTCATCCATGGCTTGTATTCGGTCGATTCAAGATGGTGAGGGGTTATGAGCCAAGATTCGCTGAATACCCCCGACCCAGCCGAGGGCGTGCGCCCCGGAGGCGGCCACCCCAGCCGCCGCGCACGCCTACGTGCTGAAGCTGAGGCCGCGGAAGCGGAGGCCGCGCGGACAACGCCCCCCGCCGAGTCTGTCGAGCTAATCGATGAGATTGCGCCCACGGTCGACGATATCCGTTCGGGACGTTTTCCTGCGACCATGGCTCTATCGGTGGTCCCGCCCGCGGAAGGTTTCGCCGCTGCATTGCGACGGAAATCCTCCACCACGGCCACCAAGCCCTCTACCAGCACGACGAACACAAGTGTGGGCGCGCATCTAGACACTACCTCGGTGCCGAAGCTTACTGCCCAGCAGATTTCTGCGCACGCTCGATCTAAGAAATCCGCTACTTCCGCGAAATCTAGCGATAGCGGTACCGCCCAGGCTACCAATACGAGCTCTGCTAAGGATTCCAGCAAGGGCAAGCAACCCAGCTTGGCGAAGAGCGGTTCCCTGGCTTCCCTGTGCGTGATGTACGGTGCAGGTATCGCCTTTGTGACCACGATGGTGGTATCCAACGGTATCGGCGCGGAGGGCTCGGGTGAATTCTTCCGCCTCATGGCGCTCTTTGCTATTGCCGTTTCGCTGGTGACCTTCGGGGCGGATACCGGCCTGGTGCGCACCATGTCCGCGCAACGGGCGTTGGGCCGCTATGGTTTGCTCCCCCAGCTGATTCGCTACGGCCTTGTGCCGTCGCTGGTGACTTCAGTCATTCTGGTGATTGCCGTGGATATCTACTCGGCTGCAGTGCCAATGGCTCCCGAGTATCAGTCAGCAATGCGCGTTAGCTCAGCGTTCGTGCTGGTTGCCGCGCTCATGACGGTATTTTTCGGCTCTCTGCGCGGCTTGCACCGCGTGGTGACGTTCACAGTCCTGCAGAACGTGCTACTGCCAACGTTGCGCTTTGCCGCGGTAGCACTGGTGGTGCTTTTTGCCGGGCAGCTCATGCAGCTGGTGTACGCGTGGACTGTGCCTGTGGCAGTGACCGCGATTGTGGCACTCTGGTTGTTGGAGCGAGCATTCCCCGCTGAAGAGCACGTGGAGGTTCTCCCCACCGAGGATTCTCCAGGAGAGACCTTCCGTTCCTTCTGGAGCTTCAGCTCGGCTCGTGGCGTGGCTACCGTGGTTGAGACCATTCTGGAATGGATCGATGTACTGGTGGTGACCTCATTCTTGGGTGCGGCTGCCGGCGGTGTTTACGGTGCGGTGAATCGTTGTGTCCGAGTGGGTACGATGATTGAGCACACCGGTCGTGTGGTGACCGGCCCGTCAATTAGTGCGGCGCTGGCAACCCGGCAACTGAATCGAGCGAGGGATATTTTCCTTTCGACGACCCGTGTCTTGACCGCGCTATCTTGGCCCTTCTACCTATCTTTGGCGTTCTTCGGTCCGGTACTCTTGGGATTCTTCGGCAAGGGTTTTGAATCTGGTGCCGGAATCCTTTGGGTTATTTGCCCCGCAGCGATGCTTTCAATGAGTGCCGGCGGTGTGCAGTCGGTCCTACTTATGAGCGGTAAGAGCCGCTGGCAGCTGCTGAACAAGCTTTCTTCGCTGGTGGTTGCAGTCGTATTGAACTTCACTCTAGTTCCGCTATGGGGCCTGTACGGTGCCGTGACGGCTTGGGCTTCTTCTCTGCTCATTGACACGGCCTTGGCCAGCTACCAGGTACTCCGCTTGGTGGGTATTCGCGCTTCCTGGCGTGAAATGGCTCCTTCGCTGGCTCTGGGTACCGCAGTTCCGACGCTGTGCGCTCTGCTGTCTCTGGCTTTGTTGGGTCAGAGCGTGCTGGGTGTCATCGTGTACGTGCTGATTCTGGTACCCCTGTACGGAGTGGTGCTGTTCCGTTTCCGTAAGGCCTTGGGCATTGAGCGTTTCCTCTCCGCCCGTAAGGCGAAGGCTTCCGCCTCTTCTTAGTTTTTCTCCGATATTTAGTGTCCGTTTCTTTTCTTCTAGGATGTCCTCATGGATAAAACCTCTCACAGTTCTTCGGTAACCCTGGGTAGCCAGGTACACCGCATTTTTCGACACCATCTACTGATTCTGGTGTCGGTGGCTATCTTCGCCCTGGTTGGTGCCGTGTACGGTTATATGACTATGGGTAACTACAGTGCGAAGGCCTCGGTAGTGGTCTACCCTATGATTGTTGATCCGGCCGGTACCGGTAGCGCGAACTCGACAAAGGTTGATATCGCGACCGAGTCGCGCGTTGCGTCCTCTCATGAGGTGGCGGAGACCGCCGCAAAGGCGCTCATCGCCAATGGTGACACCCTTTCCGAGGCTCAGCTGATTAGCCGCCTCACGGGTGCGGTAAAGGTGACCGGTACTTCCCAGACCTCGGTTCTGGACATTGAGGTAACCCGTCCCAACCCCGATGAAGCTGCCCGATACGCTAACGCAATAGCGAGCGCATACCTGCAGGCTCGCGCTAATGCGCTCAAGAGCAACGTGAATGCTGCAACCGAGAAGATTGACGAGCAGATTACCGCTGTTGAGGGTGACACGAACCGTGCGGCCTTCCTTGCCGGTCTGCATGATCGCCGTGCCCAGATTCAGCTGACCTCGCTCATCGGTGGTCGTGTTATTAGCCAGGCGCAGATTCCTTCCTCCCCGAAGTCTCTGGGTCCGATTAAGCTGGGTCTAGTGGGCGCTGTTGTTGGCCTGCTGGTTGGTGCTGTAGTGGCCTATGCTCGCGACCGTTTGATGGGCAACGTCGGCTACGCTGACCGTCTGCAGGATGCTGGTATCCCGGTGCACGAACTGGGTTCCACTTCTGAGGCAAATGATGCCTTCATGCTGCTGCGCACCGTTGGTGCTCCCGATGGCGATCTGAAGAGCGCCGGCGCTTCGGGCGTGGTAGTTCTGCCGGGTACTGATGAGGGTGTGAAGCATCTGCACCAGATGCTGCAGCGTGTGCTGCCGAGTGAGTACGCTCAGTTTACCGACTACGCGTCGGTGCGTGATGAGCTGACCCGCCACACTCCTGAGTCGCTGGTGGCTAAGAGTGATGTTCCCCTGGTCATTAGCCTAAGTAGCTCCACTCCCCTGTCGACTCAGCTGCGCTTTGTTCAGGCTTCCGGCGTGGCACTGGTTCCGGTCAACGCAACGACTTCGCTGTCTTCGGTTCGTGAACTCTTCGAACAGCTCCAGGAGCTGGACGGTGTCACTTCCCTGGCAGTCTTTATCGACCACGAGTAGAGGCTAATACGGTTCGGGTGTGGCCCTATCCGTTCCGGTATTTTCGTCTTTTGGTGTTCCCGGGGTTTGGGGATTGAGCCGCCGCGCGGTATGTCGCGCGGCGCCTCCCCGTCCTGTGGTACTAAGTTTTATATTTTCTTTGATTGGGGCTTTAGGAGATACCGATGTCTGACTCAACCTCTTCCCAGACGCGGCAGAAGCTTCTGCTGGTCTCCAGTAGCGGTGGCCATTTGAAGCATCTGACGGCGACCGCTGCAGCCTGGAAGGACTACGACCGCGTGTGGGTCAGCTTTAAGCAACCCGATGTGGAGTCCTCACTGGCAGATGAGAAGACCTACTGGGCGTACTACCCTACGACGCGCAATGTTAAGAACGCTATTCGTAATCTTTTCCTGGCGTTTCAGATTTTTCCAAAGGAACGCCCCGATGCGGTGGTCTCGGCCGGTGCCGGCGTTGCGGTTCCGTTCTTTGTGGCTGCCAAGCTCTTCGGCGCGAAAACGCTGTACATCGAGTGTTTTGACCGTCCAACTCTGCCGACAATGACAGGCAAAATGCTGTACACTTTTGCCGATCGCATCATTGTCCAGAGCGAGGAACAGCATGAGAATTTCCCGGATTCTCGTGTGATTCATCCTATTTTCTAGAAGTGATGTAATTATCCCGAGGATAATGTCCCCTCATGTGTTGGGGGGCGTTATCCTCGGGGTATAGTATTTATTAACATACAGATACGCATTTGTCGTGCGCTCCACTGTGGACTCACTATCCATGCGAACTAACCACTCGCCAGAGAAGCGTATTGCGGGGACTAACCACCATTTTCTCCGGCACGACGACGCCTCATCTTTTCATGATGCCCTCCGGATTATTATTGCATCGAAATGAATGTGGTTACTACCGATAAATACATAGAGAGGAATAGGCAATGTCTATTCAAAACTTCCCCCAGGCCAGTATCGATACTTCCAAGTTTGATCTGCCCGTATTTACTCCTGCCGTCGCGCCCGTTCGTATTCCGACTAAGACCTACGATCTGGTGGTGTCGCTCGGCACTGACGTTCATACTTTTGATCGTCTTCTGCGTTGGGTTGAGGCCTACCTTGAGGCTCACCCGCAGGTCACCTGCCTTGTGCAGCACGGTCATACCGCCCCCATTAAGCACGCTGAGAACCTGAAGCTTCTGCCCGCGGAGGAGCTACTGGACTACTACGCAAACACGCGTGTAGTGCTGGTTCAGGGCGGCCCCGGCTCTATTCAGGATGCGCGCCGCACCGGTGCCCTGCCCCTGGCCGTCCCCCGTCGTGCAGAGTTCAATGAGGTTGTCGATAACCACCAGGTTCCCTTCACCGCCCTGATGGAGAAGCGTGGCCACGCCATTGTTGTAGAAAACCGTGAAGACCTCTTTGATAAACTCGATTTGGCCCTCTCCAACCCCTCCCTGTTCCGTACTGCTGAGCCGTATGTCTCCACCCCGGAGATTTCTGCCGCTCAGTTGAGCGAGGAACTTCACGACCTGCTGGCGGGTAAGACCCGCCGCAAGGACTCCTTCTGGGGCCGCCTGAAGCAGGCCGCCCGCGCGCACCGTGCGGGCAAGGCGGAAATGGACCGTATTAACGCAATGACTCCCAGCGCCTAATACGGCCTAGGCGCGTTATACCGCGCCCTCACAGCTTGTTCGAGGCATCAAGCGTCCGAACATTAACCGGTATGCGGGTCCGGGTGAGGGTTTTAGCCCGTGAATTCTTAGGATTATTCTCTCGATTTCACGGCATATTCCCAGCCGGATTCGTATCGTACGGCTAGGTTGCGAACCCCCGTGCACCGTATCCTTAGTAAGGATGATGCGCGGGGTTTATCGCGTACTACGAAAGGAAAAAATATGGCAGTTCAGGAATCCACCGTTATTAACGCAAACGTAGAGCAGGTCATCGAGGCCTTCTCCAGCGAAGACTTCGCTCGCTTTGTTTGCTCCGAGGTTGGTGTTGAGTTCGGTAGCTTCTCGGTCTCCGGCGATACCGCCGCAGCCTTCACCGCTACCACCGAGCGCACCATTCCGGCCGAGCGCGTTCCGGATATCGCTCGCAAGTTCGTCGGTAACGGCGTCTCCATGACTCAGGTGGATAACGTAAGCGCACCGGCAGCCGATGGTTCCCGCACCATTAACACCGAGGTGAAGGTCAACGGCGTTCCCGTATCCGCTCAGGCAACCCAGCAGCTGACCCCTGAGGGCGATCAGACCCGTCTGGACGTCAACGGTGAGGTTAGCTGCTCGATTCCGCTGGTGGGCAAGAAGATTGCCGCTACCGCTGAGCCTCAGGTTGGCCGCGTGCTGAAGGTTCTGGGCACCTCCGCTGAGAAGTGGCTGGCACAGCGCTAATCTCTCCTGTGCTCTCACCCGGGTCGCGGTGCTGAGTTACCTCACCCGTAGAGTACCGAAAAATCCCCGTCATCTGCAGAGGATGGCGGGGATTTTCCGTCTCTAGAGCACCTCAGCCGGGGCACCCTGGACGCCGTATTGACGGCGTACGCTATTTAGAGGCGACAATCGCCTCGGAGTATTCACGATCGCCCAGCAGGCCAGCGAAGCGGCGCATCTCGACACGCAGGTCATGCTCGGCTTCCAGCAGGTCAACGACCTTACGTAGCTTGGTGCTGGAGGTATGCTCGGTGTAGGGGAAGTAATGCACCTTCACACCCACCTCGACGAAACGTGCTTCAAGGGCGTTGCCTTTATCAGTACCCTGCCAGTCGTCACCCTTGAAGAAGACGTTGAACGGCTTCTGCTTCCAGGTCTCGAGCTTATCGGGGGTGGTTTCAATGTGTACTTCATCCACGTAGTCAATGTGGCTAACGATGGCAGCACGTTCTTCGATGGGGATGACGGGGCGGCGGCCCTTGGTCACTTCGAGGACGTCGTCGTGCACGACGCCTGCAATAAGGTAGTCACAGTTTTCCTTGGCCTTGCGGAGAATCTCCAGGTGGCCGTAGTGGAACAGATCGTAAGCGCCTGCGGCGTAGCCAATAATCATGGGGAAGGGTCCTCGTGGTTGGTAGCGGCGATGGTTAAAAGGGCACGCATGCGTGCGGGCTAGTGGAGGAACATGTCTATTGTCGTGGGCCGGGTTATTGCGGGTAGAACCCGAGGCGGATGCGGAGCACATTGTTCTGCGCTCATGCTCCGTCTCATATTTCTACTCCACATTTCTGCTCTGCATTCCTGCACTATATTTCTGCAGTCCGATTTCTGCCCTTCGAACGAATGGTCCGAAAAAGAGTTCCTCGCGGGTGCTGATTAGGCGCCCCTAGCCCTTTTATTTTAGCAGTCACTCTTTTTCTCGGGACGGGTAATTCTAGAAAATTGAGGCGGATACTACAGAGTATCCGCCTCAATATGCAAGATTTAGGCTATTTTTGAATTTAGTTCAAGAAATACTGAGAGGTTCTTTATTGCCATCTGGTGCAAAAGGTTAGGTTACCGCAGAATTACTATTCGATTTTTTCGTCCAATATTTTCTCAATATTCCTTATAAAAGTCTCCTCCGCCCGGCACCTACTGCCTGTGTTTCCATCACTGTGGAGAAATCCACCGGTGACGAACCGTGAGGAGCCGAAAGACAAGCCCTAGCCCTGAGCTGCTACCTCCTTCGCGGCTTCTTCAACAGCCACCCAGGACAGCATCGCGCACTTCACTCGCGCCACGAACTTCGACACACCCGCGAAGGCCGCCATATCGCCGTATTCCTCTTCATCCAGGGCCACCTGGCCGCGGGAGCGCAACATCTCGCGGAACGCATCCACATAGCTCTGTAGCTCGGAGAGGGTCATACCCGGAGCCATATCGGAAAGCACCGAAGCCGCCGCCATGGAGATTGAGCAACCGTCACCCTCCCAGGAGACCGACTCGATGGTCTTTTCCCCGTCCTTCAGATCATCCGAAAGCACCACGCGCAGGTTAATTTCGTCACCGCAGGTGGGGTTGTACTGGTGGTTATCGGCACTCGCATGGCCGGAGGGAACCTCTACGAGGTGCTCGCCAATGCGCTCCTTAGAATGCTCCAGAATAATATCCTGGTAGAGAGATTCAAGAGACATATTAGTCTTCTTCCGTGTGTTGAGGTATCTGTTAAGTCAGGGATGGCGCAGACGCGGAAAACACGCCGGCCGGGCACGTCTAAACTCTGCGTACCCGGCTCGGCGCATCATCAGATATTAGAGGCCAAAGTAGGGACGAACCTCGGCGAGAGCCTTCAGGAAGGTATCCACGTCCTCAGTCGTGTTGTAAATATAGGTGGAAGCTCGGGTCGAGGCGGTCACACCGGCGCAGCGGTGCAGCGGCTGGGCGCAGTGGTGACCCACGCGCACGGCAATACCCTGGGTATCGAGCAACTGGCCGACATCGTGCGGGTGCACGCCGTCGATAGCGAGAGCAACCAGGCCGGCGCGCTTGGAGGGGTCGGCGGGACCGAGAAGGCGCACACCCTCAATCTTCTGAACGCCTTCAACCAGGCGAGCGCCCAGCTTATGCTCCCAGGCCGCCGCATTTTCCATACCCAGGTGCTGCAGGTAACGCACGGCGGCGGCGAAGGCGATTGCCTGCGAGACACGCTGGGTACCGGCCTCAAACTTGATGGGCGCGGGCATGTATTTAGTGTCCTGCAGACCCACGCGAGTAATCATGGACCCGCCGGTCAGGAAGGGCGGCAGAGCCTCGAGCAGTTCGGCACGACCATAAAGTGCGCCAATGCCGGTGGGCGCCAGCATCTTGTGGCCGGAGAACGCGGCGAAGTCGACGTCCAGGGCGTGGAAGTCTACGGGCATATGCGGTACGGACTGGCAGGCATCCAAAACCACCAGCGCACCGTGTGCACGAGCCAGGCTCACCAGACGCGGCACATCAGTAATAGCGCCAGTCACGTTCGAAACATGGGTGAAGGCCAGGATGCGGGTTTTCTCGTTGATGATTCCCTCGGCCGCCTCGTAGTCGAGCTGACCGTCCTCGGTGGAGGGGATGTGGCGTAGGGTCGCGCCGGTGCGCTGGGCGAGAATCTGCCAGGGAATGAGGTTCGCGTGGTGCTCAATCTCGGTGGTAACAATTTCATCACCGGGCTTCAGCGCGAAGCGCTTCGCGGCCTCGCCGCCGATACCCTGGGAGGCGTTACCGATCGAGTAGGCAACCAGGTTCAGCGCCTCGGTAGCGTTGGAGGTCCACACGAGCTCTTCGTCGGTAGCGCCCACGAAATTAGCGACGGTGATGCGAGCATCCTCGAACAGGTCGGTTGCTTCAACCGCGAGGGTATGCGCGCCGCGGTGTACAGCGGAGTTGGCGTGCAGGTAGAAGTCGCGTTCTGCATCGAGAACCTGCAGGGGTTTCTGGCTCGTAGCCCCGGAATCCAGGTAGACCAGGGGGTGCCCGTTAACCTCGGTGTTGAGGATCGGGAAGTCCTGGCGGAGCTGACGCACAACGTCGTCGCTCAGGGGGATATTGGCGGGGGTGGAGTATTCAGCCACGGGTACCTTCTTCTCTCGCTCATACGCTCCACGGGGCGGGTATTTTCCCGTCGTGGAGCGTATAACGTCATTCTTTTCTAGCTTATTCCCTCGCGAGGCTCTTGCATAGTTAGGTAGAGCCTAGTTCGCGGGGTGCACAGCGACGAGGATCAGCTAGGAGGCGGCGCCGTGGTAGCGTTGCTGGGTTGCCAGCAGGCCCTCCTTAATGAGCATAACGGTCGCATCCGATGCATTCGAGATGAGGAAGGGTAGGGCTTTTGCCTCGGTGCTGCTAAAGGGCTTAAGCACGAAGTCGGCGGTGTCCATACGTCCGGGCGGGCGACCAATGCCGGTACGCACACGATAATAGTCTTTAGTGCCCAGCGCCTTGGTGATATCGCGCAGGCCGTTGTGGCCGCCCTCTCCCCCGCCGATCTTGAGCTTGATGGTGTCGAAGGGGATATCGAGTTCATCGTGCACAACGATGATATGGTCGGGGTCGATACCGTAGAACTTTGCGATGGCGCTGACCGGACCACCCGAGGTATTCATATAGCCGAGGGATTTCATAAGAATCACCTTGGGACCGCCAAAGCCTAGCCGCCCCTCCACAACGACCGCGGAAGCCTTGGAGTGCTTCTTAAAACTTCCTCCGACCTCGGAGGCGAGCTCGTCCAGAACCATCTGGCCGATATTATGGCGGGTCTTTGCGTAATTGGGGCCGGGGTTACCCAGGCCCACAATCAGCCAGGTATCGGACATCTGCGTGCATCCTTTCTCGGGGTGAACTTAAAGCTGGGGGTATAAAAATCTACGGCGTACAAAATCTGGGGTATACGAACGGCCCGCACCCCGTAATTAGGATGCGGGCCGTTCCCAGCCCGGCTTAAGCCGGTCTAAAAGCGTTGAATTCCGCTACTTACGCAACGAACACCAGGTCGATGTGCTGCAGTTCGGGGCGGATGGGGTGGCGCTGGATGTCCTGAACGCGAGCCTTAATGGTCTCACCCTCAACCTCGATTACCAGCACGGCGTCTGCGTTGCGCACTGCCAGGGTGGTCTCGTGACCGGGCAGGGTCAGGTGCTTGGGCTCTGCGCCGTTGCCGTAAACAACAGCGGGGATCTTGCCTGCAACGCGTGCGCGACGTGCGTAGCCCTTACCGAAGTCAACGCGGGGCTCTGCAACAATCTTGAATTCAGCCATGGGATTCTCCATTTCTGTAGTTGTACTTGACGCGCCAAGAGAAACGGCGCGGATGAAGATTCCGTACGCCACCTCGTCGATAACGGTTACCGCGCATGCGGCAACCCTCGCCTTGGCCAAGACAATATTGTACAGGTTCCCGGCTTTTCTTCAAGAGCCGGGAACCTGTACATGATATTTTTCACGCCATAGCGCCGAAATCAGCAGTGTGGAATCATATTCGGCGAGTTAGGAGGATGCCTGTTCTAGATAGGCGGCCAGTGCCTCGCGGTGATCACGCGGGGTAAAGCCCGTAGCAATCAGCTTAGACAGGTTCATTGCTGAATTCGTCGGGCGGTGAGCAAACAGCTCCGCATTCGCGAAGTATGCCTCAGTAGTGGTGTCGCTAACACGAGCCGGGTCGTGACCGGTACCCTCGTAGACGGCACGCGCAAACTGAGCCCAGTTAATAACTTCACCGGTATTCGACACATTGTACGTACCGTACTCGGCACCCGTAAAGAGCAGGTGTAGGGCCGCTGCCGCCAGGTCCTGGGTGAAGGTCGGGCGACCCCACTGGTCGGCAACCACCGACGGATCAATGCCGCGCTCAGCCAGGGATGCCATGGTGCCCACAAAGTTCTTACCTGCGCCAACCACCCAGCTAGTACGCAGGGTGTAGTGCTTACGCCACGCGGAGGCGGCCACCTCACCGGCTGCCTTGGAGGCACCGTAAACGCTCAACGGGGCCTGCGGATAGTCCTCCGGATATTCCTCACCCAGGGGCAGGGAACCATCAAAGACGTAGTCGGTGGAGACGTGAACCAGCGGGAGATTCGCTTCCTCGCAGATGGAGGCGAGTGCGCTCACACCCAGGGCGTTAGCAGCCCAGGCATCACGGCGACCTTCGGGGGTCTCGGCCTGATCCACGGCGGTATACGCCGCAGCGTTAATGACTGCGCGGAAGGAACGCCAGCGGAAGGCATCACGCCACTGTTCGGGTTGCCCCAGGTCCAGACGGTCGCGGTCGACGGCTAGGAACGGCACATTGCGTTCGGTCAGCTGGCGCACGAGCTCAGTACCAAGCTGGCCGCCAGCTCCCACAATGAGGATTGGGTCGGCTTCGAGGCGCTTAATCTCGTTCAGTCGCGGATGGTTACGATCCTTTTCGGACAGCTCGGCCTTCGCCAGGTCGATGGGCCAATCGATGGCGACGGTCTCATCGGCAAGGTTGAGGAAACTGTACCCGGATACGGCCTCGGCAGACCAGTGGTCATTGACCAGGTAGGTGTAGGCGGTGTTTTCCTCCAGAGTCTGGAAGGAGTTACCCACACCGCGCGGCACGAAGATAGCGGTATCGGGACCCAGCTCCACGGTGACAACCTTGCCAAAAGACTCGCCGGCACGCAGGTCGACCCACGCACCAAAAATGCGGCCGGTCGCAACCGATACGTACTTATCCCAGGGCTCGGCGTGGATACCGCGGGTGGTGCCTACCGAAGCGTTGAAGGAGATATTGTTCTGCACCGGGTTGAAGTCAGGCAGACCGGCGGCAACCATCTTCTCACGCTGCCAGTTTTCCTTGAACCAACCGCGGTTGTCGCCGTGAACCGGCAGGTCAATAATGAGCAGGCCGGGAATCTCGGTTTCGGTAACCTTTAGATCCTTGGTCATTACTGGCCAGCCTTTGCGTACTTTGCCTCAACCTCAGCCTTCAGAGGCTCCCACCAGCCGCGGTTCTCGGTGTACCACTTAATGGTATCGGCCAGGCCGGACTCAAAATCGGTAAACTTCGGCTCCCAGCCGAGCTCTTCACGCAGGCGGGTACCATCAATGGCGTAGCGCAGGTCGTGACCGGGACGATCGACAACATGCTCGAAGTCGTTCTCATCCTTACCCATGAGGCGCAGGATAGTGCGCAACACGGTGATATTGTTCTCCTCACCGTTAGCACCAATCAAGTAGGTCTCGCCAATCTTGCCCTGCTCCAGGATGCGCAACACAGCCGAGGAATGATCCGAGGCGTGAATCCAGTCACGCACATTCAGACCCTCACCGTACAGCTTCGGGGTTAGACCCGAGAGGATATTCGTAATCTGACGGGGAATAAACTTCTCAATGTGCTGGTAGGGACCATAGTTATTCGAGCAGTTTGAGATAGTGGCCTCAATGCCAAAGGAACGAACCCAAGCACACACGAGCAGGTCGGAGCCAGCCTTAGTCGAGGAATAGGGCGAGGAAGGGTTGTAGGGGGTGGATTCGGTAAACTTTGCCGGGTCGTCCAGCTCGAGGTCACCGAAGACCTCATCAGTGGAGATGTGATGGTAGCGGGTACCGTGCTTACGGACTGCTTCCAGCAAGCTGAAGGTACCAACCAGGTTGGTGTGAATAAAGGGTTCGGGGTTAGCCAACGAGTTGTCATTGTGGGACTCAGCGGCATAGTGAACCACGGCGTCTGCCTTACCCACGAGTTCGTCGGCCAACTCGCGGTCAGCAATGTCGCCAACAACAAGTTTAAAGCGGGATTCGTCGATGCCTTCCAAAGATGCGGCATTTGCCGCATAGGTCATCTTATCCAGCACAGTAATAGTGTGATCAGTGTTATCGATGAGGTGGTGAACAAAGTTCGAACCAATAAAACCGGCGCCGCCGGTAACAAGAATGTGAGCCATACGGTAGATTTTACCCGCTTAAACGGTGATTTTTATGCCCCAACAAAGAGATAAACATGACACAATAAGAAGTTATGAAGGGAATTATTCTTGCCGGCGGCACCGGAAGCCGTTTGCACCCTATCACTCAGGGTATTAGCAAGCAGCTCACTCCGGTCTATGACAAGCCGATGATTTACTACCCGCTCTCCACTCTGATGCTTGCGGGTATTCGCGATATTCTGATTATTACCACCCCCGCTGAGCAGGAGCAGTTTAAGCGTCTGCTCGGTGATGGCTCCCGTTTTGGTATTAATCTCGAATATAAAGTGCAGCCTTCTCCGGACGGTCTAGCACAGGCATTTATTCTGGGCGCCGATTTTATCGGTAATGACCCCGTAGCTCTTGTTCTGGGAGATAATATTTTCTACGGCCCCGGCCTGGGTACCCAGTTGGCTACCTACGAGCAGAAGGACGGCGCGACCGTTTTTGCGTACCAGGTAGCCGACCCCCGCGCCTACGGCGTGGTAGAGTTCGACGAGAACTTCAATGCCCTGTCGATTGAGGAGAAACCCGAGACCCCCAAGAGCGATTACGCTATTCCGGGCCTGTACTTCTATGACTCCAAGGTGGTCGAGTACGCACGCCAGATTAAGCCTTCCCCCCGCGGTGAGTTGGAAATTACGGATCTTAACCGTGTCTACCTGGAACAGGGTAAACTGAAGGTTGAGGTTCTGCCGCGCGGCACTGCATGGCTCGATACTGGCACCTTTGATTCACTCGCTGACGCTACGAACTTCATCCGCACCGTACAGAACCGTCAGGGTCTGTCAGTTGGCTGCCCCGAAGAAATCGCGTGGCGTCACGGTTGGCTCTCCGATGAGCAGCTCCGCGATATCGCTACCCCCCTCGTTAAGAGCGGGTACGGTAGCTATCTGCTCGGCCTGCTCCGTTAAGGCTTCAATCACCCGGGGATATAACTAATTATCCCTTCATCGCCTGCATCAATACTCCACGGTGCGGGCACGCACTAACTCAAACTTTTCTGGAGTTTTCTCACTACTATGACCATTTTGGAATTTTTCCGCACCACGAGAGCTAACCTCTGGTTGCTGATTATTGGTGTCATTATTGGCGCCGCGGTGGGTTTCGGCTATGCCTCCATGCAGCCGAAGGTGTATGCCGCATCATCCTCAGGCTACGTGACCGTGGGTGAGTCCGGAACGGTGGATGTGCTCTCCGGCTCCTCCGCTGCCAAGGAACGCGCTCGTTCTTACGCCGCTATTGTCTCCTCGGAGGCCGTGGCACAGAAGATTAAGCAGAACGCTGTATCCTCCGAGAACAGCCGCAGTGCCGAAGTGGCGAAGCTAAGCACCGGCCAGATTCGCGGTAGCCTCACCGCGGTTGCCGGTGAGAATGCCGCGCTGATTACCGTCAGTGCCAAGGCCTCCGACCCGAAGGTCGCCCAGTACCTTGCCAACGGTGCCTTGCAGGCCACCGCTGACTACATTAAGGAAATTGAGCAGAACCCGGGCAATGCTCAAGCTCTGGTCAATGGCGAGAACACCGAGGCCTCCCCCACCGGCGGCAACGTCGTTCGTGTGATTCCGCTGAACAACGCTAGCGTCAACCCGCCCATGGTGGCACCGAACTACCAGCAGAACACCCTTATCGGCGCCGGTGCCGGCCTAATTCTGGTCTACGCAGCCATCTTCCTGCGCCGTGCGCTTGACCAGCGCATCCGCACCCGTGATGACGCCACCAAGGCAACCGGTGCAAATATTCTGGGCGTCCTGCCCGTCAGTGACGATCTGAGCGAAGAGAACATCGTGAAGGGTGACACTGACGACCATATCGCCCAGGAATCCATCCGTCAGCTACGCACTAACCTACGCTTCGTAAACGTTGATACTCCCCCGCGTTCGTTCATCGTCACCTCCGCGGTGCCCGGTGAAGGTAAGTCAACCGTTTCGCTTTCGCTGGCTCGTTCCCTGGCCGATGCGGGTTCACCCGTCATCCTGATTGACGCTGACCTCCGCCGCCCGACCGTGGCAAAGAAGCTGAAGCTTGACGCCAAGGTTGGTCTGACCCAGGTCCTGGCTGGTCAGGTGGAAATCGCAAACGCCGTGCACCAGCTGGGCGATTCGAACCTCTTCGTCCTGACCGCAGGCCGTATCCCCCCGAACCCCTCCGAACTTCTGGGCTCGGACAAGATGCGCCAGCTCATCCAGGAGCTCTCCGAAGAGTTCACCGTGGTCGTCGACGTTCCGCCGCTGCTACCCGTGACCGATGCTTCACTGCTCTCCCACTCGGTGGACGGCGTTATCCTGGTCGGTTCGATCGGTCGTAGCCACCGCGAGCAGATGACCGAGGCCTCCAATATTCTGAAGAAGGTTAATGCGAACCTCTTCGGCCTGGTCCTGAACCGTGCACCTCGTAAGGGTCTGGGTAACTCCTACTACGGCTTCGGTTATGCAAGCTCCTACGTGGGATACGCAACCTACTACGGTTATGGCAAGGAAGGCAATAAGCGGAAGTCGAAGTCAGCTAAGAAGTAGCATCGCGCTACTCCTCCCGGGAAAAGTCTCCCCGGGGGGCAACCAAATAGGGTGGGATGGGCAGTTTAGATGCCCCTCCCACCCTATACTTATGTTGTACATCTGTGCACCGAAAGGCTATTGTGACCACTCACTCAACCAATACCTCGGAGCTGCAAACCACTCCTCTAGCAGCCCGCATTCGGCTTGCGCACGCCTACTTCCAACGCATAGCTGATCTGCACTCCATCGATATTCTGCACATCAAAGGCTACGCGTTCTCCCAGGAAATCTACCGTAAAGGCAGGTACAGCTCCGATGCTGACCTGCTCGTCCGCCCCTCGCAGGTTGACCGCTTTGTGAAGATTCTTCTGGCCGACGGTTGGCGGATCCAAGCACACTTTGAAACCGGCTCTGTTTTTGAGCACGCCATGACTCTCTACCATGCGTCCTGGGGCTTGACCGATATTCACCGTTTCTTTCCCGGCCTCGGCCGCCACGGCGAGTACGAGAAGGCCTTTAACCGCATCTGGGCGGCCCGAAAGACCCGACTTATCGCCCACCGCCCCTGCACCGTACCCTCGGACTTAGACGCGCGCCTCATCGTGGTTCTGCACCGTGCACGCGCTGCATCTCGCTATAGCGCCGATATTAACTACCTGGTCAACCGTATGTCCTATGCCGACTGGCAGCGTCTCAAGGCACGCGCAGATGAGCTCGACTCCGTACTGGCCTATAGTGCGGCCATGGGCGGGCTCGACCAGCATCGGGGCGATCGCGACTATCTGCTATGGCTCTCCGTCTCGCAAAATGTTCCCCACTACGTGCAGTGGCTGGGTCGTCTACGCTCGGCCGCCACTCTCTGCGATAAGCTACGCGTCCTCAAAACCATCTTCTTCGTCAACAAGGACCACCTGGCCATGGAACTCGGACGCACCCCCACCCGCGCCGAAGTACTCGCCAAGTTCTTTGCGCGTTTTGGAATTGAGGTGAAGAAGTGAACACACCCAATACCGCAACTCAGCCCGTGTACGGTATTCCTGAAGACATCGCGTATGTCCACTCAGAAGAATTTGCCAAGTACTCCCCCACCGCCAGCTACATTGCGAACCTGGCCACCGGCGAGCATTCAATTCTGCAGGGGTCAGCATCCATTATCTGGGGAATCTTCGAAGACCCCATGAGCCTCGAGGAGGCCATTGCGGTGGTTAGCGACATCTACGAGCAACCGGTGGAGGTTATTGCGCCACAAATTCGCGAATTTATCCCCGATCTGCTGGCTAAGGGGCTGCTGGAAACTCTCTAGAAATACCGGTATCACACTTGAAGAGGCGGGGCGGTAGAAACAGCGCTGTTTTTCCCCCCCCCCGCCTCTTTCATATAGGGAATCCCCTCCGGGCCGTTCTACTCAGCCGGCAGAGCCTGCGCATAAGACTTCAAACGGGTAATAAAACGCCCCTCCGAAAAACTATCCACGTGCTCGCGAATATAATCAGCGTCCCAGGCCTTCGGGTCGAAGGCCTCAATCGCGCGCTCTAGTTGCTCAACTGTCGGCTGATCAATAAAGACACCCGTCTTGCCCTCCTGAATCGTATCCAAGAAGCCACCCGCACGGTAGGCGATGACAGCCTTGCCACTGGCCCCAGCTTCCAGCGGGGTAATGCCAAAGTCCTCATAGGAAATCGCCAGCAATGCCAGGCAGTGGCGGTACGCGTAGCGCAACTGCGCGTCCGAAATGCCCGAGGCAATACGAATTGTATCCCCGGATATCTGCTGCAGGTGCTCCTTCTCCGGTCCGTGACCGATCACCAGCAACTTCTTGCCCAGGCGGTTGCACGCCTCAACAGCCTTATCCACGTTCTTATACGGCAACAGACGTGAAACAATCAGGAAGTAGTCATCCCCGCCCATGAAATCCTCTAGGCCCGGAATTGGCTCGGTCGAAGCCTCGAAATCCACCGAATGAGGCGGGAAAAAGATTGGCACTTCCTTCTTGCCGTATACGTTCTCAATACGTTTCTTAATGACGCTCGCATTCGCCACGTACACGGCCGAGCGGTGAGCGGCCCAGCGATCCCAAAATATTAACACCGGACGAAGTGTCTTCAACATGAGCGGCACGGGGCCGGTGCTCTTCTCCCCCAGGTACTGATCGCTCAGGTACAGCCAACGGGCTGGGGAATGGCAGTAAATAAACTTACGACCCGCGTAGTTGAAACCGTGCGCCCAACCGGTGGTCGACACAATGGCCCGCTCGGCCGGAACCTTTAGAAAGGAAGCCGCCAGCGGAAGAATTGGCAGAGACACCCGATGGTTGCGGCGCAGATAACCAATCTTATTGAGCGGGCTCGTAATGATCTTCGCGTCTTTGAACTCGGGGAACGTTCCCTCTGGGTCATATAGCGTCGTGTAAATGGGCGCCTCCGGGAAAGCACGGTGCATCGCCAGAACCACACGCTCAGCACCACCGCGCTGAGTTAGGTAGTCGTGGGCAATCGCAATTGGCTCCGTTGCCTCAGGCTTAACCAACGGCACGTAGCGGCGCACCAGGTGCTCAAGCTTCTTGATGCTCTTCGGAATATCCGCCATCACCGCTTCAGGGTTCTTCGGCCCGGTAAAGGGGACGGAGGTAAAGAGCTGAGTGAGCGACATATCTTTTCCTCCTAGAAGTTCTTCTGAGCGCGCTCAGGGTAACGGATACCGGCGTAGGATGCTGCTTCAACCTGCAGAGCAACAATTTTCTCGGCCACCTTGACCGGGAGCTTGAGCAGAACTTTATCGCTCAAATCCCCCAGGATCTTAATGGTCTTTTCAGTCGTAAATCGAGCCAGGGTCTTCACCGCCAGACCCCAGGGGCCGGACGGGTTTGGCGCCGGATGGGCTGCCTCGCCGTGCTTACGCACAAAAATCGTGCGGGCTGAGCCCGAGTGCAGGGCGCGCAGGGCGCGTACCGCAGTGGTGGTAGCCTCGGCGTAGTGTTTGACCTCGACCTCATCGGAAATAATAATGCGACCGCCGGCATCGTGTACCATCTTGCCCATGTCAACGTCTTCCCAGCCATACAGACGGTAGGCGGGGTCGTATCCGCCGGTACGTTCGTAGAATTCAGTGGAAATCGAGGAGTTACCATTCCAATACAGCCAGCGGCCAGCCTCGGGCGCGCTCAGGGCCCCCTGCTTAAAGCGGGCATCGCGGAAGTTACCGTATACACGCGAATACGGGGTATCCGGGTAGACGTTCTTCAAAGTGCCAACTACCCCGTCGTAGTCACGGTGCAGTCGAATCTGGGCCTCCACGTAGTCGGCCTTAGGTTGCAGGTCGTCATCGCACCGAATCAGAATGTCGGCATTTGCTGCACGATGTCCGGCGTTCAGCGCGCTGACGCGCCCGCGATTCTCATCGAAAACAATTTTGCTCAGGTTCAGCGTACCTTCGGCAATATAGCGATCGAGCACAGCCTCACTATTATCAATGTCACCGTCGAGTACCACAATCACCTGAAAGTCTTTCTCCGTCTGGTTCTTCAGCGCATCCAGGGGATAGTGCAAAATCTCCGCGCCACCGCGAGAGGGAATAATAACCGCTGCCTTGTAGCGGTGAGTCGTCGTCATAATCTTCCTTAGAGTATGTGTGAGGTGATATCTAAGAGGGTGTGGGTACTACGTACACGCGTGAAGACAGCTAGCGCATCATGCGGTCGAGTATCTCCCCAACGCGAACCTTGCCCGCCTCGGGTGAGTAGTTTTCTTGCCAGCGCCAGAACAAATAGGAGGTTCGCTCGGCAAGCGCTTCCGTGTCCTCGCGTAGCTCAACCCCCAGGGCTTTAATAGCCTGGGCTAGAGCTTGCGGCTGGTCGGCAGGGACAACGTACGGATAGGATGTACCGCCCACCACCTCCGCGAGAGCACCGGCATCGCTCACGATAACGGGCACGCGGGCACTCATTGCCTCCGCCACCACAAGCCCAAAAGACTCGGGGGCGATGGAGGGCACAACCAGCATGTCAATATCGCCCAGGAGGCACTCCGGGGTAGTCCATCCCAAGCGGGTGCTGAAGGGAGCCACACTGGCCATGGCGTCCTCTACCTCGGCGCGTTCTTCCTCGGATGCGAATACCGGCTCCCCGCCAATGACCAGGTCATAGCCGACTTCCTGGGCGTTTAGACTACTCATGGCCTGACAGAGGGTTCCAATACCCTTCGAGGGAGTCAGCCGGCCCAGGTACCCGACACGCAGGCGGCGATCCCCCACGCGATGGTCCAGTGCGGTGGATATGCCGCTCACCCAGTTCGCGAAGAGCTCACTACCGGGGCAAGCACGCGCCACGTAGCGGCTGGGCACCAGCGTCACGGAAGCCTTACGGCGGGCGAGGGGAACCAGTTTTGCGTTCACACCGGCAGGTAGCTGGTGCAGGTGCACAATACGGTTCTTGCGGCCTCCGGTTGCGGCCGAGGGAACCAGTCCGTTACACCAGAGCAATACGTCCCTGTGGCGGGCATTCCAGGCACGCAGGGCCAGGATGTACTGTGCCCTGTTCTTAGCGGGTAGTACGACGCGGGCGAAGCCCTCATCGGCGGCGGCTTCCACCAGTTGCTTCGGCTCGGAGGGCCCCACGATAGTGACCTTGTAGCCGAGGCTACGAGCGGCACGGGCAATATTCAAGAGCATGACCTCGCCACCGCCAATGTCACCGTTATTAGTCGCGATGTACAGTTCTTTCATAGTTAGAACTTTCTTGCCTGCTGGCGGATAGAAGCGATGTCGAAGGACTTAACGGCGCGAAGGTCATTGCTCGCAGTCGGGGGTGCGGGATGCGGGGTTTCCGCAAGGTTAGAGGCCTGCGCTGTGGGCACGATTTCGGTAGCTTCGGGTGATTCATCGGTATTTTGCTTCTGGTCTGCGGCTTCCGGGGTGGCTTCACTATGACCCGAGTCGGAGGCATCCAGTTTCTCGTCGGGGTTCAGGTACAGCAGAGCCAGGCCAATCACAACGGCCCAGGGCACGGTCAGAATCACTTCACCCAGACGCTGCGAGGCAATCAGAATAATCACCATCCCCGCCTCCGCAATCACAATGCGGTGGGTACGGGCCTGCTTCCAGAAGAAGGTTGTGATAATTGTTAGACCCACGATGACAACCATGTACGCCCAACCGGCTTCCTGCACAAGGGTCATGTAGGAGTTGTGGAAGTAGAAGTAACGATTCTGCAGGGGAACCTGGGCGGTACCCAGGCCACCGCCGTACCACGGCACCGCATCAATCATGCGGTACATTTCTTCGTCAATACGCTGACGTAGCAGGTCACTACCAAGTCGGTTGGCAAAGGTACCCGCACGGGCGAAGTTGTCCTCCAGATAGTTCACACCCAGGTAGAACAGGTACGCCAAAACAGCTTTACCGAAGAGGTTCAGACGGTACGAGAAGTACAGCCACAGGATGGCGAAGGCATAGGCCGCTAGCGAGGTGCGGGAACCGGTCAGCCACAGCATGCCCGAAGTCACGACGATTGCGGCAATACGGTGACTCTTCTTACGCGCCATGGCCACGAAGAGGAAGCCAAAGAGTGCGTAGTACAGGCCAGACTGGTTCTTATCGTTGAGCCAACCGGTCAACGTACCGCCGTAGTTATCCGGGGCGACACGCGCGTAGAAGCCGATAAAGTTGAACAGCAGACCGAAGGCCACACCGAAGAGCAGGGAGCGAATATCAATCTTCTTCTGCGCAATCTGCAAAGCCAGCAACACCACGACCGCCATACGCACCGCACGGCGGACAGCGTACTCGACTGGGAAGCTGTTGAAGGCCAAGGTCTCAAATAGAGCCCACCCAATGGCCAGTAGCAGTACCGTAAATAAGAGACCATTATTGGGGTGATCAACCTTCGCGGGCTTGGTCAGGTTGTAGAGCACCAGAACCATTACCACGACCGTTCCCACGGGCATGGCAAAGAAACCGGTCGTAATACCGATGAAGATGAGGCCGAATCCAGCCCAGAAATCGAGCATTGACAGCTTGGAGACGCTACCCGCCAGGTATTTCGCCTCATCCTTTGCGGCCCGGCCAAAGCGGGTCGTGTCTACCTGCGCGGTACCGTCAGGTTTCGAAGGAGCGGCCCCCGATGCGCTCTGGTGGTGTGCTACAGTCATTTCCTCTCCAAAAGTCGAGCGTAAATCTCGACGGTCTGAGCAGCCATCTGTTCGTTAGAAATCCAGGTGAAGGACTCGCTCGTGCTGTTTGTCAGTTGCCGGCGCATTACTTGAAGGACCTCATCGGTCAGCTGGGCATTTGAACGATCCACCAGCTCGTCGGCTGAAAGAATCTCCGGGTTACCGCCTACGGCGGTGGCTACGGTCTTCAATCCAGCAGCTTTGGCATCCAGCAGGGTGTAGGAGCAGTTCTCCCACACCGAAAGCTGAACGATCATATCGTTACGCCTCATTGCCTCCACAGGGTTGACGAACCCGCTAAAGGTTACGCGATCTCCAAGGTTGAGACGCTTTGCTTGGGCTTGGAGTTCAGAAGCCAAATCGCCCGAACCGGCAATTTCCAGGTGCGCTTGCGGATACTCATGGCGGAGCTGAGCAAAGGCATCCAGGAGCACGTCGACACCCTTCTCCGGTGAAAGTCGGGAAAGCGATAGAACGCGCGGACTACCTTTGGCAGGGACACGTTGCGCGGCAACGGCAGCCGCCACTTCAGGAATATCCACGCCGTTGTACACAAGTTCCACGTTGCGGGCGCCCCACTTGGCGCGCATCTGCTCGGCGGTCGAGCGGGATACCGCAATCGCCTGATCGGTACCCCATAGGCGCATACGGTGTACGGTCTCCATGAGCTTTGAGCGCCAGGAAGTACCGTGATAGACCGCATCGTTACCGGCGATGCCATGCTCAGTGGTTACCAGACGCGGCACCCACAGGGCACGCTGCACCAGATGACGGGCACGCAGGGTATTTACCACTGCGGCAGCCACAACGTCCGCGTAGGCCAGATGGCTGTGCACAATTTCCGGGCGCAATTGTTCGACGGCCCTGGTGAGGGAAGCAAAGGAGGTTTTGAACCCATAGTCGGGGCCGAAATCGGCCCTGATCACGCTCACGCCCATCTCTTTGAGACGATTCGTGAGTTTACCTTCGGGCGCGAGAACCACCAGGTTAAAACCGGGTAGCTCAGCACGCGCCATATCAACAACGTGCCGAGCTACTCCACCAAAATCGGGGACCGGAACGACCCACAGGGCGGTTGGTGTAAAGGTCATGCCTTAGTCAACTTTCGAGTGAGGAAAGAACGGAAGGATGCTGAAACCTTCGTTTCAATAGAAATATGCACCAGGTAGGCGAAGCATACCACCAAAACCAGCGCGATAACGCGCGAACCCCAGGGGCCCGCGACCGGGTAGAACAGGTCCACCAGCATATAGCCAACCATGGCGTGGCCCAGGTACAGCGGGTATGAAATACGCCCCAGGAAATTCAGCGGTCCGCGAGCCAGCACCGGGACATTCTTAACGTACACCACGACGAAGAACATGAGGCTAATCAACGCCACTCCAACACCGTGAGCTAGATCGTGCATCAAAGCCGCGTTGAGCGAGGCCAGAATCGCGAAGTACGGAATATGCCAGGTGAACTTACGATCGTGGCTGTACAGGAAGAACATCATGCCCAGGCTGAAGAGCGAAGAATGCTCCGCCACCGCCGCCCAAACGATCATCTTCGGCGCTCCGTTCAGGGAGGCTTCCGGGTGGAAGAGTAAGCACAGGGCTGTACCGATGACCGACCAGACCAGCAGGATCATCGTCAGCTCGGTTCTATAGATTTTTCCCCGCCGGATGATTAGATACAACGCCACCATAACGTAGAACTGAAGTTCCACGGCCAGGGTCCAGTACACCTGATCCACATTATCTACCCGCAGGAAGTGCTGCAACATCGTGGTGTTGACCAGCGTCTGCACGACCGGAATGTGCCGGCCAGGGTTACCGTACAGGAAGTACACCAGAGCTGAAACACCCAGCGCAAACCAGTACGTCGGGTAGATACGGGAAAACCGCGAAACAGCGAACTTCAGTGCAGACCCGCTCTTAATAGCACTCAACAGAATTACGAATCCAGAGATGATGAAGAAGAGCTGAATACCCAGCTCACCCAGCGGAATGTCGTAGGGTGAAGGAGCGGTTCGCGGGTAGTTCTGAGTCGCAGGCACTCCCAGGTGATAAATCACCACGGTAAAAGCAGCCAGACCGCGGAACCCGTCCAGCTCCCGGAAACGACCGGGAGTGATGAAGTCCTGATCAAGGATCTCACCCTCCCGAGCCTTTACGGTCTGAGACTTGGCCATGGGTACCGTTCCTACAGCCACTTTTCGAGGCGGTCCAGTGCCGTGAAGAAGCCCTCGCCATTGTTAATGTGGCCCTGCCAAATCTCAGGGATGAAGGAAGCCTTCGGAGCCAGTTCACGCAACTGCTTACCCAGCGCGGCCCAGTCCACGTCACCTTCGCCAACCTGTACACCCTCACCATCGACACCGGTGCCATCCACCAGGTGCAGGTGAATCGACAGCGGTGCCAGTTGCTCAACAGCCTCCGACAGCGGAATGTTCAGGAAGTTGCAGGCGAGCATAGTGTGCGAGATATCCAGGCACAGCGCAGTGTCAAAGGCACGCGAGAATTCCGCGGTGTCCTTCGGGTCCAGGAATAGGTTGTGGTACTGCTGACCACCCATCAGCCAGGGATACGGAGGCAGAGTCTGGGCGGCCAGGCGCACGCCGGAGGCATCCAGGTGCTTCAGTGCCTCACCGATACGCTCGTACTTCTCAGCACGTGCGGACGCGGGGATATGCTTGTCCTTGGTGAAGCCACCCATGGTCACAACCATGACCGGATCCTCATCCACGGTGAAGTAGCGGGTCAGATCACGAGTAATGTCAATGGTGCGTTGCACCTCGGCGATGGAGCGCTCCCAAACCTCGGGGTCCTTGGAAGCCAAATCCACCAGGAAGTCACCGGCAAACAGGTCGGGCAAGTGTGTGGTGAAACCCATGTCTAGCTTGGAGTCGAAGACATCATCAATGTTGATTTCCAGGTCCTTGTAGGAGAAGTGGAACTCCAGGAAATCGGGCTTGGCCTCTTCAATCAGCGGCTTGTAGTCGTGGTAGCGAACCGGTAGACCCCAGGGGCGGTCAAACTTAAAGTCGCGGCGGGTGACCAGGTCATCCTTCAGGTCACCCTCGAAGAAGAATGAGCCTTCTTCAACATCGCGCTGTATGGTGCGGCCCACCAGCTGGTGCAGGTGGTTCGGCTGCAGGCCGCGCCCGGGGGACTTCACAGCCACGTCAGCCTCAGTCACGACCTCGCCCTTAGCAATGTGGCGGGTTGCCACGAGGGACTTTGCCAGGTTCACGCGGTTCATGAGCTCACCGGTGGACACCTCGCGGGGCGCAGCTGAGCCAATGGCGGACTCGACCTCGCGAATCTGCTGAACCATGGCCTTGAATTCCTCGGGTAGCAGCGAGACGGTGTGGTCATTACCCTCGAGAGTCTTATCGGTGGTGAAGTGCTTCTCGATAATCTTTGCACCGCGAGCCACAGCGGCGATCGGCACGTGGTAGCCGCGTTCATGACCCGAGTAGCCCACCAGGCACTGGCCAATCTCTGCCAGGCGATCCATGTAGGCCAGGTTCACGTCCTTAAAGGGTGCGGGGTAAGCCGACTGGCACTGCAGCAGGGAGTAGGATGCGCCGGCATTGCGTAGCAGAGCCACGGATTCACGGATTTCCTCCTCACGGCTCATACCGGTGGAAACCAGCATGGGCAGGCCGCGGGATGCAACATCGCGCAGTAGCTCGTGGTTGGTCAGGTCAGCGGAAGCAATCTTCATACCCTGAATACCGTAGTCAACCAGCGCCTGGACCGAGGGTGCGTCCCAGGGGGTGCACATAATGTCCATGTCGTGCTGCTTAACGTGATCGAAGACCTCGTACATCTGGTCCACGGTCAGGGAGAAGCGAGACAGCAGATCCAGGGTGTACTGCACGCCCAGGTCCTCACCAGCGGTAGCGGCGCCACGCTGGCGGTAGAGGGCATCCATATCGCGTAACTGGAACTTCACGGCATCGGCGCCGGACTCAACAGCCAGGTCCACAAGCTCCTTCGCAAAGTCCACACTACCCTGATGGTTGTTACCGATCTCGGCAATGATAAAGGCATGTGAATCCTCGCTAATGGTGTGCTTGCCAATGCGCAGAACGTCCTGTTCATCCATAGCCAGCGCCACGAGGTGGCCGCGCTCATCGGTCAGCGGCACGTGGTTAATGCCCTTGGCAAAGTAGCCGCGCAAAGTCTCGGGGTCAGCATCGGCCGGCGCGGTCTGCGGAGTGGTGTTGGCGGCATCCAGCGCGCTGGTCTCCAGGGAGGCAGTCGGGTTAGCGATCAGCCAGCGGCGGAAGTCGCCGTCTGAGAGGGATCCGCGCAAAATACCGGACTCGTTGACCAGGAAGATAATGCGCTGACCGTTCGCGGAAATTTTCTGTAGCGCGGTAAGAATCGGGTCTTCGGCAAAGACCACATAGGGTGCAATATTGCGTTCGATAATCACGGGTTATGACCTTTTCGTTTGAGTGTTTAAGTCGAAAGCCTGAGTGCCGGTCAAGGCGGGCGGTAGCGAGAGCGCTACCGAAGGTGAAGGTTAGTTGCCTTCCTCCAGAATCTGAGTGAGCTGGTGTTCAGCCACGGAGAAGTCAATCGGCGCATCAATATCAACGCTCTCAACTTCATCGAGCATGAACAAGTCGATGGTACCGCCGGGGTATCCAGCCAAGCGGTTGTGGTGATCCATGTACACATGGGTCTTCGTAATGTACATGGAACCGTTCTCACGGTAGCGGAAGGTCTCCTTCGTCAGTTCCTGACGACGCGGTCGGGCCATCACCTCGAAGGCTGCGGTAGGCTCGCCATTGGCGTGCCAAGTCCAGATAAACGGACCAATCGGAATGACGCCAACCATTGAATCCTTGCCATTCTCGGCAAATTGGTGAATTGCGCGGGCTAGGGTTCCGGGCAGTCGCACCGGGCTGGTGGCCTGCAGGAGCATGACGGCCTCGGGTGCCCAGCCGTTTTCAGTGTAGAACTCAATGGCGTGCTCAATCACCGGCTCGGTGGCGGTGGTGTCCTCGGCCAGGTAAGCCGGACGCATGAAGGGCACCTCGGCACCGTATTCGCGAGCGATATCTGCCAGTTCAGCATCATCGGTGGAGACGACGACGCGCACCTCGTGCTCGCCAGCGACCTCTTCCTTGGCCGCTAGGGCCTGCTCAATAGTCCAGGCCACGAGCGGTTTACGCGCGATGGGTCGCAGGTTCTTACGCGGAATGCCCTTCGAGCCGCCGCGCACGGGAATAACGCAGAGAATACGCATTATGCCTCCAAAGTTTCGATAATAAGTTCAGCGATGCGGCGTGCCGGCTCCACGCTCGGCTGTGCCGGTGCCGGTGTGGGTTCATTTCCCCATCGGTTCATGCCGTAGCGGCCCCAAAACTCCACCAACCAAGCCGGTGGTGCCGGGTGGTATACCCACGCCGGGATACCGCGGATGGCAGCCTCCAACACACCGGTAGAGAAAATGGATACGACCGGGTTCGGCACCTCGTTCAGAGGGGTCCCGGAACGGTCAATACGAATGCCTTCCTTCTCCCACAGTTTATGGGTCAGGACAGATACCTTATCCTTCTCGCTCGGGTGCGGGCGGTAGACACCGCCATACTTCTTCAGGAAGGAATGGGAGGCATATGCGAAGGATGCGCGCGGCAACTCGGCGCCGTGCATCTGACCCAGGAAGACGGGCTCCAGATTGCTATCTTCCTGTGCCCGGGTGCCCGCTGCTTTCTGAGCAGCTAGGTAGAGTAGCTGTGAGCCCACCGCATGAGTGGTTACATCTCGGCGACCCGAGGCCCAGAAATCGGCGTCAGCCTCGCTAAAGGCCAGCAACGTCGAGCCGACAGGTAGCGGCGGTGCCTGAGGTACGAGCAGGCCGTGCTGCACCACCCAGTACTGGGCGCCGATGGCACGGGAGTACTCGTAGGCGGCCGCACCGCGGGCCAGGTAGTGTCCCAAAGAGAGGACCACCCGAACGCCGGGAAGTAGTTCCGGTAGCTGGTCGGCGGTTACCTCGCGTTCGGTCCAGGCTTCTCGGGGGTAACGTTCGGTGGCGTACTGTCCGTTCAGGTACTCGGAGGCGTCTTCGGGAACCCACAGGGCTACCCCCACATTTTCCAGGTACTTGAGTGGTTCCAGTATGGAGTTCCGGCTGGTCGGTGAGAATGAGTCGAGCACAATCAGTACGCGGGGTAGCGCGCCACGGGTATACAGCACTCCACTGACGGGTGCCTCCTGCTCCCCCGCCTGGCCGCGCAGACGACCGAGGAGACCGCGCGCCTCTGTTTTGGCCCAGCGCAGGGTGTTCTGGCGCTTCTGCCAGGCTGCCCAAGCATCAATGTCGAGGGGATAGATTAGGCCCATAGCTGCTCCAAAATCTTTACACGCTGGTCAAAAGTGTGCTCTGCCAGGGTGCGCTTCTGCCCGGCTTCGCGAATACCTCGCGCCCACTTCGGGTCGCGGAAAATACGGGTGCAGATATCGATGAGCTCGTCGATGCTCTCGTACACCAGGACCTCTTCGCCCGGAATGTAGTAGCGATCCACATCGGGGCGGTCAATTACCTGCAGGGCGCCGACACCGGGGGCCTCAAAGGTGCGCATGGTGAAGCCATCCTGGTTATTGTGGATATTCAAGGTTGCCGGAGAAGACGCCATAATACCGTAGGCTTCAGAGCGGTCAATATCGCGGCCCGCGGGCACCCCGGAATCCTTAAACTGCTTGGTGCGCAGGATATCGTAGGGATGGCGAGACCAGGCACGGCCATAGGCACGCACCGGTAGGCCGGCGGCAACAAGAGCCTGCAGGGTTTCTTCGCGATTGGGGTACTTGGCGCCCACAAAGTTAATGGAATCTTCGCGCACAGGAATAATCGGGCAGTGGGTGTCGTAGGCATTGGGCATGTCCAACACCTCGAAGCCCTGCTCCCGCAGATGCTGCGCATCCAGCGGACTATAGCTGGCTAGCGAACCCAGATGATGCAGGTCCTCCTCGGTGTAGCTCATACGGCGCATTTCATCGTAGAGCCACGTGCCGTAACGTACCCCGGAACTCTCCAGCAGATCCCACCACTCACGGCTGAGCATATCACCCTTGATAACCAACACAATATCGGGTCGGAATTCCTGAAACGCCTCGATAGCTTTACGGGTGGCCTGCGCAGCGAAGCCCTCGGGACGGTACTTCTCGGGTAGCTCGTGGGCAAGCTTATTGAGGATACGTTCAGACAGGGTGCCGGGAGCATCGTAAATGTGCGTGTGCACATCGTAGCCGTGCACTTCCAGGGAAGCTTGGATGGCCTTCCAATACCCGTGAAATGCCGGTGATAGCAACAAGAGTTTAGGCTGAGTCATATGAGGTATGATTCCTATCGGCGTTTGCGTAGGAACCCGCAGGGCAGAGCCGTGCGGTGCCATGTGTTTGGAGTGAGTGAAGAGAGTGAAGTTCTACCTGCAACTGAAGGCAAAAAACATCTATTGAAATTCTACAACGAAAGCAGAAGACGACACATGCTAATGCGGTGTGTCGCCTCCTACGTTCTGCAGCTTCCCCCATCAGCCGCTACCCGGGCTCAATGGGGAGGAGCGCACCCGCGCGAAACGGGATGAGCCACCTAGTTTTCGCGGCGTTCGGCCTTGGCAATACGATCCAGCTCAGTGGCCAGGAAACCGCGGGCATCCACGTCCTTATTCCACGTAGCACGCAGGGAGTTGATAACAAAGTTCGCGTAGCTGGTAGCGCGCAGCTCCACGGCCAGCTTCTTCTCCCAGCCCCACTTATTGGCATAGATAAAGCGGGCAGTGGTCAACCACTGCACGCGACGCTCCGAGGGTGAGGATCCACCACCCTCGTGGGTTACGGTGACCGAGGGAATCAGGTAACGAGCCACGCCAGCCTTGGAAAGGCGGTACTGAAAGTCCACCTCTTCGCTATTCATATAGAAGCGTTCATCCATGCCACCGAGGCGGTTGAAGATCGCGCGGGGTACCACCATGCAGGCACCCATGACCCAGTCGACCTTCACATCCGAGGTGCCGGTGCAGGCCTGCACGTCATGGCCCACACCGCGGTGCCACCACGCGGTCGGCTTAAAACGTGCCAGCGGAGTGAACCATTCCCAAGCTACGTGCGCGGCGGTGGGAAATTTGCGGGCCACCCACTGTTGCTGGCCATCATGACCGATAACCTGGGGGCTTGCCAGAACCTCACCGTGTGCCTCGACGGCGGCGAGCATGCGGGATACGAAGGTATCGTCCAGTTCCAGGTCGCTATTGAGGATAAAAACCAACTCGCCGGTTGCAGCAGCGACACCGGAGTTGACGGCTTTACCGAAGCCGCCATTCTCGGCGCGGCGCACCACGGTGACGCCTTCAACTTCCGGAAAGGGTACGGGCGAGACATCATCGGAAACAATGATTTCGATGTCTTCGGGATTAATATTCTGTTGTGCACGCAGGGTCTCGATAATGGCGAGTACCGGTTCCGGCTCGCCGTAAAACGGAATCACCGCAGAAACGCGGGGAGAGAAGGTCATGTATTACAATCTTTCTTGAGTGAGAGGGAAGATAATCCCGCTTCTAACGGGGCGTTATCGTCTCTAGGATTATACAACTTCACCGCTTTTGTAGCTGTCCGTGCAACAGGCAAATACTCACCCACTATCGACTCACATTTCTTACCGTCCAAAGGGGATGTTCCCATGGCTTCTGAGACCCCAGCCGTCACCGAATCGGAAAGGGTAGCCGAATATACCGTTCAGCATTCCGCTTTTAAACGCGCTATTAAGGCAACCTACGACTCTATCCGCCATAAGTACCTGGCAGAATATATTAACCTTCTGCGTCGGGGCGAGAAAATTATTCTTCTATCCTCTCCGATTTCCCGAGGTGGTAACTGGCTGTACCTATGGGCACGGGCCGCCACCCTGCGCCATCGGGGTACCGACAAGGCTTCACTACTCTACAGCCCCGGCATGGAGGCCTGGATCGAGGAGTTCCCGAAGCTTGCCTCTCTTACCGCACCGGCCTCGGAATACCGTTTCTTAACCCGCCGCAGCGGCTATTTCCCCGCGGACGTAAAAACGGACATTACCGAAGAAGATTTGCACTATTTTATTCGAGAGTATCTGCTCACATCGGATACGTTTTCTCACCGCCTCCAGAAAGTAAAGAATGTCCTGGATGAGAATTCACTCGTGATTAATATTCGTCGCGGCGACTATTATTCAGTACCCCAGATTAATAAAGTTTTTGGTATTGACACGGTGGCCTACGTCGAGGAAGCGGTAAAGAAGCTCCAGGAAACTGTCACGCCCTCAAAGATTATCTTTGTGTCAGACGATCTACAGTGGTGTGAGGAAAACCTCTCACACCTTGATACACTCGCCCCCTGTATTTTTAAAAAGCAGGGTGAAGGCATGTTTGATGACCTGGCTGTTGTCGCCAGTGCCCCCTACCTCATCGTGACGAATACGACCTTCGGTTATTGGGGGGCCTACATCGGTGAGCTAGTGAACCAGAAGCTGGTTCTCTCCCCCGATATTCACCAGGTAATCTCTACCGAGGCGCGTCTTTACCAGGAGCGCCCACAGATGCACCGCGCCCGTTGGGTCGCTGTTCACCATCCCGAAGGCAAGAACTGGATTACGGGTGAGGCGCAATGATTAACACCCTCAAATCTATCAAGCATCAGATCTTCCTACAGAAGGTAAACCGGGAAAAGAAACGCGCCGCCCTGGCACACCGTGAGAGCCGCGAGTTTAAGCAACGCTACGCCTCGCTTGAAGAGACATTTACCCGCACCGAATTGCCCACCGGCCCCTTTATCTGGGGCATTGCCATGGTAAAGAATGAAGCGGATATTATTGAGCGAACCATCCGTCACCTCTTCGACCAGGGGGTGGAACGCATCCTTGTAGCCGACAATGGATCCACCGATGGAACCTATGAGCTACTGCTCACACTGAGCGAAACTCTGCCGGTGTACGTCATCCAGGACCGTGAAGTGGCCTACTACCAATCGGAGAAGATGACCTGGTTGGCAGATCGCGTCACCGAAGCGGGTGCTGAATGGATTATTCCCTTTGACGCTGACGAATTCTGGTACGGTATTTCTGCACCCCTAGCCGAGGTTCTGCGTTCGCAAAAGGGTCGGACCGTCGAGCTGACGAAACTGTACAATATCTTCCCCAGCGTTGATGGAACCTACTTCAATATTGACCCGAAGCCCTACTGGGATCTGAAGGTTTGCTTCACCGCGTGGGAGGGGTCCGTTATTACGATGGGCAACCACGAAGTGATAACGCCCGGCGTGCAGAAACTCGACGAAGTCGTTATTATCCACTACCCCTGGCGCTCCATTGAGCAGTTTACCCGCAAAATGCGTCAGGGCGCTAAGGCTCTAGAGGCTACCGACCTGCCCGAGCATATGGGATACCACTGGCGCAAGAATGCATATATAACTACCGAAACGGCTGCGCCCCTCTGGGAGATGCTACTGGAGGGTAAGGCTCAGGACTATCCCATCGCTTGGCAAACCCAGGGAGAGCTCAAGCCAATTGGCTCGCGTGTTCCCCGCCAATTCGGTGAGGTGGCAGATTTGCTGGAGAAGAAGACAAGTACGGGACTTTAGCCAAGCCTCGGCCTGCCTCGTCCTCGCAATCCATAAAGATACACATTCGGATATCAGGGCGGATACCCGGCTGGCGGTTCGATGGCCCTAATCTAGTCGGGTAGCTGTCCCAGCTTAACCAGGTTGGCAAACTCGGCGTTCATCTGCTGAACCTCGCTGAAGGTACCCTGGCTGGCAATTGAACCCTTCGAGAGGAAGACCAGCTGGTCCACGTTACGCACTGTGGAGAGGCGGTGAGCCACAATAATGACCGTAATATCCTTGGAGATACGCTCAATGGTCTTCGTAATCTTGTGCTCAGTCTCGTTATCCAGCGCGCTGGTAGCCTCGTCAAGGATGAGCACGCTCGGGTTCCGGTACAGAGCGCGGGCAATGCCCAGACGCTGCTTCTGACCACCCGAGAGGCGAGTTGCGTTGTAACCAATCATGGTGTGCAGGCCGTTCTCAAGGGAGTCAACGACCTCGGTCAACGCCGCCACCTCGAGGCAGTACTTAACGCGTTCCACATCAATTTCCTCGGGCTTGAGACCAAAGGCCACCGCCTCAAGTACGGTGGAATCGGCAATAAAAACATCCTGGGGCACGTAGCCCATGCGCTGATGCCAGGAGCGCAGATCCTTCAGAATCGGTTCGCCGTTCTGCAGAATCTGCCCGTGAGTCGGGGCAAAGAGACCCAGAATCAGGTCGATTAGGGTGGTCTTACCCGAACCCGAACCACCCACAAAAGCAATTGAGGAACCCATCGGGATATCCAAAGTGATGTTGTTAAGCACGGGCTTATCGCCGTCGGGGTACTGGAAGCTCAGATTATCGACCTGAATATTGACCGGCTCAATCGTCGGGTTAATGTACTCGTAGTTCTCCGGAACAACGGGCTTTTCAGGAAGCTTGAACATGCGCTCTTCGGGGGTAAGATGCTCCAGCTCTTCCAGAAGCTTCTCACTGGAGTGTTCACCGGCTCGGATGCTACCGAGAGAGGCCACCATGCGGGTGTAGTTCGGCAGAATTCGAATGCAGGCACCGGCAAAAAGAACCAGGTAGCCGGTGCTATCCGCGCCCTGGGTTGCGCTCATAAAAGCCAGCAGGGCCGCGATACCGATAATGAAGATAATCTCCAGCGTGTACTTGGGAAACTCCGCGAGGAAGGAGCTGCGCATCGAAGCGTTCACCGAGTCCAGACGCTTCTCCTGGTAGCGGTAGGTGTAGCGGTCGGTTACGCCGTACATGCGAATCTCGCGGAAACCCACCACAGCCTCAATGGCGGCGTCCAGAGCGCCCTTCGTGGCATTCAGAACAATGACACCCTGCTCACGGTTCTTACGCTTGAGAATGTTCTGCAGGATAAAGGATGCCACTCCGAAGTAGCTGAAGGCCAGTAGCGCGGGAACCGGCATAATAACCAGCAACATCACCATTAGCACAATAATTGACAGCAGGTCACCAATAAAGCCCAGCACGCCGTTCACAAAGGTACCGTATGCCTGGCCAACCACATCGTTTACCGAGTTCAGGACGGGGGCGGTACCGCGCTTACGATGATCCAGGTAGGATTCACGCATGTATCGGTTTAGCAGGGTAACGGATACCGCGCTCTGCTGGGTAGCGATAAAGCCCAGGCTCCAGCGGCGGATAATGAGCGAAAAAACACCCTTGAAAACAAACGCCGCGACAAGGGCCACACCAAAAATTAGGATGAGGGTGGGGGTGTCCGGATCGCCAAAGAAGTTAGAAACCTTCAGGATAAAGCCTTCACGCGGAGTGCCCATAACGAGGTTTACCAGGGGAAGCACCAGGGCTACACCGAGCATCTCGAATAGGGATACGGCGAAGAGCCCAAGGACGTTTAGGATAAGAAGCCTAAATTTTTTACCCGGGAAGAAGATCCGGATCTTAGAGTACACACTCTTCACAATAAAACCTATACCTTCTGTGAGTACTTCTTCACAATAAAACGATGGGCCGGACGCTCAATCAGGTAGTGAGCGAGAAGCACGCAAAGGGTTGCAATAACCAGCGAAATCATCATGTACAGCAAGCCGCTCATCCCGCCCCGGGCAGAAGCCGCTGCCGGGATAGCATGCACATATACCAGGACCAGTTCGTGCACCAGATAGAACGCGTAGCTTGCTTCGCCTCCAATAATGGCGACCTTCCAGAAAATATTCTTTGCGCGAGGTTCAGAGGAACGCTGGATATCCCACAGGCCCAATACCAGAATGAGTAGCGCCCACACGGGAGCCAGCAAGAGGCCGTGAGCGGTCTGTAGCAGGTAAAACTTTGAGCTCACATACATCGCACCGAACGCCAGAACTATTGCCGCCAGGCAGTGGTAGCCTCGCACAGCGGGAGCCCCATAACCATCCCGAACCTTCAATGCAAACAATCCCAGGGCCAGACCCAGCGCAAATTCTCCGGAACGCAGTAGTGGGTTAGCGTAGGCTACGACATCCCAGAAGTTCGACTGCGCAGCAATCAGGTAGGAAATGGTTGCCATCAGCATAAACCAGGATCCCAAAACAGCCGCTTTCACGCGGTAGCGTAGGCCGTCCAGACGGTTTAACACCAACGGAGTCATAAGGTAGAAAAAGGCTTCACACGACAGAGACCAGCTCACCGCGTTATTCGAGAAGATAACCTCCCACGAGGGCACCCATGCCTGCAATAGGAGAAGGTTTAGCGTGCCGTTTAACGCGTTCAGCGGACCCGCAGCATTTGATATTCCGAAAGCGAGGAAGCCGATAAGCGCAATGCAGTAGAAGAAGAAATGTAGGGGATAAACCCTGGCAAATCGTTGAATATAAAAATTCTTCGAACCGGCGTTGCGGTTATATGACCAAGCCAAAACAAACCCGGAAAGAATAAAGAAAAGCGAAACGCCCACATATCCAAGGCGCGCCCCAGGAATCCAATGAGCCCAGTGCGTTCCGTGAACCACGTGGTACCCGAAGACGAGCAGTGCGGCGGGGCCACGTACTGCGGTGAGTGAGTCGAGCATAATCCGGGGGGCGAGGCGGGCAGGTACCGCCATCACGCATCCTCCGAGGGAATGGAGCCGTCTTCGTTCCAGGTATCCCAGTGTAGGAACTTACCGCGCACCATGGGACCTTCCGCCGTGAACTTAATGCGCTCATCCGGACGGCCGTGCGAAATGTTATCCCAGACTTCGGCAATTTCTGCATCGCTAAGCTTGCTACCCGCCTCCCAGTGGGGGGCGAAGTAGCTCAGATCCTCGCCGGTACGGCGAGAGGTTTCGGTACCCACACGTACCTTACGGGCAATCTGGGCAATTCCACGGTACTGCAAGTGCACAATCTCAAGATTTTGCACAATATCGCCGAGGCGGTGCACATCATGGTTACCGGGTACCACCACTGCAAAGGGATGGGCCCGGAAGGCACACTTACCGGGGAAGGGGTAGGAAGTGTCCATGACCAACTCGGTGTTCACAATATCCTTGGGAGAGTCCACCGTGGGGACTGTGTGGTGAAAACCCGCGTAGTTAATACTTATATTCTGAGGCTGCGCCCGCAAGAAATCGGCAAGATGCTGATTTGGGGCATACCAGAACTCATCACCGTCAAAAGGAATAATCCATGAGGCACCGCTACGCCATGCCAGGTGCGAAAGATAGGTAATCTTTTCAGACTGAATGTGGCGATCACAATTATCTTCAGCAAAGATAAGGCGTGAATCTTCTGCAGCTCGCTGGCGTAAATATTCGCGGGTTCCATCAGTCGAAAGATTATCAGCAACGATAATACGGTCAATTCCCTGAGCAAAAAGATGATCAAGTACGTACGGTAGAATATCGAGCTCATTCTTAACGACAGAAACAGCCCACACTTCCCGTCGAGGACCCTTGAAATGAGGTGCAGGAAGATTATGGACTTTCATTTTACGAATGGCTTCAAGTTGATCACGCCAGAGCTTAGGGGTGTTACGTCGTTTGAAAGAGTAACTGAGCTGTCCCAATTCTGTACGAATCTGCGAGAGAAGGTTCATGATGCCTTTCTCGACCCGCTACAAAAAGCGTAGACGGGCCCATAGATTTGAGGAGTGATGAGCAGATGCTAGGCATAATTCTAACACGCAGGCTTTCATGAATATCGGAGATCTTTCTGTACTTTAGGTCATCTTTAGCGCCGGAATTTTTCCCCTTTCGATGCATCCCCCAACCTACCTGAGGGGCGTTCGCCACACCTTGGGGTACCTAACCTTAGTCGAGGCAAGCAACTCGGTATGATAGATACTATTCATTCAACTTCACCCGACACTTCCGGTTTTCGTGTTCACCGTTGGGTACGTCAAGAGAAAAGGCTTTTGATGGGCATCTTTAACATTAAATCCTTCAAGGATAAATACACCCCCGCCGAGGAGAGCACCGACTCCGCCGGCTCTACCGCTACGTCTCCCGTGACATCTATCGCAGACGGCGTACGCGCGCTCATTAAGAAAAACCCCGATCTGGCAGACAAGAACCGCTACGGGGTGCGCCAGCGTGCCGTTATCCCCGCCGGTTCGAATCGCGAGACCGTCAGTAACCAGCATGTACAGAGGCCCGTGGAGAGGGCGGAGCAGGAAAGCGATGCTACCGCATCGGATACTTCCGAGAGCCTCACCCCGAAGACGCCCACTCCCGAACCTCCCGCACCGGAGCCTCTCGCAGCAGTTCCCGCCCGAGCAGAGAACTTCTCCCCGGATGGCACCGTCACCATTGACGCACAGCCGCTAACCCTCACCGAGACCGAGGCAACGGCCGATGATATCCTTCCCCTCGATGAAGAAATCTTCCCCATTGAGGAAGAAATCGAGGAAGAAGGTGTCCAGCATGTGGAGCACCACGCCCCGACCGTAGACAAAGATGTTCTCGCCGAGGAGACCACCTTGGAGCCCCGGCGCGCAACGCCCCAGGCCCGGACGGCACCCTCAACTCACCGCCAGGAGAAAACCTCCGAGCACACACCGCTTTTCAAGCTCTCCCCCGGTACCTTCACCCGCAGTGGCGTGCACAATGTCGACGGTCCCTTCCAAGCCCTCTTTGTGTGCACCGGTAATATTGCCCGCAGTGCCTCCGGTGAGGTCATTTCCAAGAAACTAGCTGAAGAGTACGGCCTTGCAGACACCTGGACCTTCGCCAGCGCCGGAACCGGAGCTCTCGTCGGCCAGGGCGTGTACAAGCCCATCGCTACCGAGCTCATTAAGCGCGGCTACAACCCCGAAGGCTTTGTATCCCGTCAGCTAACTGAAGAAATGGTTAACCGGGCCACCATTATCCTGGTCGCTGAGAAAACTCATGCCGACTGGATTGTACGCGAGTGGCCCCAGCACCACGTCAAGATTAAGCTCCTTAAGCAGGCTGTGCGCATCCGTCTGGAAGCACGCCGCGCAGAACCACTCTCCTACCTACACTCCTACGGTGGAAGCCCCCTCGATACTGACAAGCTCGAGGACCCCTACCGCCGCGGTCCGGCTGCCGCCAAGGTGGCCGTAGACGAGGTGGAGGAGTCGCTGCGCATTATCCTCCCCTGGCTGGCGCGAGCCCACCGCTAACATTACGTACACTGCCTGCAGGTTACGCAGATCTAGTCTGCCCATAACCCCAACGCAGAAAGTCCCCCAACATCATGTGATGTCGGGGACCTTTTTATGATTCTATCGCGTTGCGGCAGTGAGAATTAGTGATCAAAAATCTCGGTCACAGAACCCTCGTCAAAGACCTCACGAATAGCTCGGGCAATGAGCGGAGCGATAGAGAGAACAGTCAGGTTCTCAAAACGCTTCTCTTCCGGAACCGGTAGAGTGTTGGTCACCACAACCTCCACAGCACCGGACTGGGATAAACGCTCCACGGCCGGGTCGGAGAGAACCGGGTGGGTTGCCGCGATAATAACTTCCTTCGCGCCCTTATCCATCAGAACCTTCACGGCACCGGCAATGGTTCCACCGGTGTCGATCATATCGTCAATCAGAACGCAGGTGCGGCCCTGAATATCGCCCACCACGGTCTTGGAGACTGCCTGGTTGGGGACATTAATATCGCGGGTCTTGTGCACGAAGGCCAGCGGCGCACCATCCAGAAGGTCGGCCCAGTGCTCAGCCACGCGCACGCGGCCGGTATCCGGGGACACCACAGTCACGTTCGACAGGTCATCCACACGCTCGCGAATATGCTTTGCCAACACCGGAATCGCAAACAGATGATCGAGCGGGCCGTCAAAGAAGCCCTGAATCTGCGAAGTATGCAGGTCGACACACATGAGGCGGTCGGCGCCGGCGGTCTTGTACAGGTCCGAAATCAGACGAGCCGAAATGGGCTCGCGACCCTTGTGCTTCTTATCCTGGCGAGCATAGGGGTAGAAAGGCGACACCACGGTAATCGAGCGAGCGGAGGCACGCTTAAGAGCATCAATCATGATGATCTGCTCCATGAGCCACTCGTTAATCGGTGCCGGGTGCGACTGAATCACGAAGGCATCCGCACCGCGCACAGATTCCTCGAAACGGACGTAGGTCTCACCGTTGGCGAAGGTGTAGGCGGAGGTGGGCAGCAGGTCGTGATCGAGAGCCTGCGCAATCTCTTCGGCCAGCTTGGGGTGTGCACGACCGGAGACCACTACAAGCTTACGCTCGCCGGGGTTGGTAATCTCGCTACTCATGTGGTGTTGCTCTTTCCTTGGATTAGGATTCTGCGGGTTCCTGGGCGCCTGCAGCCTTAGCAGCCTCGGCGGGCTCAGTACCGGCACGGTTCTTCAGAACCCAGCCCTCAATAGTGCGCTGGGAAGTCTCAGAGTAGGCGAGGGCGCCCGCAGGAACATCCTTACGAATCAGCGCACCCGCGCCGGAGTAGGCACCGTCGCCAACGGTAACCGGTGCAACGTAAATACCTGCGGATCCCATGCGGGCGTGTGCACCAATAACGGAACGGTTCTTTACCAGACCGTTGTAGTTAGCAAAGATGGAACCCGCACCAATATTGGCACCTTCACCGATGGTGGCGTCACCCACGTAGGACAGGTGCGGAACCTTCGCACCGTCACCAATCTGCGAGTTCTTGGCCTCACAGAAGGTGCCGAGCTTCGCGTCCTTACCCAGGGTCGTGCCGGGGCGCAGGTAGGCGAAGGGGCCAACGGTTGCACCCTCGCCGATCACGGCACCAAAGCCGTGGGCGCGAATAACCGTGGCATTCGCCTCAACGGTGATATCGGTCAGGGTGGTGTCGGGACCAATGGTGGAGCCGGTGGCAACGGTGGTGGTGCCGTGTAGCTGCACACCGGGTAGAAGAGTCACATCGTTGTCAATGCGTACGGTCACATCAACCCAGGTATTCTGCGGGTCAACAATGGTTACGCCATTGCGCATATGCCCCTCAAGGACACGGTTGTTGAGCATACGACCCAGCTGAGCTAGCTGTACGCGGTCATTAGCCCCCTCGACTTCCCAGCGATCCTCAATCGCCAGCGCGGAGGTGCGGTGACCCTTTGAGCGGGCAATGGAGAGTACATCGGTAATATATTTCTCGCCCTGTGCGTTGTTGGTGGTTACCTCGAGCAGGGCCTCACGCAGGACAGCCGCGTCAAAAGCGTAAATACCGGAGTTAATCTCGGTGATTTCAAGCTCTTCAGGGGAAGCATCCTTCGCCTCAACAATAGCGGTGACTTCGCCAGCCTGGTTGCGCACAATGCGACCGTAGGCGCCGGGCTCATCCACATGGGTGGTCAGCACGGTGACAGCGTTCTTGTCCTGCTCGTGGAAGGCAATGAGCTCGCGCAGGGTCTCGGGGCGCAGCAGGGGTACATCGCCGTAGGTGACCAGCACGGTGCCGGAAACAGGAGCCTGCGCGTCCAGAGCATTCAGACCCACCTCGACGGCGCGGCCGGTGCCGGGAATCTCGTCCTGATCAACGATGGTGACATTGGAGTCAAAGGCCAAAACGTGCTCCGCCACCTTGTCACGCTGGTGACGCACCACTACAGCCAGGCGTTCGGGGTTCAGGTCACCAGCAGCGGCAACGGTGTGCTCCACCATGGAGCGACCGCCAATACCGTGCAGAACCTTAGGGGTTTCGGACTTCATGCGCGTGCCGGCGCCTGCGGCCAGGACAATCACCGCAGAGGGTGCCAGTTCAGTGTTCACCAAGAAGACTCCTTAGATGTGGTTGTAAGAGTGGAAGACGAGCATGGAACCATCGGCCCCCAATTCAACAGTTCCCTTGAGTGCTTACGCTCCGCCACTAGGACTCGAACCTAGACAAACGGCTCCAAAGGCCGCTGTGCTGCCATTACACCATGGCGGATTATTCCCGTGCCGGTGCGGGTACCACCTTAGAGTGGTAGCCGCCGCTCCGCGCCCTCATTTTGGGTATAAAACAGCGCCGTGCAGGAAATACTTTCCCCAGTTTATCAAATATCCGCCGCAGACTCTCCCTCTCCGCTCCTCCAAGTCCAGCTTTCTCTCCGGGGTCACGGAGAGAATCCCCTCTCCTCTTGGAACCTTCCATCATTACTCCATAGAACATTTCAGCCGTACTTGAAGAGAGCCGCACCCTGTACCCTAGAAGGCGTGGCACATTTACTAGGCGGCGAAGCGCTGCATCTCGAATTCCCTACCCGCACCATCTTTGAGGGTATTACGGTCGGCCTGAACGAGGGCGACCGCATCGGTATTGTGGGTCGTAATGGCGAGGGCAAGTCCACTCTCATGAAAATCCTAGCCGGCAAGCTTGAGCCAGATTCCGGTCGTGTAACCGTACGCGGTGGCACCCGTATTGGCTACCTGGATCAGTCCGATGCCCTGGACAACGACCACACGGTTGGCTACGCCATTGTGGGTGATACCCCCGAGTACGAGTGGGCCTCACAGGCTCGTATCCGCGACGTCATCTCGGGTTTGGTCTCGGACCTGCCCTGGGACGCCCCAATCTCTTCTCTCTCGGGTGGCCAACGCCGACGCGTGGCCCTGGCCTCCCTGCTCGCGCAGGAGTGGGACGTACTCATGCTTGACGAGCCCACTAACCACCTGGACGTCGAGGCCATTACCTGGCTGGCTGGACATCTAAAGTCTCGCCGGTCTAAAAACGCTGGCGGCCTCATGGTCGTTACCCACGACCGCTGGCTCCTCGACGAAACCTGCACCGATACCTGGGAGGTGCACGACCGTATTGTTGAGCCCTTTGAGGGCGGTTACGCAGCCTATATTCTGCAACGCGTGGAGCGCGACCGTCAGGCCGCCGCTGCGGAGGCAAAGCGCCAGAATCTCATGCGCAAGGAACTGGCCTGGCTGCGCCGCGGCGCGCCCGCTCGCACCTCCAAACCGAAGTTCCGCATTGACGCGGCAAACGCCCTGATTGCGGATGTTCCGCCAGTGCGTGACACCGTAGAGCTAAAAAAGATGGCGGTTTCGCGCCTGGGCAAGGATGTGGTGGACCTGGAGAACGTCTCGGTCACCTACGACGACCCCTCGCTACCCGGCGGCAAGCGTCCAGTCCTCAAGAAGATCACCTGGCGCATTGCTCCGGGCGAGCGCACCGGCATCCTGGGCGTGAACGGCGCAGGCAAGTCCACTCTGCTCTCACTGGTGACCGGTGCGTTGCAACCGACCGAGGGTCGCGTCAAGCGCGGCAAGACTGTGAAGATCGCCACCCTCACCCAGCAATTGGATGAGCTGAAGGAGGTTGAGAATGACCGTGTCTCGGATGTTATTGGCCGTAAGAAGCGTAGCTATGTGGCCGACGGTAAGGAGCTCTCTCCCTCGCAGATGCTGGAGCGTCTGGGCTTTACCAGCGCGCAGCTCTCCACCCCCTTAAAGGATCTTTCGGGCGGCCAGAAACGTCGCCTGCAGCTCATGCTGATCCTGCTGGACGAGCCAAATGTGCTGATTCTTGACGAGCCTTCTAATGACCTGGACACTGATATGCTCGCGGCCATGGAGGACCTGCTGGATACCTGGCCGGGCACTCTGCTGGTAGTCAGCCACGACCGCTACCTCATGGAGCGCGTCACCGATCAGCAGTACGCGGTGATTGATGGCTCCTTCCTCCATTTACCTGGCGGCGTGGACGAGTATCTGGCCCTCTCGGCAGCGGGTGCGGGTGGTTCGGCTGCGGGCTCGGCCCAGGTACGCTCCTCCGCACCCACTCAGAAGACGCAGGAATCCGATGCGCCAGCCAAACCGAAGATCTCCGGTGCCGAGCAGCGAGCGGCACAGAAGGAGTCCGGTGCGATTGAGAGGCGCCTGGCTAAGCTAGCCGAGGAACAGGGCAAGATTTCTGAGCAGATGAGCGCGCATGACCCGTCCGACTATGCGGGCCTGGCTGCTCTCGGCGAGCAGCAGCGGGTTCTTCAGGACGAGATTGACGAGCTGGAGATGCGCTGGCTGGAGCTCTCCGAGCTATTGGGTTAGCGCTCTCATACCTGCCATATGTAACAGCGGATTTCTTATCTGCTTCTGCGGGATACCACCTCGTTCTGGGGTGGTATCCCATTACTATAGGTATTAGCTTTTAACACTCTTTAGGGAGTAATTTTCCCTGACTACCCCGCATGAAGGTATCTATGCTCAACACTCTCAAACAGCTCAAGCATCAGCATTTTCTGAAGCAAAAGAAAAAGCGTCGCGCGGCACGCATCGAAAAGTTTCGTGCCTCCGGCGTCGCTATCGGTGACGGCACCTACGTACACCCCACCACCGAAATTCTTCCCGGTGCCAGGATTGGGTCCGGCGGTTGGGTTAACCGGGATATTTTTATTGACCGCGCCGTACAGATTGGCGACCGCGTCTACCTGGGCCCGCGCGTCACCCTGTGCACCGCGAGCCACGAGATGGGGCCTTCCCGTCAGCGTGCGGGTGAGAATATTGAGGCACCCATCGTCATCGGTGACGGTTCCTGGCTCGGTCAGAATGTATCCGTCATTGCCGGCGTCACTATTGGTGCCGGATGCATGATTGCAGCGGGTGCTGTAGTGGTCTCCGATTGCGAGCCGAACGGCCTCTACGCCGGTGTGCCTGCCCGTCGCATTAAAGATTTGGGTGAATAGCATGAGCGAGAATTACACTTACGAGGCTTCTGTCGTTATCCCGGCATATAATGCGGCCGCTTTCATTGAAAATCAATTAGAAGCCTTGAAAAATCAAACTACCACCCGCTCGTTCGAAGTAATTGTTAGCGATAATGGAAGCACCGATAATACCCGCGCGTTGGTAGAGGGATTTAACGCCCCCTATCCCCTGCGTTGTGTAGACTCCAGCAATGTTAAGGGCCCCGCAAACGCTCGCAACGTAGGGGCTTTGAAGGCTCGCGGTAAGATTCTTATTTACTGCGACACGGATGATTACGTTGAGCCTGAATGGATCGAAGGACACCTTCAGCTTCAGGATCTATACGGGCCTGCTATTGGCGCTGGCGCTAACCTCCATGGCACAAACCCTCCCGAAGTTCTCAAGGCATACGGTATTCCTGCAGACGTAGATCAGGACATCCTCGACCATCGAGGTCTTATCGAGAGTATCGATAAGCTCACTCCTTTTGCTGGTTTCTTACCCTCTCTAACCGGGTGCAACTTCTCCGTTCCGCGTAATGTGTATTTGGAGAACGGCGGCATGGATTGTAGCTATATCGCGGGTTCCGAAGAGACAGACTTCTCGTGGCGTCTAACCCTCGCCGGTGTGCCTTTCTATAAGACCCAGGCATCTCTGGTGAATTATCGTCTGCGTGATACTCCCCGGAAGGTTTTCCGTCAGCAGCGCAACTACCAGCTGTACCGAGTTCTTCTCTGGCAGCGGTTCAAGGATCGGGGGATGCGGGGGCCCAGTCTTAAGTACTCCGTGATAGAGCTCTTCAAGTCTCTTCCCCTGTTGTTTTCCTCCTCAACTCGTTTTGAGGTGGCACGCCTAGTGGGGGGTCATCTTGGGGCTTTGGAAGGAATCCTGAAGTACCGCCTGCGCCCCGTACCGGAGCGTCAGCTCATGGCCGGTCACTAAACATTAGAATATAGAGAATGTCGGTTCTGGCAATAAAACTAGAACCGACATTCTTTTATACTGGGCGTTTATATTCGCGCTATAAAACTAGCGCTGAATCGAGGAGAAAGCTTCTTCCCAACGTCGTACAATATGCTCCGGAGTGTATTCCTGAGCCTTCTGGAGGCAACGCTCGGACTTCTCCTTACGTTGCGCATCATCACTCATCGCCGCACGCAACTGCTCGGTCAGTGCTTCGACACTACGCTCCCGCGCCAAGTAACCCACCTGGGGAAGCACATCACGCAAAACCCAACATGAGGGGTACGAGACCATGGGAGTGCCCACCCACATCGCCTCTTGCAGAGCCATCGGCGCGCCCTCAAAGTCAGAAGCACCAATGGTCAACGACGCTTCGGCATAGGCTTCAAGCACCTGCTGGGAGTTCAACGGCCCACCCACCACGATACGCTCAGCGAGAGCAGGATCAAGAGCCTCAAGAAGTTCGTGCATCTGACGTTCAGTCTCGTCATCTCCACTGCCGTTGAGCTTCAAGATCCATTCCGGGAACTCCGGTACGCACGCAATGAAGCTCTCCAGAATCCGCATTAGGCCCTTCTCGGCACCATAACGGCCAACATACTGAATAATTGGCTTCTTCTCCTGAGCTATGTCCAGAACCTTCTTCTGGATTTCAGGGGTGATAAAAGCATTAGGGTTAGAGACCGCATTAACCGGGCGTTTCAACCACTCGGCAAAGAGCTCCGCATCTCCTTCAGAAAGCGAGATAAAGGAGTCATAGTAGCGCCCGATAGCTTGGAGGATCTCCTCACGAGTTGTGCGGTGAAAGCTATCGAAAGCATTGTGGAATTCGTAGAGATACCCAATCCCCCGCTTCTGATCCCTTCGTGCATAGTCCACCAGATACTCAGCAATATTGGTCATAGAGGTCAAAATAACGGCATCTTTGCCCAATGATTTCAGGTAATGGCGGGTACGCGCTGCGTTATAACAATCCCACAGAAGGGTAAACACCTTCTTAGCCGTCAGCACGACACCCAGGGGCCCCGGGTTGTTGTACACCAGTTTGTTATGAGTGGTCTTCGATACAAGCGAACCAGAACGAATAACAAAATCAGGAGCCACCGCGTCAGGATTATTGCCCGTATTGTCATAGAGAGCCAGATAGCTAACATTGTATCCAGCTTCTTCGAAAGCCCTGCCAAGAATCCTGTTAACTGTCGTAATACCACCAAGAAGGCTAAAACGGTCCTGGGCGATAACGATATTTTTAACCTTCATAAGATTCTCCCTTTCCACCAGAGAATACTAAAAGTTAGTGAGTGATAAATCGTTATCTAGTGTGACAGATAGAGAAGCTATGCACTAGTTATTTTGGTAGCTACGGCGTGGTGACCTTCAGCGCGAAGAGAGGTAGCAAGAGTCTCCGCCCGAGCCTGCGAAGAGACCAGCAGAAGCACCGTCGGACCGGAGCCAGACACCAGCGAGGCGTACACACCCTCACTATCACGCAGGTTCAGGGTCTGCTCCAATTGCGGGGCGCACGAGAGTGCGGGAGCCTGCAAATCATTACGCAGTAGCGGCGCCAGGGAGGCGAGCGCAGCCTCCGAGCCATCGTAAGAGTTCAGAGTTTCCAGAAGCTCTACGGGTTCCACCAGCTCGCTACAGGCGGGGTATAGCCCCAAGGCGCGACCGGCATCCAGCTCCTGGAACACGCTGGGGGTGGAGAGGCCAAACTGTGCGGCAACAATCACCAGATGCAGGGTTTGCCGAGGCGCCGCAACGCTCTGAAGCTCGGTGCCGGTCCCCTGCCCCAGGGCGAGATTCTGGCCGAGTGCGGCGCGCACGCTGAAGGGAATATCGGCTCCCAGCTGTGCGGCGAGGTGTTCATAACCTGCCGGGCTCAGGAGCATAGCCGTGCGTCCGGTGGCATGTAGGTAGCGATCCGTGGCAATGAGAGCTGCCGCAGCATCCGCGGAACCACCCGCCATACCGCCAGCCACGGGGACGGCCTTCGCAATATGCAGGTGCAGTGCCGGGGCGGGGCTCACGCTATGCTCGCGCAAAACCAATTCGGCGGCACGGTACACCAGATTACGGCCGTCCATCGGCACGTCAGCCGGGTCAAACTGTCCCGCCTGCATCTGCTGATCGACCAGCGAGCCAGGCACAATGTCCATGCTCAGGCTCAGAGCGGGCCCATCCCCGGCGCTAACGGTCACGGTTTCGTTCAGGAAAACCGCGGCGAACAGGGTGCTCAGCGGATGGTAACCGTCAGTACGGACGTTCCCCACCGCAAGGTAGAGGTTAACCTTGCCGGAGGCCTTCACGGATACGGGGATCCGGGTATCAATACTCATCGGCGCACCTTGCCTTTCACACGGGGTTTCGGGATACTACGACAGTTACTCTGCCACTGGTTCGGCGGGAACGGTCAGCGAAGCCTCCGCAATGCGGATAAAGCCGTGGATATCCAGCTTCTCACCGCGCTCCGTCGGAGCAATACCGGCCGCCACCAGAATCTGCTCCGCACGCGCCCCTGAGCCCGCCCAGGAGCTCAGCGCGGCGCGCAGGGTCTTACGACGCTGGGCAAAGGCCGCATCAATAATCGTGAATACCAGGTCGCGGTCCACCTCGGAGAGAGGCTTTTCACGCATACGGAAACCCACCAAACCCGAGTTAATCTTAGGGGCCGGCCAGAACACGTTCTTACCGGTGACACCAGCCTTATACACCTCGGCATACCAGTTCGCCTTCACCGAAGGAACACCGTAAATCTTCGAGCCCGGGGTCGCAGACAGACGGTCAGCCACCTCGTCCTGAACCATCACCAGCGCGTGACGGATACTCGGGAACTGCCCGAACAAATGGAGGAGCACCGGAACCGCCACGTTATAAGGCAGGTTCGCCACTAGGGCTTCCGGGGTACGAGGTAGCTCGGTCACCTTCAGCGCATCCATCAGCACCACATCAATATCGTCCACCTTCTCGGGGCGGAACTTCTCAATCGTGTGCGGAAGCTGCTGAGCCAGCGGCGGGTCAATCTCCACCGCCACCATGTCCTTAGCGGCATCGAGGATACCGAGAGTCAGCGACCCCAGCCCGGGTCCCACCTCCAACACGGTTTCTTCGGGAGAAATCTCCGCCGCAGTCACAATACGACGAATCGTATTTGGGTCAATCACAAAGTTCTGCCCAAGAGTCTTCGTGGGGCGAATACCGAGCATTTCAGCAAGCTCGCGAATCTCAGCGGGGCCGAGCAGGGGCAGATCGTTCACGGTATTCCTTCGGGTAGGTGTAGGAGGGTTCTACACTCCAGGTTACCGTGCCAGGCGGCGCTTCACATCTTCAACGGTAGCCAGCAAAGCATTCTTAGCATTCACAAGGCGCATCCTCAGAGCAAGAGCAATACGCAGCCGGTCCCAAACACAAGTTCCCTGCTGATTTGCGTTAAGAGTCTCTAGGTGGCTCATTCCCGACTCCAGCAGAGTGCTACTTCCTTCCCAGCTGCACAAGCCAGGCTGCACAAAACGCACGTCCAAACCCCACGCCTCGTAGAGGGGATAATCATCAGCCACAGTACCCGGAGCCTTATGCTCAAAATGCTTCACTAGCTGCTCTGCCCCTGAACGGGACAGCAGGTACAGGCCAGCACACCCCAGACGATGAGGACCATACATTTTCCCCATACGGTACTTGCCGTACACCAACGGAGAGAGAAGAGAAAGACGGATATAATCCACGCGCGGATTCATGACACCAGCATGGAAAGAGTAACCATCGCAGAGATTAACAAGCTGCACCTCGGGATAACGCTCAATAATCCGCTGAACTACCCGATCCGCATCAGCGGAGACGAGAGCGTCGTCTTCAGCGAAAACGCCCCAGTCAGCATCGCTTGCCAGAAAAGCGCGCCACATATTCAGGTGGCTGAGCATGCATCCCTTTTCAGCTGCCGAAGGGTCACGCCCCCAGCGCTTGCGGAAGGCCTCAATATCAAAGTCTGCATCGGTCAGATGGTCATCCCGGTTATCTACCGCGGGGTATCGTTGGAAATCCCGAGCAGGAGTCCCAACAGAGAAAAAAGAGTCAAAACGATTATCCGCGTCCAAGCCCAGGACGTATTTCAGGACTTTTTCCATGATGTTCCCTTTTCTATGGCACGCCCATACAGCCTTTATATAAAACGACATGAGCTCTGTATGAGTTGCCGAAGTGTTGACCCAGCAACAACATGTACGAGGTGGACTAAGTGCACACACGTACTATGAAATATTGCCTAGTCAGTGAGTGAATAATATATAGAACACCCTATCATTCAAGCGAAGATAGCCCCAAGAATTGGCACACTTCTTTCTGTTATGTCCCACACTTTGCATACCACCTCACATGCAAGGGCTGAAGGCGCCCATAGAAAGCCCCTCCCCACCACACATGTGGCGAAGAGGGAGTTTCGCAACGAAGCTTTACTTACTTCGCCTTACCCAGGCGCTGCTTCACCTCATCGAGGGTTGCCTCCAAAGCATTCCTTGCATTCTTCAGACATACCCTCGGAGCCAAGGCAATACTCAACCGATCCAGAGCGCTCACGCCCTTCTGCTTCTCAGTTAGCATTTCCAGGTAGCTCTTACCGGAATTCAGAATAATACTACTACCCTCCCAATCACACAGGCCAGGCTGCACAAAACGCACATCCACACCCCACTGCTGGTACAGCTTGTAATCATCAGCAACAGTACCCGGAACCTTACCCTCAAGCTGCTTGAGCAACAGCTCAGCCCCCGAGCGAGAAATCAAGTACAATCCGGTGCAACCCAGACGGGTCGAACCGTACAGCCTACCCATACGGTACTTACCGTGCACAAAAGGAGATAGCAGAGATAGGCGAATATACTCCACCCGCGGGTTCATCGTACCCGCCTTGAACGAGTACGCATCGCAGAGGTTCACCAACTGCACCTGCGGGTACCTGGCAATAATCTTCTGCACTAGAGGTTCCACATCAGCTGAAATGAGGGAGTCGTCCTCGGCAATGAGCGCCCACTCGGCGTCCGATGCGAGGAAGTCACGCCACATGTTCACGTGACTGAGCATGCATCCCTTCTCCGCGGGGCTCGGGTCGCGGTGCCATCGGGCTCGAAAAGCCGATACATCAAAGTCTTCGTCCGTAATATGATCGTCACGGTTATCCACCGCGGAGTAGCACTGAAACCCCCGTGCGGGAGCACCCACGGAGTAGAACGAGTCGAAGCGGTTAGAGCCCTCCAGACCCAGGACGTACTTCAGAATCTTGGCCATTGCAATCTCCTTATAGTGCAAAAGCGATGTGGTTGGTATCTGTGCCATCCCGGCTCGGTGAAGTACCGGACGATAAGGCACTATAAATAAGGCTATAGCAGTATTCAGAGGTGTGCATCGCCAACACACAAACCAATTGCAAATTAATGCAAAAAATTATCAGTAGAGCTTATTCTGCACGGACTTATTTGGCATCCTAGAACATCCAGATAGGCTCATAGCCCTACCACTGACCGTACACACGCTCCGAATTCTCTCGGATACGGCGGCACAGCGTCTCCAGATCCTCGCCGCGGTGCTCCGCCATAAAGCGCACCGTGTAGTTCGTCATGTAGGAAGCATTCGGACGACCACGGAACGGATGGGGGGTCAAGAACGGTGCATCCGTCTCCGCCAAAATCAGCTCGGGACGGGCCATGGCCAGCGATTCCTGAATACCCTTCGAGTTCTTAAACGTCACTGTTCCGGCAAAGCTCATGTACCAGCCGCGCTCATTGCAGATCGCGGCCAGATCCGGCCCACCGGAGTAGCAGTGGAACACGGTGCGTTCGGGGGCACCCTCCTCTTCCAGGATGCTCACGACGTCCTCGTGCGCGTCGCGGTCGTGAATCTGTAACGCCAAACCATGCTTCTTAGCCAGGCGAATATGCTCACGAAAGCTGTAGTGCTGCGCCTCCAGACCGTCCTGCCCGGTGCGGAAATAGTCCAGGCCGGTCTCGCCGATAGCACGCACACGGTTGGAAGTAGCTAGCTCATCCAAGGTGGCCAAGGCGGCATCTAGCTGACCGACAGCCGCCAGCTCAGGCGCGGTATTCGGGTGAATCGCGATAACGGCAAGCACGCGCCGATCGGCCTGCGCTACAGCCACAGCGTAGAGCGAAGAAGGAATATCGCAGCCGACCTGCACAATGGAGCCGATACCCAGTTTCTCGCCCGCATCAAGCGCATCGCGGGCGCTAATCTCCACCTCACCGTCGAGCAGATCCATGTGCGTGTGGTTATCCACAATCGGGTAAGGTAGCGGCTCGGGGGCGGGCGGAAACACGAGATTGCGGCTACGGCCATTTTCACCGGTCGTGGAGCGACGGCGAGTACCTCCGCCTCCCTCTGCATCGCTCACAGAGCCCACATACAGCTCGGGCTCGTAGGGAGCAGGAACTTCACCGGGCGTAACATCCCAACCCTGCGGCAACACGGTACCTGCTAATTCCTGCGAGCTCGGCAGGGTGTACCCCACCAGGGCGGCAAGGGAGTTCAGGTATTCCTGGGTGATCTCATGGCTGGGGTGGCTCTGGCACATAGCGATCCTTCTGCGGGGTCAGTGGGGTGGAGGGGGGTGTCAAGCGGCGTGGTGCACACCCCGGTCAGTTAAACGTATTATTTGGGCGTGTTATTCCGAGCGGGTCGCCAGGACAGCCTCGTACAGTTCACGTTTGGAGGCGCCCGTCTCAGCGGCGACCGCAGCGCAGGCCGCTTTAAGACGCTCGCCAGCGGCTACTCGATCCAGCACCAGTTGCGTCAAGTCTTCGGCCTCGGGAGTCTGAGGAGCGGGGGCACCCTCAACAATAATTACGATCTCACCACGGATATGCTCGGCAGCCGCCCACGCATTCAACTCGGCTAGAGTACCGCGGCGCACCTCCTCGTGAAGCTTGGTGAGCTCTCGGCTGACGGTACCGCGACGTTCGGGTCCAAAGGTGCTCACGAAGTCCGCGAGGGTGGTAGCGGTACGGTGCGGGGATTCGTAGAAAATCATGGTGCGCTCCTCCCCCGCCAGGGAGGCCAATCTGCGTGTGCGTTCGGAGCCCTTGCGCGCTAGGAAACCCTCAAACGTGAAGCGGCCGGTTGGAAGACCCGAGAGAGCGAGTGCGGTTAGAGCCGCGGAGGGACCGGGCACCACGGTCACGGGTAGCTCCGCCTCAGCCACGGCGGCGGCGGCCACGTATCCGGGATCCGAGATAGTGGGCATACCGGCGTCGGAGAGCAGTAAAACGCGCTGACCGTCTTGAACAGCCTGCACAATGGTTGCGCTACGTTCGGTTTCATTGTGGTCATGGTTGACGATAACGCGACCACGAGTGCGTACGCCGAGCCCGGAGGCGAGAGTGCGGAGCTTGCGGGTGTCCTCCACGGCAATGAGGTCGGCGGTGGCAAGTTCGGTACGCAGACGGTCGGAGGCATCGGCCAGGTTGCCGATGGGGGTTCCACCCAAGACAAGCACACCACCTGCCGCGCTCCCAACTTTGGGAAGCGCACCCGTTTCGGCGGCGGAGTTTTCGTCAGTGTAATCTGTCTCGAAGTATTCAGTGTCAGCGGATGTGTTCAATCGTGTCCTCGAGTTCGGTGCGGTCTTCTCTTACTTCCTAAGTGTAACGCCCGCGTCCATGCTGGCTGTGGGATGGATCAGAGGCCTCGGGGAAGCTCAGAAGGCTCTCTGGAAGGCGGAGATGGCCTCAAAATCAAGGAAACCACAGGGGAGGATTCGGAACGTTGCAGAGGCCGGCATCAGGGTTAAAATGGTGCATCGTCCGGTCTGACCCCGTAGGATGGATGAAGTGAAGATACCTAAGCTGCTTTCCCCCGCCCACGAAGTGTCGGCAAGCTCAGCGCAGACGTCCGGCGTGGCTGGACGCTTCAGCCTGGACGCTCTGTTGGACGCCCTCGCCGTTGCCTATATCCGTGCCCCACGCTGGGGTTGGGTTGCACCGGCCCTTATTGTCCTGCTGGCCGGTGTACTGCGTTTCTATAACCTTGCACACCCGAACGCTATCGTCTTTGACGAGACCTACTACGCCAAGGACGCTTATTCGTATGTTCATTACGGCTACGAGCTGAGTTGGGCTAAGGATTCGAATACTTCCTTTGTGGAAGGCCGGCCTGCGGGCCTTTTGCCCAATTCGCCCGAGTACGTGGTGCATCCACCGCTGGGTAAGTGGATGATTGCTGCGGGTATGGTGGTATTTGGGGATAACAACCCCTTCGGTTGGCGTGTGTCGGCCGCAGTGATCGGCACGCTGTCGGTGGCGTTGATTGCTTACGCCGCCTGGCTACTCTTCCGTTCGGTGACGGTGGCGACTATTGCGGCGCTGCTGGCTGCGGTGGACGGCCTAATGCTGGTGGAATCGCGCCTAGCTCTGCTAGATATTTTCCAGATGTTCTGGATTTTGGCGACGTTTGTATGCCTGTTGCTGGACAGGGTGCAGGCACGACGTGTTTTAGCACGCAATATCGCGGAGGCAGCCCGTCAAAACGGTGGAGCATTGCCACCGCTATCGTGGGGGCCGGGCATGGGGCTTCGCCTGTGGCGAGTGGCCGCCGGTGTGTGTGCCGGTGCAGCCGCGGGTGTGAAATGGAATTCTCTATTCTTCATCGCGGCGCTGGGTCTGCTGACGGTATTTTGGGATATTAATGCCCGCCGGATTGTAGGTTTGCAGAAGTGGGGCCTGACGGCCCTGGTGCGCGACGGTATACCCACCTTCGTGCAGATAATTGGCGTGGGCCTGCTGGTATACCTGAGCACTTGGGCTGGCTGGTTCCAGTCCTCGAGCGCGTATTTCCGCAATTGGGCTCAGGAGAACCCTGGGAAGGGCCTAATGTGGTTGCCTGAGGATTTGCGCTCGTTGTGGGAGTATCATGTCTCCGCGTTTAAGTTCCATTCGGGTTTGAGTAGCCCGCACACCTATTCTTCGCAGGCGTGGCAGTGGCTGGTTCTGGGCCGCCCAACCTCGTACTTTTACGAGTCGCCGAAGCAAGGTTCTTCTGGGTGCACCGTTAAGGCCTGTTCCGAGGCAATTTTGAATATTGGCAACCCCGTGATTTGGTGGGCTTTTATTCCCGCTATTCTGGTGGCGCTGGTGGTTCTATTGTTTAAGCGAGACTGGCGCTTTGGTGCGCTACTGCTAGTGTTCGGAGCGGGGTATTTCCCGTGGTTTATGTACCCGACACGCACAATGTTCTACTTCTATGCGCTGTCCTTTGAGCCATTCCTGATTCTTCTGCTGGCGGGGGTTCTGGGCCTGGCACTGTCTGGAGCTCGCGGTTCGGTATTGCGGGCAGGGATGGGTGTAACTCTGGTGACGGTTTACCTGGTGGGCGTATTGGTAATGAGTGCCTACTTTATGCCGCTGTGGACCGCCCAGGTAATTCCCTACGAGCAGTGGTATTCACACATGTGGTTTAAGTCCTGGATTTAGGATTGCCCGCGCTCCAGACAGCCCAAAAGGGGTCGGAACCTACACATGTAGGTTACG
>CAUQVM010000002.1:0-56829 GCA_963521575.1 uncultured Rothia sp.
CACCGCCGGCCAGGCCTATGCTCGCAGTGTCTGGCAGGATGCGGTGGCCCAGCGACGCCTCCTTGTCTTGGGCTCTTCGAATCTGATTCGCGATTTGGAGGCGGCTGCCCCCGCTTTGGGCAAGCCGGCCCCCTCCCGCGTCTTCGCGAACCGCGGTCTGGCGGGTATTGACGGCACGATTGCCACCGCCATTGGCGTATCCCTGTCCGGGTACTACCCAGCGGGTGTGGATTCCGAGGGTCGTCCCGTCACCGGCGGCTCCGCCCTACCGGTGACCTTGCTGTGTGGTGACCTGACCTTTCAGCACGATATTTCCTCACTGAATCTGCCCTGCACTGAGCTATTGCCCGATTTGCGGGTTGAGGTCTTCGACGATGCCGGTGGCGGTATTTTTACGACCCTGGAGCACGGTGACTTGGCTCGCGAGGCACAGTTCGCATCTGCGGTTGAACGTTTCTTTACGGTAGCGGCTGCGCCGAATACCGATTTAACGCGTATGGCCGCCGGCTTCGGCACGGAGTCCGGCATTGAGGTGCGCATTCACACACCCTAACGTTTGAGGTTGCTCCACGATCGGGTGCGGGAGACAGATATACTGAAAACTGCATGCGCTCTGCCTGCCAATTGCTCCTGAATGTACTCGTCAGGAACCGTGTCGGCTACGGAGCGGCTCACCCCTATCACTCACCGTCCGCCGCAGAGGACGCTGTTACGTGCTCTTAAGGCAATCGACGGTTTTTCCCGAGGAATCTCATGAGCTCACTCGATATTATTGTTGCCGTCCCTGCCGGTGCAGGCTGGGTTCCGGTACACGCCATGGCCAAGCTTCTGGCCCGCTACACCGGCGGTACCGTCCACACCGTTGACGTGGGGGCTTCACTCTCCAAGCAGACAAAGCTTCTGGCGCGCCTTCCGCGCCTGAAGGGCGGCTCACACCGGTGCTTGGTTATTGCTTCCGATCCCGGTCAGCTTTACACTGTCGTGCAACCTTCTTTCGCGTTTCGCCGCTACTGTGCTGTCTACGGCTGGGTAATTGATAGCTTTTGGGATGACCGTATCCCAGCTATTGCGAAGTCTTCGGTTTACGACCGTATTTTTGTAGCTGATGCCGAAGATGTTCAGCCTTGGACTGCATCCGGTGTGCGCACTCCCGGTGTTCTGCCCTGGGGTGCTGATGTGTGGAGCGAGTTTCCCTCCCGTCTGGCGTCTGTGGGGTCGAAGAGTGTTGATCTGCTCCGTGTGGGTCGCCAACCGGCTGCCTATGAGGATGACAAGCAGACCGCCCGCTTGGCCGCTGAGGCACATCTGAGCTTTGCGGGACGTCCTGCCTTCGGTGCGAATGACCGCGAGTCTGCTCAGTACCTTCAGCAGGCGCTGAACACCGCAAAGTTCCTGCTGGCCTTCTCCACCTCGGTGAGCCCGGCATCGTACACGCACCCGACCAAAGAGTATATTACGGGCCGCTGGACCGATGCCTTGGCCTCTGGGGTGACCGTTGTTGGCCGTGTGCCGAACACCGCAACCACCCGGGAGATTCTGTGGGAGGGGGCCACGGTCGATATTGACCATAGGGATGCGCACGCTGGCTTGGCGCGGGTGGCTGAACTGGTAGCCCACTGGACCCCCGAGCAGGGTGAGCGTCAGATTCGCCGCGCCCTGCAGAATTTGGATTGGCGGCACCGTTTCGTGCAGCTGTGCAACGCAATGGGTGAGGTGCCCGCCTCGCTGACCGCCGATTGCGAGGCGATGCGCACAGAGTACGCTAAGGCGTAATCAGCGTTCTTCCCCGGCTAATGAATAACGCGGGCGCGGGCCGGCTTCCATTGTGGAACCTAACCCGCACCCGCATTTATGCCGTATTGGCTATATTAAATATATGGGTGGTTGTTGAACGGAATTTGTAGGTGATTGGTTGTTAAAGAAACGGACTTCTCAGGATCCGTTAGTAGCCTGCCAGACCCAAAGTGATCGGGCCGGTAAAGCCGCTCGTTTCCGGGTGCTCGGCATCGAAGTCCCCGGCCACTGGAGCGTGGTCCAGCTGAGCCAGACGATCGAGTAGGAAGCGGGTCGCGCCGGGCGCGTAGGGCAACTTGTACATAGCGGCGGTGGTTGCCTCATCCTCGCGATCCAAGGTGGAGCAACGAATCGAATTGATTGCGCTCACCATGGTATTGCGTTCACGCTCCACGAAGGTGCGATCCACCGGCTCGCCGTTGCCGGGGACGAACACGCGGTAGCGATCGAATTCAAGTACAGCGCCCAGGGTATCGATCCAGCGGTCGGGGAAGGAGTCCTCGAAGTAGGGATCGGTACCCTCTTCAATGAGGCCGCCCATGAAAAGCACGTCCTCCACACCAACAATAATATCGCCGTCCGTGTGGCCGGGACCCAGGTACATGAGGGTTGCGCTACGCCCTCCTAGGTCAATGGGGGTGAAGGTAATACCGTCACCGCTATTGGCAACCAGACGGTTGGGAACCACAATATCGGTGGCCGCTCCCTGGTGGTGAGCCATCTCCGGTTCGAGAGTCTCAACGTAAGGACGCTGCGCCTCACCGTACTTGCGAATAGCACGGGCGGCGCGGGGGTGCGCCCAGAAGTCTCCAGCTCCCATCGACGCAAAGACGTCGTTCCCAAAGAAGCGTTCGTAGTGGCCGTGGGTGTTGACCACGGTAATCGGAAGTCGGGTGAGGCGGCGAACCTCATCATAAATTTCGGTGGCCTGACGGGGACCGGCGCCGGTATCTACGACTAGTGCCCGTTCCAGTCCGAGGACCAGTCCGGTATTGAGTCTGTAGTTATCCGTAGCAATGCGATACACGCCGTCGGCAAGTTCAATAGTACGAGCCATAGGTATAACCCTACTGGAATTTTGTATCAATGCGGTATTTTCAACTCAGCCAAAGGGCAAGTTTTTCGATTCTGGAACAGTAGAAGAAATTCTCGCATCGCAAGGCAGGAAAAAACCTCCCTCAAGAGTCGAGCCAACGCCTCACTGCACGCCTTTAATACAATGGAGACATGACATCTTCTGCCCCTATTCCGTCGAGCTCTTCGCCGAGCTGGGATCCCCAGCGCAATGCTTCTTCCGCTGGGTTTTCCGATACCCTTCCCCCTGATTTTCCCGGCGGTGCGGGACGCTACGCCCCTTCCCCTTCAGGAGACCTCCACCTGGGCAATCTGCGCACCGCAATTCTTGCCTGGGCTATGGCTCGAAGGGGAGAAAATCCCTTCTACCTGCGCGTTGAGAATCTGGACCGGGTGCGCCCGGGGGCGGCAGAACGACAGCTGAAGGATCTGGTTGCTCTCGGTCTGGACTGGGACGCAAGCCCCGGCGCCGAGAACCTTCCGACGTTCAAGGACGCGATGGAGCGTCCCGTACCCGGGGTTCTGTACCAGTCCACGCGCCTGGTTGCATACGAGTATGCGGTGAACTCGCTACGAGATGCGGGATTAATCTACGAGTGTTACTGTACCCGCCGCGAGATCCAGGAGGCTTCGAGTGCACCCCACGATGCCCCAGGTGCCTACCCCGGCACCTGCCGGAATCTCGACGAGTCCGAACGCGCCGAGCGCCGCACCCGGCGGCCGCCGGCTATGCGCCTGCGCGCACAAGTGACAGAGTACACGGTAAGGGATGATTTTTATGGTTCTTACACTGGCACGGTAGACGATTTTGTACTGGTGCGCAACGATGGAACGTACGCCTATAACCTAACCTCCGTGGTGGACGATGCGTTCGTGGGGGTTGAACAGGTTGTGCGCGCGGATGATTTGCTACCCTCCGCACCACGCCAGGCCTATCTGGCGTATCTATTGGGACTGAGGGAACCCAGGTATGCACACATTCCGCTGGTGCTCAATGGGGAAGATAAGCGCTTGGCCAAGCGCGATGGTGCGGTGACGCTACCGCAGCTGCGCGAAGCGGGGGTGAGTCTTCCACAGGTGCTGGGCTGGATTGCAGCCTCTATTCCGATTATTGACCCTCTGGGTCGCCCGCACGAGGCTTCGGTACCGGTATCAGATGCGACAACAATTCTTGAGGGCTTCGACCCGGCATATATGTCTCGCGAGCCCTGGGTAGTGCGTACTCTCTAGGACTTCGGCCGGGCGGAATTTTCATCTTCGAGCATTTGCAGACACTCCTATAACCCTTAAATATTTTTCGTTTTCTTCGTTTGCAATGAATATGCCTGCGGGCACTCATAATGCTTTTGAGCCTCATACTCACCATAAATGCCCGGAAACCCCTGGATATTCAGGGGTTTCCGGGCATTTTTCGCAACATCTCCCACAATAACCCACAGAAAAACAGCCACCCAATATTCTATTTATGAATTTCTATTCGTTAATTGAATACAGTGGACACTCCTGATCGGTTTTATTTTCCGAGACAAAGACCATAGAATGTATCCTGGACCACTCATAAAATTATGGAGCAGCGTATAAATACACACAGGCGCTCACGATCACCAGGAGAGAAGGGAAATAATGGCTGCGAGCACATACCAAATTATCGCGCTAGCAATATATTTTGTTGCCATGATCGCCATCGGCCTATGGGCCAATAGCAAAAACAATAGCCTCGACGACTACGTACTGGGTGGGCGACAGCTCTCCCCCACCGTCGCGGCCCTCTCAGCCGGCGCCTCGGACATGTCCGGCTGGCTCCTCATGGGTCTACCCGGCGCCGTCTACCTCAGCGGTCTCTCGCAGGCCTGGCTCGCTGTCGGTCTGCTCATTGGCGCCTGGTGTAACTGGAAGTTCGTGGCACCGCGACTGCGAAGCTACACCGAAGTCTCGGGTGACTCCGTCACCGTGCCGGTCTTCCTCAGCAACCGCCTCAAGGACACCAAGCGAGTGCTACGTATCGTCTCCGGCATTGTGATTTTGGTGTTCTTCACCTTCTACGTCTCCTCCGGCATGGTCTCCGGCGGCCGTTTCTTCGAGTCCTCCTTCGGCCAGGAATACCACACCGGCATGCTCCTGCTGGCCGGCATCACCGTGTTCTACACCCTCTTTGGTGGCTTTATGGGCGCCTCCTACACCGACATGGTTCAGGGTCTGCTTATGCTCGCTGCCCTGATCGCTGTACCGGTTATTACCATCATTGACCTGGGCGGTATTGGCCCTGTCGTTGAATCCATCGGCCAGGTACGCCCCGAAGTCCTGAGCATCTTCGCTGGCACCACCATCACCGGTATTATCTCCTCCCTCGCCTGGGGTCTGGGATACTTCGGTCAGCCGCACATTATCGTGCGCTTCATGGCAATGCGCACCCCTGCCGACGCGAAGTCTGGCCGCCGCATCGGCCTTAGCTGGATGCTACTGACCGTGGTCGGCGCCCTGGGCGGCGCATTCATGGGCATCGCCTACTTCGCCCGCCATCCTGAGGCCTCACTCACCAACCCCGAAACCGCCGAATCCGTCTTCCTGGACCTCTCGCAGATTCTCTTCCACCCCTTCATTGCCGGCCTGATCTTGGCGGCGGTGCTGGCAGCCATTATGTCCACCCTGTCTTCGCAGCTGGTTGTATGTTCCTCGGCACTCGTGGAGGATCTCTACGGCGTATTCTCGACAAAGAAGCTCAGCGCGAGCAAGTCCCTGTGGTTCGGACGCTTCGGTGTAGCCATCGTGGCGCTGGTCGCCGGTGCGCTGGCCTGGAGCCCGAACAGCTCCATTCTGCAGCTGGTCGCCTTCGCCTGGGCGGGCTTCGGTTCGGCCTTCGGCCCGACCGTTCTGCTGTCGCTGTACTGGCGTAAGCTGACCACCCAGGGCGCGTTGGCTTCCATGATTACCGGTGCAATTGTGGCCTTCGCCTGGGGCCAGAGCCCGCTCAAGACCGTCATCTACGAGATGGTTCCCGCGTTCTTCCTGGCCCTACTGGTCGCCGTGGTGGTCTCTCTCGTAACCTACAAGAAGAACGAGGCGATTGACGAAGAATTCGATCGCGCGGTCGAACTGGCCAAAGTCAAGTAAAAGCCAGTAATGGAATTGCCCGGCGGAGGCGACAAACACCCCGCTGGTACATTGGGGGGCTCGGCACTACACAGGTAGCGTCGGGCCCCCTCCACGTGGACCGATGCGAGCCCCTAGCCTCTCGGGACACGTAAAATGGAAGCTATGACTGCACAACTTCCCGAAAAGGTCTCCGATATCTTCAACCCCGCCGACTGGCGCGTAGTTGAGGGCTTCGAGGACTTCACCGACATCACCTACCACCGTCAGGTTCAGCGCGATGAGAGTGGCGAGATCCTGCGCGATCTGCCCACCGTGCGCATCGCCTTCGACCGGCCCGAGGTGCGCAATGCCTTCCGCCCGCACACCGTCGACGAGCTCTACCGCGCCCTTGACCACGCGCGCATGACTTCCAATGTGGGCACCGTGCTGCTGACCGGTAACGGCCCCTCACCCAAGGACGGCGGCTGGGCCTTCTGCTCCGGTGGTGACCAGCGCATCCGCGGTCGCGACGGCTACCATTATGCCAGCGGTGAGACCGCCGAAAGCATTGACCCGGCACGAGCCGGCCGCCTGCACATCCTGGAAGTGCAGCGCCTCATCCGCACCATGCCCAAGGTCGTCATCGCTCTGGTTTCCGGCTGGGCAGCGGGCGGCGGCCACTCCCTACACGTGGTCGCTGACTTGACCATTGCCTCGGAGGAGTACGGCAAGTTCAAGCAGACCGACGCAACCGTGGGTTCCTTCGACGCCGGCTATGGCTCAGCCCTACTGGCTCGCCAGGTGGGTCAGAAGTTCGCCCGCGAGATTTTCTTCCTGGCCAAGGAGTACAACGCTCAGCGCATGTACGAGATGGGCGCAGTCAATGACGTGGTCCCCCACGCCGAACTCGAAAACAAGGGCCTGGAGTACGCGGCGCATATTGCCCGCCAGTCCCCGCAGGCCATCCGCATGCTCAAGTACGCGTTCAACCTACCCGACGACGGTATGCTCGGCCAGCAGGTCTTTGCCGGCGAGGCAACCCGCATGGCGTATATGACTGACGAAGCGGTGGAAGGCCGTGACGCGTTCTTGCAGAAGCGCGACCCGGACTGGTCCAACTACCCGTACTACTTCTAACACGCTTCCGCGCGTAATATCGCGCGACGGCCTCGGAGCCGGATTCGTCAGCGCCTCTGCGCACCGAATCCTGCTCCGGTACATTGTGCCGCTATATTATTCCCTACCTCGGTGAGGATTTTCATGCTCAATGCCCCCGTCCCCGGACTCGTTCCCGCCCCCGCCCCAGCGGAGGCTTCTCTGCACCCGCTTGCGGTTCAGGTGCAGGCCAATCAACTAGTGAATCCACGGACGCTTCTGGGCGCATTTGGGCAAATCTTTGAGGATGCCGGTAGCCCCCACACGGCGGAGCGGGAAACTCTCGCACTGGTGGTGGGCACCTCCGGTTCTACCGGAACCCCCAAACGCACCGCGCTCACCGCCCGAGCACTGGCCGCGAGCGCCGAGGCGACCGAGGCGTTCTTCCGAGTCGAGGGATCACCGGTGACCACCTCCCAGTGGTTGTTGGCCCTGCCCGCGCACTACGTGGCCGGCGCGCAGGTACTGGCTCGTTCCGTACTGGCGGGGACATCCCCGGTGATTGCTCGTTCCGTCACCGAACCCATACCCTTCAGCCCGGATGTCTTTCTTCACGCAGCTGAGGCGATGAGCTCACCCCGACGTTTCATCTCCCTCGTGCCCACGCAATTACACAAGCTCTTTGAAGCCGCACAGGTAGAGCCTACCAAGGCCACGGAGATTTACGGGGCCCTGCGCTCTTTTACCGGCATTCTGCTCGGCGGAGCCCCCGCGAGCACCGATCTGCTGGCCGCCGCACGCGAGCTGGGTCTGAACGTGGTGACGACCTACGGTAGCGCCGAAACCGCGGGTGGGTGCGTCTACTCCGGCCGTGCTCTACCCGGCGTGCGCGTAGAACTTGTGCCCGAGGAGGGAATGCCGGAGATCTCTCAAACCGAAGAGGGCTGTAGTGCGGGGCGTATCTGGATAAGCGGCCCCCATCTGGCCGAGGGCTACCTGAGCGATCCCGGTCGCACCGCTGAGCATTTCTTTACCGCGCCGGACGGTAGCCGCTGGTACCGTACCGATGACTACGGTCTCATGGGTACCCTCGACTCTGCCGGGAGGCCCGCCCAGCTACGGGTGCTTGGCCGTAGTGACGATGTCATTATTAGCGGCGGCGTCAAAATTTCGGCCCGCGCGGTAGCGGAGGTTCTTGAGACGCATCCGGCCGTGCGTGAGGCCTATGTGTGCGGCCTCCCCGATGCGCGCTGGGGTAACGCCCTCGCTGCGGCAGTCACACTCGTTCCGGCGACCGCGGATAGGGCAGGTACTCGAGGTGAAATCTGCTCAGCCCTGCGTTCCCTTTGTAGCGAGCGGCTGGGGGTGGCAGCTGCGCCCAAGCAGTTGAGTATCCTACCCGATTTTCCGGTCGCCAGCACCGGCAAGCCGGACCGCCGCAAAATATACAGTATCCTGGACAGGGACTATCGGGGCTCATCGGCCGCGCCTACGGGGTGCGGCGCACCCGGTTCCCAGCTCCCACACATCACGTATCATACTCACTGACCCTTCGGAAGGATTCCCCGTGGCAACTGCCGCTCAATGGATTGAAGGGGCTCGCTTGCGCACCCTGCCGCTCGCCGTTGCCCCCATTATTGCCGGCTCAGCCGCTGCCTTCGAGATTAACGCCTTTAAGCCTCTCTACGCCTTTTTGGCGTTCCTTGTCGCTTTTTTTCTGCAGGTGGGTGTGAACTATGCCAATGACTACTCCGACGGTATTAAAGGTACGGACGAGGACCGTGTGGGTCCCCTACGCTTGGTCGGATCCGGCGTAGCCAGCCCCCTCTCGGTCAAGTGTGCCGCATTCGCGTGCTTTGGTGCAGCCATGATGGCTGGTCTGATGCTGGTGGCTATGGCGAATCAGTGGTGGTTCATATCGATTGGCGCATCCAGTGTTTTTGCGGCGTGGGGTTACACGGGCGGCAAGCGTCCTTATGGTTATATGGGTCTGGGCGATATCTTCGTGTTCATCTATTTTGGTTTGGTAGCGACCCTGGGTACCCTTTACACGCAGGCTCACACCCTGACCCTGCTGGGTTGGGTTGGCGCGATTGGTATCGGTCTGATCTCTTGTGCCCTGCTGATGGCCAATAACGTGCGTGATATTCCCACTGATATTGAGGCGGGCAAGCTGACCCTCGCGGTGCGTCTGGGTGAGTCCTGGTCACGTATTGCCTACATTGTGGAGATGGCCGTTGCTCTGTTGCTAACCTTTTTCCTACTGGCACAGAATCCCTGGTTCCTGCTGGTCTTCGTGCTCGTGGGCCCAACCATTCACTCCTGTGTGACCGTGTGGACGCGCGGCGGACGCCAGCTGATTCCCGTGCTAAAGCAAGCCGGCATCGTGGCACTCATCTACTCGATGATTCTAGCGCTGGCCACGTGGTTAGGATCGTTGGATATTCTCAGCAACGAGATTCAGGTCTTTACCGGTTACTAGGCCCCGACAATAATACCTCCTCGGCTTTTCACCCGGCGGGGTAATTTTATAGTCTCTGAGTTGAGGGCAGTCCCAAGTATGCGATAGTGGTATCTATGTTTCGTGCCATGCTGATTATCGGTGCCGGTGCCCTCATAGTGGGCCTGAGCCTTTACACTCTTCTGGATGCGCTACGCACCCCCGCGCGGGAAGAGCGCACCCTACCCAAATGGCTGTGGATTCCGGTGGTTCTGCTCTTCCCCGTGGTGGGCCCTTTGCTGTGGTTGCTGTGGGGCCGCCCTCGGCGCGCACAGGCCCCGCGCCCTTCGGACCCTCTGCCGGGATTTGGTCAACGCCCTAATGCCCCGGCGCCCTCGGTATTATCTCCTGACGACGATGAGGAGTACCTGCGCTGGCTTAAAGCAAAGGTCGAAAGGGAACGCGCCAGCCGTGAGGCACAGCGGAAGCGTAAGTCGCCCGCACCCGAGGGCAAAAAGCGTGAAGGTCAAAACCCCGAGACGCATAATCCCGAGGATAATGATCCTAAGGGCCATTATCCCGGAGATACTTCTCGGAGCTAAAAGCATCTGCGGAGAGCGGGGACTCCTGACTACAACAGATCTTTCCGCTAGCTCGCCGTACGGGGTAGAAGAAAGGCCGCGGGACGCATCCGATTCAAGGATGCGTCCCGCGGCCTAACGCGCACCTCCAAGGAACTGCCGGTTAGCTACCGGGCAGCTGGATGACACCGCCGTATAGCGGCGCAGCCGGCTCCGAGTATTCGACGAAGCGCGGCATCTCGTGCTCGAAATCGGTGGTACTAAACATCAGGGTTGTAATTGAGGCGAGGTTGCACTCACGGGCGCGCGGGTCGTGCTGCAGGGTGCGGCCCTCCAGACCCAGGCGGGTAATCCAGATGGGTAGCTGGTGAGATACGATAATGGCCTCCGCTCCCTCTCCCCCCAGCTCATAGGCCCGACGGGCTGCGTCCTGAACGGCGGTGGCCATGCGACGCACCTGATCTAGGTAGGACTCGCCCCAGGAGGGGCGGGCCGGGTTGTATAGCTTGGTCCAGTGGCGCGGATTGCGTAGCAATTCGCTCGCATTCACGTGCAGACCCTCAAAGTAGTTATCGGCTTCAATAACACGTTCGTCGGGATGCGCGTTTAGACCCAAGAGTTCCTCAACCGGTGCCGCGGATTCGCGGGTACGTTGCAACGGCGAGCAGACCAGGTGCACGAAGCGGTCACCGTTTCTGGCACGGGTAGCAAATTCTTCGGCCGTCAGGCGCACCATCTGCCGGCCTTTCTCCGAGAGGCGGTAGCCGGGCAGACGGCCGTAGACAATGCGCTCGGGATTGTGTACCTCGCCGTGGCGCATAAGGTGAACTTTAACGGTGTGGGTTTCAGTCATATTTCCAGTCTGTCAGATGTGGAGGCTAAGCCCAAACGAGGTAGCCGGATAACGCAAAAGCCCCGCTCCTCTGATGAGAGGGCGGGGCTGAAGAAGTCTATTTACTTCTTGTTGCGGCGCTGGTGGCGGGTCTTACGAAGCAGCTTGCGGTGCTTCTTCTTGGACATACGCTTGCGGCGCTTCTTGATAACGGAACCCATAGGATTTCCTCACTTTACTCGTACCCGGCCGAGCCATTCGGCTCGGTAGCTACCCGGGGGTGTTTTATACCGGTATAACCGATCCAAAACGCATTTTAGGCACAGAAATACCCCTGCGTTTTAGAGCGCTACCTACCTAGAGTACTAGGTTTGCCCCCATTTTCACCATTCGAGAGCCGATTTTCAGGAGTTTTCCCCGATTTTTCCGGGGACACCGGACCCGATACGGCAAATCTGAGACTCTAGCGGCGCTTCTTTTCGGTCTTCTTGGCACCGCTCTTCGAGTCGGCCGCATCGGCAGACTGTTCGGCTGATGCCTCGGAGGCGGCCAGCTTGGAGTTTGCACCTGCCGCGCTAACGGAATCCGCGGGCTTTGAGGCATCTGCCGGTTCCCCATTGGCGGGCTTCTTCACCGCTACAGAAGTCGCTCCCTCATGCCCGGAGGCGCGTTCGGGGGCGGGCTCCGCGGCGTTCACAGTCTTTAAACGCTCGACACGTTCGGCTTCGGCGCGGGCCTGCGCCTCGGCCTTGGGAGCTGCCGTCGAAGACTCGGGCGAGGCGGGCTTGGAGGAGGTGGACTTGGAAGATGCGGGTGCAGCCTCGGGCTCCGCCGTTGCGGCCGGCTCGTACACGACGACACCAAAGAAACGCTTCACCTTGGACAGCAAGCCCTTGTGTTCCTGGGGCTGCTCACCCTCGTGCGGGAGCTTCTCATAGGTGTCGTGCAGAGTTGCGGCGGCCTCAAGGCTGGTTTTCCCTGAAGCGGATGTAGCGGAGCGAGCGGCCTGAGCTCGGTTCTCTCGGGCTTGATCCGAATCTTCACGGGAGGAAACACCTAGCGCTGTCTCACGCTCCGTAGCGGCAGAACCCGCGACGCCCAGCGGATCAGTCTTGCGACCGGTCAGCTTGCCGGGAGCCACGAGGGTACGGCTACGGTCCGCCGGCTTAATAATGGTGGCCCGCACCGGCGAAGTAATCTGACCGCTACGGCGGCGCGGCGCGGTCAAGGAGGCACGTAGCACCTTGGGGGTGCCAGGCTCCTCAACGGGGACAGGGGGCGCGGTGAGCATAGAAGGCTGGACGCGCGGTGCAGCGGATGCGACGACACCGGGCTGAGCCGCAGGGCGGTGATGCGGAGTGCCGAAGCTGAGGGGAACACCCGCGCCCGCCGAATGGTGAGCCGAAGTTTTTACCGCGGCCTGGGGGCCGGAGTGGGGCGCGACGATGGCCTGAGCACCGGATTCGGAAGGGCCGGTGGGCACCGAGGAATTGGAAGGCACGGGAACAGTGCGCTCACGCGGTGCGTCGACATGTCCGGCAGGGGTGGAATAACCGCTCTGCTCCTCAGTCTGAGGCTTCCCCGAGGACGGCTTCTCAGAACGCTGATTCTCTGAGGCCAAGGGGCCGGTAGTCGGAGCTACCGCAAGAGCCTGAGGGGCAGGGGTCTGGCGGGCACCCTGCACGGAATTCCAGGATGCAGAATCGTGCGATGCAGCCCCAGCAGGCACAGCAATGGGCTGTGAATCTTCGGCATCCGCAAAGGCGGGATCGCTCACCGCGGTGTTCTCGAAGTCCTCCACTAGGTCGTCGGCACCGAATTCATCCAGATCCACCGGGGAGAACGCGGATGCAATCGGCTCACCGGGCAAACCAATGGCGGAGGTTGCCTCCTGCTCCATATCGATACCTGCCTCGGCGTACATACCGCGCAGCTGGCTAATTACCATGGTGCGAGCCGTTGAGGAGTCCCCGGCCTTCAGGGCTTCCGCAATCGCACGGCTCTCGGCCCGCAGACGCTCCACAACGCTGCTCCACAGGGACATACGGCCCACTAGCGAAAGCATCGACTCGTAGCTGGACTGATGCACCGAAGCCAGCAGGCCAACCAGCAGTTCATTGCCAGCACAGCGCATGATCTGGGAGTGGAAGTTCAGCAAAAGCTCCAGAAAATCATGGATCGACAGGTCGATGTCTTCCATCTGCTCGAGCACGTCGTCCATTTCCGCAAAGGAGGTTGTCTGCGGGTCGATACGCGCAATTGCCCAGCTTTCCAGCAGGATGCGGGTCTGTACAAGGTCACGGGTGGGGTAGCGCGAGCTCGACATGTGCAGGCGTAGAGCCGGGCTGGCGGCGGAGGCCGGCTCAGCGCTCAGACGAACCAGCATATCCTTGCCACGACCGGTGTACAGCTGCACCAAGTCCATGTCTTCGAGGGTGCGCAGGCCTTCTCGGGTACGGGAGCGCCCCGCACCGATAGCGCGCGCAATTTCGCTGTCCGTGGGCAGGTCTTGGCCCAGCTGGATGTTGCCTTCAAAGAGTTCGTTCTCAAGCCAACGCAGAATTTTACGGTGAATAGCCACGTGAATATTATCTTTCGATTAAAGAAAAGAGGAGAAGATGAGTGGTGAGTGAGCTACGGGTACTGTGCTTGCTAGCGACGGCGGCCGCGGAGGAACCCAAAGAGACCACTGAGGTGGTGCTCCTTCTCCTTGGGTTCCTGGGCAGGCTCATAGGCCGAGTCATAGGCGGGCATGGTCTGGTACTCAGAGGACGCAGACGCTACCGACTTATTCTGCTCAGCCTGTTCGGACGGTTCGGTTTGTTCAGCCTGTGCGGGAGCACCTTCAACGGTTTCGCTTGCCGAATCGGCTGATGTTTCTTCGGACAAGGTTGTTTCGGATAGGGTTTTTTCTGCCGACGTTTCTTCAGACGAGGTTTCGTCGACACAGTTCTCTTCGGAAGAAGTCTCCTTAATCTGTTCTTCCTCGACCTGCTTTTCTTCGGTCGAGGGTGCCTCGGGAGCTTCGCCAGATTCCTCGGATGCGGTCGATGCTTCTGCGCTTTCGTGTGCACTCTCGCCGGTGCTTTCGGGAGCCGGGGAGGTAACGGGCTGAGCCGAGTCGCCCACCGTAGCGGTCGGGTCGCTGGTGTGGGGGACAGCAGAGGCCTCAGTAGCCTCAGCAATCTCAGTAGTCTCAGCTACGGGAGAGGTTGCATTGACAGAATTCACCTCAGTCGACCGTTCGGTTGCCGGGTCAGCCGGCTTAGTAACCGAAGAGCTTGCGGGCCAGACGGCTGGGGTTACCGGACGGGACACACGAGATACATCATAACCGTAGGATACGGGCGTAAAGGGACGCATCGGGGTGCTGTCCACGACTTCCTCGCGCTCGGGAATAACGGGGTTCGCGGCTGCCGCGGAGGCGCTGGACGTGCCGAGAGCCTGCGAAAGAACCGGGCGGGTCAGGGCGCGCGCACTCGGGGTATCGTGTTGGATACGAGTAGCGTTGATGCGCTCCTTCTCTGCTTCTTCCGCGACTGACGCGGAGGAAATCGGGGTCTTTTCGTCGGCCTTCTTCGGGGTGGAATTCTCCCCAGCGGATGCTGCGGAGGCCTTTCCCTCAGCGGCGACGCCGCTTCCTTCGGAAGTCTCGGCAGTATGAACACCCTGTACGCGATGAGCATCGGCGGCCAGGTGTGCACCACCGGGCAGAGCCACAGGCACCTGCTCCTCGTGGGAACGTTGGGCAATCTGAACTGTCTTGTCAATCCACTCGGTTACCGTCGCGAAGACTTCGGGGTTGAGCGTGTAGAGACGACGCTGCCCCTCAACCGTAACAGAGACAACGTTTGCATCACGAAGAACTTTCAGGTGCTTAGAAATGGTGGGCTGGCTCATGCCAAGCTTCTCAACGACAGCACCTACCGTGTGGGTCTGTTCAGCAAGAATACGCACAATTCGGCGGCGGGTGGGATCTGCGATGACAGAGAAAACATCAGACTGCATATAGCGATTATGACATATAAACAGGCCCCCTAAGTCTAGAATGAGGGTGATCTGGAAATTCCCCTTAAAATTTCTTTAATCACGCATTACAGTGCACGGCAAGCATGTTCCCTGAAGGGCAAAAGCATAGGTTGCATATCACATTCTATATTTTACCTCCTCTGGGGTGGCAAGCTTGTACACCCACCTTTCACCGCATTCTAAATCCAGAATATACAACTTTGAGCTTCTGTAACTCTCAGTTGCAGAACAGCGCGATACACTAGAAAAATACTTGCATCCACCTGACGATGCGCTTTCCCCGCGTGCCATTACGCCCGCATCCACAGACACCCCCCCAAAGGAGGCGCATGGGACGCACACGCCGCCCTTTCCGGCGCCACCAACCCCGCACAGCGCAGCACCTCAATCGCCGCTGGAGCTCTCTCAGTGGTGATCAGTCATCACCCCATGAAAAAGAACACCACTCCAGCTATCGAGAACGCCTCGAACAGCTTGAGGGCTTGAGCGTACTCACTACCGTCCCGGGCATCAAACTAGATCGCCTACCCGCGCTACGCGACCGCCATATCACTCAGGGTAATGAACGTCTCCCCAAGCAACCTATCGGCTTTAACCGGCAGACCTTCGAACGCCTCCGTGACTTCATTGACGCGACCGTCCTGGCCTCCCCCTCGCGCACCGCAATCACGGCATTCCTGCTGGTTATTATTTTCTTTACCCTCACCCTCATGCTCCCCATCTCCTCGAATAGTGGACATGTGGCGCCTCTCCACCAAGCGCTCTTTACCTCCACCAGCGCTGTGACCGTTACGGGGCTAACCACCGTCTCCACCGCCGGGCAGTGGTCAGCCTTCGGGCAAGCTATGATTCTGCTGGGCTGCCAGGTGGGCGGCTTGGGCACTCTGACCATCACCTCCCTACTGGCGCTGGTCATTGGCCGTAAAATGGGTCTGCGCACTAAGATTATTGCCAAGGAAGACCTGAATATTAGCCGCCTGGGCGAGGTCGGCGGCATCATTAAAAGCGTTGCCTACACTTCCTTCTCGATTGAGGTGCTGGTCGCTCTGGTACTCATTCCGCGATTCCTCATTCTGGGCGAAGCTCCCTTCCAAGCCATATGGCACGGCATCTTCTACTCCATCTCCGCCTTCAATAACGCAGGGTTTACCCCCCACTCGGACGGCATCGTTCCCTACGGCCACGATCTCTTCCTACTCGTGCCTATCTGCTGTGCGGTCTTCCTAGGGTCCCTGGGATTCCCCGTCTTTATCGCCATTCAGCGCACCCCCTTTAGCCCCAAGCACTGGTCGCTGACCGCCAAGCTTACCGTGGTTACGACCCTCTTCTTCTTTGTCTTCGGGGCCTTCTTCTGGGCGGTCTTCGAATGGAATAACACCGCAACCGTTGGCTCCTACTCCCCCGGTGAGAAGATACTCAACGCCATTTTTGCCTCCATTATGATGCGTTCGGGTGGTTTCAACCTGGTTGATATGAACAGCATTACCCCCGTCTCCACCCTACTGACGGATCTGCTCATGTTTGTCGGCGGCGGCTCTGGATCCACTGCGGGTGGCGTGAAGGTCACCACCATCGCCGTGATCGCTCTATCCATTCTGGCCGAAGCGCGAGGCGATCAGAAGGTTGTCGCGTTCAATCGCACAATCCCCGAGTCTTCCCTACGCATCGCCATCTCCGTGATCGTAATGGGTGCTACCGTGGTGGGGGTAGGTGCCGCGACCCTGCTCATCATTAGTGGCGCGGACTTGAAGGAAGTTATTTTCGAGGTCATTTCTGCCTTCGCAACCTGCGGTCTCTCTAACGGACTCTCCGCTTCGCTCCCGCCATCCGGTATCTACGTGCTCAGCGTGCTCATGCTCATCGGTCGTGTGGGTACCACCACCGCCGCAACCGGTTTGGCGCTACGTTCGCGCCGACGCCTCTACAAGTTCCCCGAAGAAAGGCCCACCATTGGCTAATGCACATAACGCCCCCGTCCTCGTGATTGGTCTGGGCCGTTTCGGTTCCGCGGTGGCAGCCCAGCTACGCGTGCAAAATAAAGAGGTTCTCGCCATTGAGAAGGATCCCGAAGTGGTTCAGAAATGGTCGGGTGTGCTCACCCACGTAGTTGCTGCGGATGCAACCGATATTGATACCCTCCACCAGCTCGGCGCCGATGACTTCGGCTCGGCTGTGGTGGGCGTGGGCACTTCGATTGAGGCATCCGTGCTAATTACCGCAAACCTGGTGGACATGGGTGTGGATCGCATCTGGGCGAAGGCTATAACCCCCGCACACGGCAAAATCCTGGAACGCATCGGCGCACACCATGTGGTCTACCCGGAGGCGGATGCCGGCCGCCGCGCAGCGCACCTGGTCTCGGGTCGCCTGCTGGACTACATCGAATTCGACGATGACTTCGCAATTGCAAAGATGCGGCCTCCAAAGGAAACCCACGGCTTTACCCTGGCCGAGTCTGATATTCGGTCTAAATACGGTGTATCGGTTGTGGGCATTAAGTCCCCGGGTGAGGACTTCACCTACGCGGACACAGAAACCCGCATTCACTCGCGGGATATCCTGATTGTCTCCGGTCAGGTGGACCTGATCGAGCGCTTTGCGGCTCGACCCTAAGTACTTTCGAGCATAGCTTCCCCAGTACTGCGGGATGTAACCGAACCCCTTACTGAGACACGAAATAGCCTCTTCCCAGAGATAGGGAAGAGGCTATTTTGCTGGCTAAATGAGCATCAGAAAGAACTATTTGCTGTCCGTGGTGTTACAGCTGGCTCATTTCCGCCGAGCGCTCAGCGCAGGCGCGCATCGCCTTTTCGGTCAGTTGGAAGAGGCCACCTTCGGTAAACGTGTTTAGCGCGCGCTCGGTGGTACCGTTTGGACTGGTTACGGCGCGGCGCAGGGCCGGCGCATCCGGATTAGAATCCAGCAGGTAACCGGCACCAGCCACGGTCGCGCTGGCCAGCTTCAGGGCAGTCTCATAATCCAGACCGAGCTCTGCACCGGCGGCCGCCATCGCCTCCGCCAGCAGGAATGCGTAGGCCGGACCGGAGCCGGAAACGGCGGTGACCGCGTCCATCTGGTCCTCACGGACCTGGACGACCACTCCGACGGTACCCAAAACGTCCTCAACCAGCTTCTTCTGTTCTTCACTCACACTTTCTGTACTGGAAATGGCCAATACACCCTTACCCACAGAGGAGGGGGTATTCGGCATACAGCGCACAACGGGCTGGCCCTCGGGCAGAACCGCAGCGAGGGTTTCGAGAGTCACGCCGGCCGCGACGGAGACGACCACAGTATTCGGGGAGAGTGCGGGTGCGATATCGCGGGCGAGTTCCACAATGCCGTAGGGCTTCACACCCAGTAGCACGAGGTCAGCACCGGAGGTGGCCTTCTGATTGCCCTCGGGGTTCTCGCCGGTGGTGATAATGTCTACTCCGTCACCGAGACGCTGGGCGAGGGCGGCGCGGGATTCTGCGGAGCGCACAGTGGCGCGGATGTGGGCGGGGTCGTGTCCGGCAGCAAGCAGGCCCGCGGCAATGGAGCCGTTCATGGAGCCGGTGCCGAGAAAAGCAATAGTTGCGGTCATCGTTGATCCTTCCGTATGGGGTGTCTCTGCGAGGGGTACCGCGGGTGGGGTACCGGCACCCGGTACTGCGATAACGCACAATGCTCTATGTTCCGAACTCTGTGCGCGGCGGGTGCGTGGAGGCGTACCCTTCCAGCTTAACGGGTGCAGGTGGTTTGGGGCACACGGAGCCAACGAATGAAAGCCAAGAACTGATAGGCCCGGGAGCGCATACTGCCGGAACCACCGTAATACCGATGAGGATGCCACCCTCGATAGCCCCGGGTGTGCATGGGGCTGGCTTCATGTTTCTTACGCATTTTCTACTCAAGGCCTTCACTCTGTACTTGCCTGGTGGGCCGTTTTTGTCTCTCGTCCTGTGGCGAGCCGATGAGGGGTAAAAGCGCAGGCGTAGAATTAAATCGGCTTCTCGACCGCGTTTTTCTCCTGAGTTTTCGCTACGGTTTTCGCCGTGGTGCAGGGGCGGATGTGGAGCCTCCATACAGCACACAGTACGCAACGCAATACGGCCTCATTTTTCTATGTCTTCTCACCCCGATTTGCCCATGAATAGCCCGCAGAATCCTGCTGGCTCCCATTCCTATTTGTTTTGCCTCCTGCTGGGGCTGACTCTTGCCGCGCTGGTCACGGGTGTGCTCAGAGGCTTGGGGGCAATTGCTCTGCACTATGTTTTGGATTTTATGCAGGAGCTCGCGTTCGGCCATTCCGAGGGCCACCACCCGATGGTGACCGACGGGGCTGATCCTGTGCGTCGTGCCCTGGTTTTGGCGGCTCTGGGCCCGTTCGTGGCGCTGGTTTGGTATTACTTGCAGTCGGGCGGGCGGCGCGTGGTTAGCGTGAAGTCGCAGATTGCGGGTGCTACCGAGGAGGATCGCGCGCCGTCGTTGTGGCGGCAGATTTCGCATTCGGTGATTCAGATTGTTGCGGTGGGTGCGGGCTCCCCCGTGGGTAAGGAGGTTGCACCGCGTGAGCTGGGCGCCCTGGCTGCGGGTCGGTGCGCGCGTCTGCTGGAGCGTGTGGGCGGCGCCCGTGCAGATGGTTCACCGTTACTGGGTGATCGTGAGCGGCGCCTGCTGGTGGCTGCGGGTGCGGCCTCCGGTCTGGCGGCGGTGTATCAGGTGCCGGTAGGTGGTCTGGTATACCTGGTTGAGACAATGGCCGTGGGTTTGAGCCTGTGGTCGCTGTATGTGGGTGCGGTGACGGTGTGGACGGCGACGGTCACGGCAAATCTGGTGATTTCGAATGCCCCGACCTACCCGGTACCGCAGCTTCCGCTGGATACGACGACCCTGACGGTGGCGGCGTTGACGGGTACGGCTGCGTTTCTGGGTATTTCGATGAATGCGCCGTTGTCTGCTCTGACTCTGCTGATTGGTTTTACGGGTCAGGGTGCGAGTGCCTAGCTACCGATGGCGGTTGCGGTGGGTTCGGCGGTACTGACCCGCTGGGCGTGGACGCGAGTGTTCGGCTCCAAGAAGTAAATTTCAGCAGCAAAGAGGGAACGGTCCCGGATGCGTGTGCGTCCAAGGCCGCGCTGTTTTGATGTGCCGAAGAGCTGTCTTAAATTTGCTTTGGCGGCTTTGAAAGGAATAGTAGATAAATTCCGAATACGAGCTTAATCGCCGCGTCAATATATGCGATTACCTCTAACGGAATGTTGGTGAAAATATATCCCACAAAAACATTAATGGCACAGGCAAGACCCAGGTATATCATTGACTTTCCATGCACAAAATAATAAGGGAAGAAATGCAGCGCGGTTGCCATCAGCGCTCCCAACCAAATCAATCTCCAATTTTCAGTTGCGAAGAATGAGCCACCCAGCAAAACCATTAAGACAAACAATAGAATAACGGCTCGTGAAGATACTTTCTTTTGAAATTCGCTCGAAGGGCCCTCGGCTAGTCTATTCAGCACCTTTTTATTCATGTTGATTGAGAAAAAGCTGACGACGTACCCAATGCTGAATACTTGCATGTTTATTATTTGCTTTCCTCCAGCCATGGTGGCTATTGCTATAACTGCCGCCACCACAATTAGCCACAACCCGCAGGGCCTCTTGTAATTAAATTCTAACTTTTCGTCTTTGTTGTAGCCCAGAAAAGCCATCGGTCCCTCCAATAGTCTCTTGTAAAATTAATTCTCTTGTCGCGCCACTAAGTTTTATTGTGAAAAGTTATGCCACGTATTAATGTACCCCACCCCTTCTGTATGCTAATTACACCCTCTGAGATTATATCAAAATGGCAATCAAATCCCCCTAAGAAACGAGGGGTCAGCCCCGGATGCGCGTGTATCCAGGGCCGCCTTTGTCTTGCCGTGCTGTGCCGAAAATTATGCCATAGGTTAGCGTCTTTGGCCGTAGTTAAAAACCATGGCAGAAGACGCTAAACCATGGCACAAATTCTGGAGGGGGTTACAGCCCCGCATAGCGAGAAGCCACATGTGTTTCGAGAAGCCACTTATGATGTGGCTGGTCGAAACACATGTGGCTTCTCAACATTTACCCTTGCGAAAGTTGGATGCTATTTACGACGGAGAGCCTTCGGAATCCTGCGAGAAGTCAGTCTAGAGCCTTGATAGCGAACCGCTCTATCCGAGGGATCCATCTTCTCAGATTTTCCAATCTCAGATTTATAATCCAAATAGTACTCATTAATTCTCAATATAGAACAATAAATATATGCAATTAGCAAATATTCATTAATCTTATATTTCTTCCTTATGTTTTTACACCCACGTTCGCTTAAGGAATTAAAAAATTGCAACGATTCCTTCTTTAAACTTTTCATAAAGCGATACTTTAATAGTGGCCTAATACAAAGATACTTAATGGTATAAAAAGCGATAATTGACACCCAATAGGGGGCCACAACCTCAATTTTCCAAAGATGTTCCCAGTTATCAAACTGCTCCAGGTCACCAGGTGGAAAAACTATCGAACAAAACAGAAGCAACAACAACAATACACGCAAAAACCCTAAAATAAAACCAGGAAAGGCAATTTTTACCCGTATCCACATCTTAGATTGCCAGCGGTGCATATGTCTAATATTTAGACGATGTATACCAGAATAAAAGTAACTACTCACTGAGACTGCTGAGAGAATCTCCATGCTAAAAATAACGATTGTAGCAGAAATTGCAATATACCCTAAACGCAAATCATAAAAATGGCGAAAAATAATCGATGTTGCAAATGTAAATGCAATAAAGAATACAATCCAGAGTACTGGCCCCAAATATTTAGGGCCTTGAACAAATTTAAACCCTACATTACCCTCAGAAAAAGAATCTCCGTAGTCTCGAACAAACAAATCATGGTAATTGGACCTGAATTTCCTCCTTTTACTCTTGTATGCAAGCTTGGGCGCAGTCCCGACAAAATTTATATAATTCACAACCATCTCATATGGGCTGCTTTCCAAGGACTTGGCAGAATCTTCGATATTTTTAATAGACCTAATATACCCAGTATTTTTAACTAAAATATCTTTTTCATCATATGTCGACATTAATGCAGAAGAGAGAGTAAACCAAGCAAAAAACAACAATACCCATAGAGGTATATCACCATATCGGTCAAGGTTTATATCAGAGGGAACGATCAGTTTTCCCCACTCTGGATCCCCAGCCAATCCACCAAATATTTCAGGGGCCCTTAATTTACCCTGAAAATAACCAGCAAAAAGGCCATACCAAAAATTTAAAGTAAATGCAGCAGAAATAATATACCCTACGTACTTTGCAAATCCTCGGTATGCTGCACGCCGAGCATCAACAGCTAAGCCTTCTCGACCATCGGCAAATTTTCCAACACTCACATATAAACTCAAAAGAATACTTGCAATCGAGAGAATAATACCGGAGTGTAAATCAAATATGTAATACAGGAAATTAAATGTTAACTCTATAATCCACATTGGTATTTCTTGGATTTTCTTTTGTGCTTCTCGCTGATCGTCTGGCAACGAAGTAAGAATTGGAAGATATATAAGCAATTCTGCAAAATAAATAAAAGAAAATGCAAAAAATGCTCTCAAGGGATACATTAAAATATAATATCTAACTATATATCTCCGTTTTTCTTCATGTTCTTCACCCCACACGCTATCAACTTTATTAATAACGTCTTCAATTTTCAGAGATTTCTCTTTGGTCTGCACCGGCACTTCCTTTCCGACATCTTTGTTTGTGAATCAGCTTCCTGGACGGCCATGTTTTACATCATTGTGCAAGTGTCTGCATTCACAGATTATCACGAAAGGATAAAGAATAGTAAGAACCCCGCAGGCGGGTGTATATCAAACACACCAGCCTGCGGGGTTCATCATCATATTTTATTCGCCCAAGAGGGTTTTCGGATTGACCGGAGTTCCGGTCCCCTCCGCCAGATGCTCAATACGCTTCAGGATTAGTCCCTCACGCAGCGCCCACGGGCACACGCGCGTCGTTTCCACACCAAACAGCTCCATCGCCGCCTCCGCAGCAATAGCGCCCGCCAGTACCTGTTCTGCACGCTCCTTCGACACACCCGGCAGATGACTGCGTTCCTTGACCGTCATCGCCTCCATGCGACGAGTCCACAGACGCAAATCCTCCAGGTGCATCTCACGCTTCACGTGCGGGCCCGCCGAATACGGCGCCGCACCACAAATACGCGCCAGCGACCGGAACGTCTTCGAGGTACCCACCGTCATGTCCGGCGTGCCGTAGCTCAGCAGCTTCTCCGCAACCGGCTCGATCTGTTCGCGCACATACCTGCGTAGACGCTTGACCTCCTTAGGACTCGGGGGTTGCTCATCAAAAAACTCAAGGGTCAGGCGGCCCGCACCCAGCGGTACGCTCATCGCGGCATCAGGTAGGGCGTCCGTACCCGTGGAGAACTCGAACGAGCCACCGCCGATATCAAAGTCCAGGATGCGCCTGGCACCCCAGCCCTGCCAGCGACGCACCGCGAAGTACGTAATTGCCGCCTCCTGATCACCAGAAATACCGTTAAGGCTCACGCCGGTCTGCTCACGCACCCGCTGCAACACCTGTGCCCCGTTACCGGCCTCACGAATCGCACTCGTGGCGAAGGCCAGCAGGTCCTCCGCGTTATTCTCAATGGCAAAATCGCGGGCGCTGGTCACGAAGCGGGTCAACGCCTCGGCCCCTTCCTCCGAGATATTACCCTCCGCATCCAGGTACTGCACGAGCTGCAGGGGAATCTTGTGGGACGCGTAGGGTTCCGGGCGCGCGCCGGGTCGGCCATCAATCAATAGCAGGTGAACGGTATTTGAACCGACGTCTAAAACTCCCAGGCGCACGGTGCGCTCCCCTCCCCCGCCGACAGCGGGAATTGTCTATGTGTAGTCGCTTTTGGTTCCAATACGACGGAGCCTCTCTCAGTCTGTCAGAGGCGCACACCACGGCGCAAGCAGATTTGTGCCGCTGGGCCCGGCCAGCCTACCGACAGGTATTGCGTACCGTACCTCCTCGCCAAAACACTCGGGTACACCAAAGGCGCAGGAGGCGTCCCTCCCCACGCGGGGGTTCAGGGGCCCATCCTGCGCCTTCAGGCAGAAATGCTACTCGGCCGACTCAGCGGTCTTTTTTGTAGCAGTCTTGCGAGTGGTGGTCTTTTTAGCGGCAGTAGACTTCGCAGTCGTCTTCTTAGCAGTCGTCTTCTTGGCAGCGGTCTTACGCTTCACCGGGCCCTTCGCGCGCTTCTCAGCCAACAGCTGCACCGCGCGCTCGTACGTGAGCGACTCCACCGACTCGGCACGCGGAACCGTAATGTTCGTAATGCCGTCGGTAATGTACGGGCCGAATCGGCCGTCCTTTACCACGATCTTCTTCTCACTGACCGGGTCCACACCCAGCTCCGCCAGCGGCGGCTTAGCTGCCGCGCGACCGCGCTGCTTGGGCTGGGAATAAATCTCCAGGGCCTGCTCCAGCGTAATTGTAAAGATCTCTTCCTCGCTACCAATCGAGCGGGAGTCCGTGCCCTTCTTCAGGTACGGGCCGAAGCGACCGTTCTGCACGGTGATTTCCACGCCCTCAGCGTCGGTACCGAGCACGCGCGGTAGGCTCATGAGCTGCAGTGCCTGCTCCAGGGTCACGGTTGCCAAGTCCATGGACTTGAACAGGGACGCGGTGCGCGGCTTGGCGGGCTTCGGCTTCTTCTTCGGCTTGGGCTTGCCGTTCTTGTAGTACTCGGTCGGCTGAGCATCCAGGTACGCCTGAATCTGCTCCTCGGTCATCTCTTCGATAACCTCGGTAACGTAGGGGCCAAAGCGGCCATCACGGGCCACAATCTGGTTGCCGGAGACCGGGTCCACACCGAGCACGCGGCCGTCAGACTTACCCTGTTCGAGCAGTTCACGTGCCTTCGCTTCGGTCAGTTCGTCCGGTGCCAGGTCGGCGGGTATGTTCGCGCGGACCGGTTCGGTCAGCTCGCCGGTCTCGGTATCGAGGGTGCCTTCAGCCTCCAGGTAGGGGCCAAACTTGCCCACGCGTAGCACAATGCCGTCCGCAATCGGGATAGAGTTAATGTTGCGGGCGTCAATCTCACCGAGGTTATCGACAATGGGCTTCAGGCCGCGCTTGGAGCCGCCGCCAAAGTAGAACTCGCCCAGCCATTCAACGCGGGACTCCTCGCCGCGGGCAATGCGGTCGAGGTCTTCTTCCATCTGCGCGGTGAACTCGTAGTTCACATAGGGGCCGAAGCTGGATTCGAGCAGGCGTACTACGGAGAACGCGGTCCAGGACGGAATCAGTGAACCAGAACGAACGTTCACGTATCCGCGGTCCATAATGGTTGAAATCACCGCCGCATAGGTGGAAGGGCGGCCAATGCCCAGCTCATCCAGGGTCTTCACGAGGGAGGCCTCGGTGTAACGCGGCGGCGGCAGGGTCTCGTGGCCGACGGGCTCGATAACCTCGGCAGTCAGGGCCTCACCGGCGCTCAGGTTCGGCAGGCGCTTCTCAGCGTACTTTGCCTCACGCTCAGCCACACGGGATGCATCCACGCCCTCCTCGTAGGCGGCCAGGAAGCCACGGAAGGTAATGACAGTGCCGGAGGTAGCGAACTCGACGTCTTGACCGTTGGAGGCCACGGCCCCCAGACGCACGGAAGCGGTAGAGCCGGTCGCATCCGCCATCTGAGATGCGACGGTGCGCTTCCAAATCAGCTCGTAGAGGCGGAACTCGTCATTGGACAGGGAGCCGCGCACGGCATCCGGGGTGCGGAAAGTATCGCCGGCGGGGCGGATTGCCTCATGGGCTTCCTGCGCATTCTTGCTCTTGGAGGTGTACACGCGTGGAGCGGAAGGCATGAATTCTTCGCCGTACAGCTCGGAGGCTTGACGGCGAGCAGCGTTAATGGCCTGTTCACTCAGCGCTACCGAGTCGGTACGCATATAGGTGATATAACCGTTCTCGTACAGGCGCTGGGCAACCTGCATAGTCACGCGAGAGGAGAATCGCAGCTTGCGGGCCGCCTCCTGCTGCAGGGTTGAGGTGGTGAAGGGCGCGGCCGGACGGCGTTTATAAGGCTTGGTCTCAACCGAGCGTACCGAGAATGCAGCAGATTGCAGGGATGCCGAGAGTGCGCGGGCTGCCTCTTCCTGCAGGTGCACGACCTTGGGGGTGGAGAGGGTGCCGTCGTCGGCGAAGTCTTTACCGGTGGCGATACGCTGGCCGTCCACGGCCACGAGCTTCGCATCGAAGCCTTCGGAGGCGGCATTCAGGAATCGGCCGGACAGGTCCCAGTAGTTTGCCGAAACAAAGGCCATGCGTTCGCGTTCGCGTTCAACGACCAGGCGAGTTGCCACGGACTGCACGCGGCCGGCGGATAGACCGCGGCCAACTTTGCGCCAGAGCACGGGGGAAATCTCGTAGCCGTAGATGCGGTCAAGAATGCGACGGGTTTCCTGCGCATCGACTAGATGCAGATCAATATCGCGTAGCTCACCGAAAGCACGCTGAATGGCTTCCCGGGTGATTTCGGGGAAGGTCATACGGTAGACGGGCACCTTGGGCTTGAGGACTTCCTTCAAATGCCAGGCAATGGCCTCGCCCTCGCGGTCACCATCTGTTGCCAGGTAGAGCGCATCTACTTCTTTAAGCTTGCGCTTGAGGTCGGCAACCTTTTTCTTCTTGTCGGGGTTGACCACGTAGTAGGGGTCGAACTTCTCCTCAACGTTGACAGCGAACTTACCGTAGGGACTCTTCTTGAGGGTCTCAGGCAGCTCGGAGGGCTGCGGAAGGTCACGGATATGACCCATGGACGAGTCGACCAGGTAGTCCTCGCCGAGGTAGCTGCTGATGGTTTTGACTTTGGAGGGAGACTCCACGATCAGTAGGGCTTTTCCATTCTTAGCCTGAGCGGGCACGGCACTCCTCTATCTAGTGGTGTAGCTACGTATTCAACCATAACCTACGTGTTCTTCCTGTCGAGACGGTAGGCGGTATACAACGGGTGAGGTGTCATTGAGTAATGTGTGTAGTGGCGTCCGCATGGCGGGCGCATCGATGTGTACCGTACACAAACGCGCAGGGTACTCGGTACATCATACGGTACCGAGCGGTACTTGCGCGCACCGGTGCAGGTATTCTGGGTAACCTCGAGTGGGGCTGAGCGCCTAGCTAGTCAGCGTATCGGACTCCGGTTGGGTGCTGTCCAAGTAGGTTGGCAGTAGCGGGTATTCGCGGCCGTAGACGCTCTGCGGCACGATGCGCACCCACTGCATTTCATGGTTGTCGTGCTCGGGTAGGTCGAAGGTGCGCACAATACGCGGTGTCATCTCGGGCGGAAGCCAGTGGGCGATGCCAACCACAATGACGGAGCGGATTCCGTCCTCAAGGGTTTCATCAATTTCAAAGGCGACGCGGCGGCTGACCACCACGGAGGAGAACTTATTGCCGCGAGTGGTGCGGATGTAGATTTCTTGGTTAGCCACGGCGTAGAGCACGGGGAGCACGTCGACATGCTGTCCAGCGGTCACCACGAGACGACCGAGGGTGTTTACGTGCAGACGTTCCCAGCATTTTTCGATGCTGATGCTTTCGTCGGGGTACAGGTTACTCATGATTTCAGTGTATGCGATGGTCCACCCGCCACCGTGTAGGTTACGGGTTGTTGTGAACAAAGGCATTTAGTACACCGCTTCCCTGCGCTTCATCCCTTAACAGGCTTGTGAGGGGGAAGAAGCCGACGCGTAGAATAGTGTGCATGACTACTTCTGCGCCCGATTTCGCCTCTGAGTTCGCACCCGAGTACGCTGCCATTACGGATGCACCCCGTAGCGACGACTATGCTCGTCTGGTGCGTATCCGGGAGCAGCTAAGCGCTCTGGACTATACCTACGATGCCGTTCAGGAGTTGCTGGGTACTAATGCTGCCAACGCGATGGCCCGCGACCAGGTGGTCCCGGGTATCTGGCGTGTGGAGCAGATCCTGCGTGGCGAGTATAGCGCCAAGCAGAAGAGCCTGGCGCGCCTGCTAGCTTTCTTTCTACTGGCTCGCCCGCTGACCGAGGCGGAGGCGGCCGAGGTGTTCGGGCAGACCCTGCAGGACTTCACCGATGCCGCTCTGATCGGGCGTGCCGGTTCCGATTCTGCGTTGTGGGTTGCCAGTGTGGATCTGCGTCCGTACGCTGCCGATGACGGCACCGAGATCTATGTGGCTGCTGATTTGGGTGCGCATCAGCGTCCGGGCGTGTTGCGTAAGGATCATGTGCTCGGCATCGGCCATGCCTCCCTGACGCTTGCGCAGATTACCGAGCGCACCCCGGTGCACCGCGCCCTGGATGTGGGCACCGGATGCGGTATTCAGACGTTCCATCTATTGGCCCACGCCGAGCACGTGACGGCCACCGATATTTCAACCCGAGCCTTGGCCTTCACCCGTTTTAACCTGCTGCTGAACGCCCAGGCGCTGTCCATCGATCCCCGGAACCCCCAGGCACGCGTGAGCCTGCGTGAGGGTTCACTACTGGATCCGGTGGCCGGTGAGCTCTTCGACCTGGTGGTTTCGAACCCGCCGTTCGTGATTACCCCGCGTGTTGCCGGCGAGCGCGCCGAGGAACAGTTCACCTACCGCGATGGCGGCTTGCCCGGTGACGAGATTGTTAGCACCATGGTGCGTTTGCTTCCCTCGGTGCTAGTGCCCGGTGGCCGCGCGCAGATGCTGGGCAATTGGGAGATTATTTGTGATGACCGGGACTCCGAGGTTTCCCGTCCGTGGGATGAGCGCCCGCGTGCCTGGGTGACTGAGGCCGGTGCGGAGGCTTGGTTCATTCAGCGTGAGGTAGTGGCTCCCGAGTCCTACGCGGAGACCTGGCTAAAGGACGCGAGTGAGAACCGCGACCGCGCGCACTATGAGCAGACTTACCTGGCCTACCTCAACGATTTTGCGTCCCGGAACGTTCATTCTATTGGCTTCGGCATGATTTGGTTGCGCCGCCCTGCCGAGGACGAGGCCGTTCCCCTGCAGCGTTTCGAGGAAATTACCTACCCGATTCAACAGCCTATTGCTCGTGCCCTCACCGAGTCGGTACGCCGTTACGACCGCCTGGCTGCCATGGATGACGAGGCGCTACTCGCCACGCATCTGGAGGTTGCCGAGGATGTTACCGAGGAGCGTCACGGCCGCCCCGGGGCCGAGCATCCCAGCGTGATTCTGCTACGCGCCGGCTCGGGTCTGTGTCGCACCCAATTGCTCTCAACCGAGACGGCGGGTTTTGCTTCCGCGAGCGATGGCGAGTTGAGCGTGGGTCAGATTGTGGCGGCTCTTGCCATGCTATTGTCCTGGCCTGAATATGACGAGGCCGCCGTTGCCGCGCGCTGTACCGAGGATCAGCACCCGCAAGATACCCTGCTGCATGCGGTGCGCGAGTTGGTACTCAAGAGTTTCCTGCATTTTAGCGATGAGCACTAGCTGAGGATTTGAGAACCGAGAACCTCTGCGTAAGCTTTTAGAGCGAGATAAAGCCCCGTCCCCATATTTTATGGGGATGGGGCTTTTACTCAGGTGGCAGAGGGCAGTCTTCTACACCGGGTAGCACCCAGGTAGTACCGGGGTAAGTCGCGTATTGCACGCGATTTACCTCAGGTTCTGCCGGCAGAATTTGAAGGTGACAGGGGCTGAAGAGCCATTACATCTGCCCATTATCGACAGCTCTTAAGGTGCGTGATGAAACCGGATTGAGGTTCGTGCTTCCTCTAAACTTCCTCACCCTAGTTTTTCCGTTTCACGCGGGTGCCGGCGCCATTTACCTGCTTTGTCCTACTCCACGCGGTCACTCTCATCCGCGGGGTACAACCTCTGCAGGGGCGGTGTGTATACCGTCATTTGCGTCGCACCCACTGTCTACGCCCAACGCCGGCCCTCTATACTCCCTTTTCTTCTCTTCGGCTCCCCCGTGTGGAAGATTCCCAGGATTAGCAGCCGCGAATAGTTGCGGTGGTCTGCAGCTCGTTACTCAGCTGGACGTTCGGCACGTCAGCACCCGAGTAGGTGATGGTGGCCGACTCCGCCTGCGAAGATAGCGAGAAACTCTTGAAACCGTACCCGGTGTGAACCTGAATTACGCCGGGCAGGATAATGACCTGGCCGTAGTACTTCGTGCCGGTCTGAGTCAGGGTGTAATCTTTGCTAGTCGTGTAGGTAATCGTGCCGGTAAAGGTTGCGGTACCGTCACCATTGTCCTTAATGGTCGGTGCGGAAGCACTCCAGTTACCGGCCACGTTCGCGGTACCCAGGTACGGAGCAGTAGCGTTCAAATCAACCATGCGGCCGCTGAGAGCCTTATTCCACATCTGGTTAGATCGCTGAAGGGAAATGTTATTGAGAGTCCACTTCCAGTTGGGGGGAAGTGGTCGGGATGACTACGGTCACCAGGGTGCTAAAGCGCGACCCCGCCTTCAGAACCGCCTTAGAGCCGGGGACATAACCGGTGCCGGTCTTTGCCGCGGTGGTGGGCACAGAGAACCAGAAGCCGGTCGAGCTAACGTAACCGCCGTTAGAACCGGTACCGGAGTTGGTCACGGGAGTGTAGCGACCCGCACCGACCTTTGCCATACCGTTGGTGGCACAGCCTTCAGAATTGACGTTCATGGTCGGGTTGTAGGTACCGCCGTTAGCCCAGTATGCCTGGGGGCTGGTGGGGCCGTTAAAACCAGCATTGTCGCTGTGCGTATAACCGACAAAACCACCGTTATGGGCGGTGGTGACGAACATACCGTATTCGCTACCGGAGACATCACCGGTGCTGGCCGCGTATACCGGAGCGATGGCGGATGCGGCGATAATGGGGGCAGCCCAGGCCGCACCGGCAGCCAACTTACGGCGGCTCAAACCGGGACGCTGAACCTCGGTGGATGATTTATCAGGAGTCATAGGACTAATCCTTATCTTGTGTGTTGAGTGATATTTCGCGATGCGCTACCAATAGATGCCTTGAAAGGGCTGCCCTCGAAAGAAACGTCCGCTTGGAAGAACGTTCTTACCCCCGGCGGGCACCCCGCCTACCTCTTCCACGATGCTTCATCATCGTTAGAGAATCTTGGGTGGCGTGTTAAGACTAGGCTTATTAAAACTAGGCACAACCTAAAGGTATTAGAAGTGCATCAAGGTGCATTAATGCATATGGGCTATATAGTCCACTTTGGGTTATTTATTTTCAAAACGGAGAAAATATAGCTTTAAACACAACGCACAACAGACAATGCTCCCTGGGGGATATAGGCCCGAATAAAACCGCAAGCCACGCTCTATGGCTCAAAAATCAACACTTACCTTTAGGTGGAGAGTGAAACTCCTGTCGCCTCTATAATATTCATCACCCATTACCTACCAGCTGCAAACATTATTCAATAGTGTTTTCCTTGCACTATCCAATTACCAATTTGGGCAACTTTATAAAGCTACTCACCCATTCCGAGGTAATTCAGGAATACCGGACAACAAGATTAAAGCCCCTGAGGCATAAAGTATTTCCCCAGATACTCTTAACTCTTAGCTAACACTTTAAATAGCTCAATAGCACGCAGGTCGCTCCCTGAAGCATAGATCCGGGAGCAACCTTCCCTAAGAGAAATTGATTCAGGAAACAGATTTAGGAAATAAAGCGCAGACCTACACGTAGATGGTAGATCATGTGCCCACCCAGCGATTCCGACACATTACTTGGTCGTCAGCGCAGGCTTGATCTCCTTCACGATGGTGTCCAGCATCTTCAGATTAAAGTCCACACCCAGCTGGTTCGGGATGGTCAGTAGCACGATATCAGCAGCCTGCACCGCCTCGTCAGCTGCGAGCTCCTCGGCAATCTGGGCCGGGTCGCCAATGTAGCTACAACCAAAACGCGAGAAGGCGTTGTCGATAATACCGGTGTAGTCTTGCGAATCCTCTGCGGCACGGCGACCAAAGTAGCGTGCCGAGGTTTCATCAATGACCGGTAGCACCGAGCGAGAGACCGAGACGCGAGGAACACCGGTGTGACCTGCCTTGGCCCATTCGGAGCGGAAGAGGCGAATCTGCTGAGCCTGCTGCTAATCAAAGGGAATACCCTTATCTTCGAGCATCAGGGTTGAGGACATGAGGTTCAGACCCTTCTGCGCGGTCCATACGGCGGTGCTATCGGTGCCTGCACCCCACCAGATGCGGTCGCGCAGGCCTTCAGACTGCGGCTGAATGGGAGCATACTTACCGGGAACGCGAGCACTGGGAGCCATACCCTCACCCTCGATAGCCTTGAGGAAAATATCGAGGTGGGGGCGCGCCATAGCACCCTCGTCTTCACCCTCTGCAGGGTAGTAGCCGAAGCTCTCGAAACCGCGGATGACAGATTCGGGCGAGCCGCGGGAGACACCCAACTGCAGACGACCCGCCGCAATGAGGTCAGCCATGGCGGCGAGTTCTGCCATGTAGAGCGGGTTTTCGTAGCGCATGTCAATCACGCCGGTGCCGAGTTCAATGCGGTTGGTCTTGGCGGCGATGGCGGAGAGCAGCGGGTAGGGAGTTGCCTGCTGTTGATCAAAGTGGTGCACGCGGAAGAACGCGCCGTCCAGTCCGATATCCTCGGCACCTACGGCAAGGTCGATGGCCTGGTGCAGGGATTCTGCCGCGCTGGGGACGCGGGAGCCGGGAACCTCAGCCCAGTGGCCAAAGGAGAGGAAGCCAAGCTTCTTTACGGTGCAAGCCTTGGGTTCGAGGTGGCTGATGTAAATGGAATTGTCGAACTGTACGGTATTGTTCTGGGATACGTTATTCACGGCCTTTTCCTTTGCGGGTTGTGCTCGGTTCTCGTTTATCCCCGAGCCGTTGATACCATCTTAGACCTCAAATACTTTACATGTCAAGTAATTTGGAATGGAGGCGCTCCACACTAACATCACAGCATGTCCGAGGGTTTTATCTAACAAAATGCTGTCTCCATTCCCGAATAAACTCTACGTTGATACCCAATACAGCACCCGAAGCATTACTCGGTACAAACGCACGCAAAGGCCCGGTAGCACGCCACATAAGACGTACTACCGGGCCTGTAAATCCATACCCTCAACGGATCAAAATGGCACAAGCCAACCGTTCGAACTAGGGGCGGGGAACCAGCGGAACCCACAGCTCCATCTGGTAATCCTCGGCCTGAATATCTCCGCGACCATAAACCTCCAGGCCGCCCACCGGGCGGTACTGCGGGTTCTTCGCGAAGAAAGCCTCCTCAAAGCTTGCAAAACCAGCCGGAATGGACTCCGAAATCGGGCCGGTCACCTCAACCACCGCATAGGTGCTTGCAGGCAACTCCAATACACCCAGACCCAGCTTCACCGCACTCGCCGGCTCCGACACCAGGAAGCCCGCCGTATAGCGAACCCGGCCCTTGGTATCCGGCTGAGTGAACACGCCCAGGTACTGGGTCACCTTCAGAACGTCCAGCATTGCTGGGGATGCCTTCTGGTTCAGCTCATCCCACAGCGGAGAGAAATCTCCATCCACGGGGAACACCTTCGAAACACCGGCAATGACCATCGCCGGATGCTCCTCTATACGGGGTTCAGAAATCCGTACTGGGCTTTTCTGCGCCATTAAGCGTCAGCCTTCTCAGCGGCACGATCAACGGCGCACTCGGGTACGCAACGGCGCTTTGCGTCATCGGCTGCGCACTCGGGACAGAGCAGAACCAGCTCGCGGCAAGACTCATTAGAGCAATTCTCGAACTTATTCGAGGGAGCACCGCACTGTTCGCACTTGCCAATGGTGACGGTGTCCGGAGTGAACTCCATGTGCATGCGCTTGTCGAAGACATAGAGCGAGCCCTCCCAGAGAGCCTTGTCGCCGTACTTCTCGCCATAACGCACGATACCGCCGTCGATCTGGTAGATCTCCTTGAAGCCGCGGTTCTTCATGAGCGCAGAGAGAATCTCGCAGCGGATACCGCCGGTGCAGTAGGTAACGACCGGCTTGTCCTTAATGTGATCGTACTTACCGGACTCAATCTCGCGGATGAAGTCGTGGGTGGTCCGCACATCGGGAACGATAGCGTTCTTGAACTTGCCAATCTTAGCTTCGAATGCGTTACGGCCGTCAAAGAAGACCACCTCGTCACCGCGTTCTTCGACGAGCTTATTTACCTCTTCGGGCTTCAGGTGTACGCCGCCGCCAACGACGCCATTCTCGTCCACCTGTAGCTCGTCGGGAGCACCGAAAGCCACAATCTCGTCGCGAGCCTTCACGGACAGGCGGGGGAAGTCCTCCGCACCACCCTCGGACCACTTGAACTCTATATTCTTGAAGCCGGGGTACTTGCGGGTTTCCTTGGTGTACGCCTTGACCGCATTGATCTCACCGCCGAGGGTACCATTAATGCCGTGCTTGGAAATGAGGATGCGCCCGCGCAGGCCGAGCTTCTCACAGAGGGCACGCTGCCAGAGCATGACCGCCTGCGGGTCGGCGATGGGGGCGAACTGGTAATACAGAATAATCTTATTTTGAGCCACACAACCATTTTAACGCGATATATGCCCAAAGCATGCAAAATTTTTGATACATACCTCGGTACTCCACTCCCGCCGCCCCCTAGCCCTCCATATGCTCCCCGCTTAAGGATCCACCTGTCGAGAATTATCGTCCGAAGGCTCGGCGGGATCGGAGAGGTCTGTAGCCCGCTCACCCTCGGGGTGTTCTGCCCCGGCACGGGCACGCGTCCTCGCCGGGCCGAGTACCGCAAAGGGGCCGGAAACCGGTACGGCAACCCTTACCTCCACCGTCTCGGGGCGATTTGGGAAGGTGCAGGATTCCAGGGCGGCACCATTCCTCTCGGCCGATTCGGCGGCCACCTCGCAGGGCTCTCCCGGCGTGATACCGCGGTATGCATCAGCAGCGGCCAGTGCGCTCAAATCTGCCGCGGTGGATGCACGCCGGTTCGCCGAGACCACCCCCGCCAGCCCGACAATAAAAACGGTGAGCACGAGTAGTACGGCAATAATTCCGAGGGCCAGAACGGTACCGCTTCCCTCATCCCGTATTTTGTCGTTTCCGACCGCCCCGCGCGGTACGCCGGGCGCCTTACTCTCCCTCATTCTCGCCTCCTTCAACGCGAGCGCGAGCTTCGGCTTTCAGAACCCATCCGGTGGTTGAGCCAATAACTCCCGGAGCGGCTCGGGTAATCGTGACATTCACCTGACGAGCCCGGAAATCTGCGGTGAATTCGGATCCCCCCCCCGGAATCTCTGAGGCCGAATCTAGACGCAGGGCTTGATTCGGGTCGATGCGTTCAATCGCGGCGCGAATCTCGGCCTCGGAATCACCTCGGGCGGCGGCGCGGGCGGCAACCCGGGCCGATTCTTCCAGTTTGAGCTGGGCAATCCCCACGGAGGCCGCCCCCATGCAGAGGGCGAGCATTGCGGTAACAGCGGGAAGGGCCACCGCGAACTCTGCGGTGACGGCTCCCAGCTCCGACTCTCGCTGGCTGCCAATCCCCGCTTTCTGGTTCGGGCAGGTGCGGCAGGCACCCCGGATACAACTTGCTAAAATCACACGAGTGTTCATTCTTTATTCCTCTCTCCTAAGCCTGTATATCGCCGATAAACCTCGTAACTCTGGTTTCCAGCAGAGAAAGGGGTGGCTCAGAGGATGCGTCTTGAAGACTTCTTTCAAAAACACCCCCTGAGCCGCACCTCGTGTCAGGATACCGGTACGAATCCGGCGCTACATCAGTCCCGTGTTCCCAGCAATGGATAGGGCGTTGCGCACAATGTCTAGAAGCATAGAACGCACCTCATCCGATTTGAGGATGACCACCAGCAGGCCCGCAAAGCCGACCGCGGCAAGCATCACAATGCCGTACTCAGCCGTTGAAGCTCCTTCCTCTGCATCTCCCACGGGGGCATCCTCGGGGTCGGCGCTATCTACATACTCGGTAGCCACATATTCACCATCGACAGCACGAACGTTATCGCTGCCATCCAGGCGCTCAGTCCCTCCGGGAAGGTATCCGCCAAGCCCACGGCAGGTGGGGCCACACTCTTCTAGAGTGCATCCTTCAGACAATGCGTGGGCAATACTCACGCATCCCTCAACCTTTCCCCACTCTTCCACGCCTTCCTCAAACAGGTCCGCACATTCTTCCCTCAGCTGCTTCATGGTCGTGGCAATTGCCACGGAAAGCGGTACGGGACCCAAAATAGTCTGAGTGGCCTCTTCCGCGTAGGTACCCTCACAGGTGCCAAAACCCGTCTCCTGAGGCTGGGTGTGTTCGGCGTACAGGGTGTTCATCATTGTTTTTCCTTTCTAGGATGGCGCCCGGAGCTGACCATTCAGCGACAAACGCCCGGATATGTACGGCTCCGAAGTCTGCCTCCGAAGCCCTGTGTTTAAGATCTGAAGGACCGGATTATCCGGCCAGAGCCGGGATCAGAGAGATCACAATGGGTACGATGCCCAGGCAGATAAAGGCCGGTAGCGAGCACAGTCCCAAGGGAACCACGAGCGCCACTGAGAGTTTGCCGGCTGCTCGTTCAGCGGCGCGATGCTCGCTCAGGCGTTGAGCATCAGCCAGAGACAGAAGTAGCGCCGCGCTGGGGCTGCCCCCGGTGTAGGCGGGGGCCAGGGCCTCTCGCAAGCTTCCAAATTTACCGGTTGATGGATCGGACCAGGCAGCTTCCCAGTTGCTACCTAGCTGAAGGCGTTGGCAAACAGAGCGGAGTGAACCGCTTCCCAGAGCCTCAGCTAGCGTGCGCAGCGCCTCTACAGGTGAGGCCCCGGCCCTGAGTTGAGCCGCCAGAAGTTCCAGCATGAGAGCCGTATCAACCGGTGTGACTTGCCCCGGGCGTCCACTCTCAGGCCGCGAAGGTACGGCACAGCGGCTCAAGATTCGCGCAAAAATACCGGTCGAGGCCCCCGTATCACCTCCAGACTCGACCAGGTGCTCCGCCTCGGTGCTTTCTTTCTCCGCTCGGTGTATGAGCCGTACCGTCCACTGCCTCCCGGTGTAGGCCAGCCCCGCACCCAGCACCCCAATGAGAGCTCCAATCAACGACCCAGTCAGTACCCTCACCGGGTCAGTTCCCATGAGTACACCCAGACCCAACCCGATGAGGGGAAGCCAGGAAAGGATCCGCGTGGTGGCTCGCGGAGCTGATAGGGCACTCTGTCGGCCGAGGAAGGCATCGATACGCTCTTCGGCATGCTCGGCGGCCCGTTCCAGGCTGGTAGCCAGGGGTGCGCCCGCTGACTCGCTCATATGCAGGCTTATAGCAAGCTCGTTCAGGCGCTCGCGACTATGCATCCGCAGAGGCGGGGTGCTCCCATCCAATTCTTCTTTGAGCATATGCAAGCAGGCCAGGTACGCCGGGGCACCCCAGCTAGTTACGCTGTCCAGCTGCTGAGTGAATCGCAGAATCTCCAGGCGGGTGCGTTCATATCCGCGCGGGTACGAGATACGATGCACCGCCTCGTGCAAGGTCGATCCAGCTCGCAGATTTAGGGCTAGGGCACGTAGCACGAGGGGCCACATGCGCATCTCCTCAGCATCCGCTACGGGCGGAGAAGCGGCCCATCGCCTCTTTAGCCCCATCAGGCAGTTCATGGGAACTCTCCTTTCTTCTCAACGCGCTTTGTCTTTCTGCGGTGCATATTTTTCTCAGGCTCACAGGAGACAAGCCTCGTGCGGAGAACTGACGGTGATTCTCTGAACCCGCAGCTGCTCCTCGGGCCCTTCAAGGCACAGGCTGTAGATACCTTCGATCCGGCGCTGTCCCTCGTGATACTCCAGGTGAATAATGCGTTCAATTGCTGTCGCCGTATGCAAAGCAAGCGTTCTACTATCCAGCCCAGCCAGAGCACCCAGAGCAACCAATCGACGGGGCACGGCTTGCGCACTATTAGCGTGAAGGCTCGTCCCTGCACCGCGGTGCCCGGTATTCATGGCGGTGAGCAGATGCACAACCTCAGCCCCGCGACACTCCCCCACTACCAGGCGGTCCGGCCCCATACGCAAGGCCTGCACAATCAGGTCTCCCAGGGTAACTTCGCCAGCTCCCTCCGAATTAGGTGCCCGAGTTTTCAGAGAGATAACCTGCTCGTGCCTCGGGGCAAGTTCGGGGGTGTCTTCCAGCAGGATGAGCCGTTCATCCCCATCACACAGACCCAGCAGGGCGTTGAGCAGGGTTGTCTTACCGGTGCCCGTTCCCCCGCTAATAACAAACCCTCGACGTTCAGCTACCATGCACCGCAGGTAGTCGCTGGTTGCTTCATCGCACAGCCCTGCCTTCTGCAATTGCTCCAGGCTGGGACGTTCACGTGCGGGCAATCGGATGGATAGCTGGGTACGTTCACTCAGCGGTGGAATAATGGCGTGGATGCGTCTGCGCCACTCGTCGCTCACATCGGCAGCCGGATGCGCGGTGTCTAGTTGCCCACCGTGGCCACGAATGAGCCGCTCGGCCAGGGCGCGTACTCGCCGTTCATTGCCGAGGCTGAGAGCCACCGGGCGAGTTGTTCCACCCAGGCTCACCCAAATATCACAGGGAGCGTTGACGTAGATATCGGTGAGTTTACCTTCGGACTGACGTTCCCCTACTTCGATGAGCAGGTCGAGCGCGCCGAGCCCGTAGAGTTCAGACTCGAGGTAGCGCAGGGCGAGGTTACGATTCACGGGCACGTACTCAACGCTGGGGTAGCTCCAAGTATGTACTGAGGCTCCGTGCGGTGGATCTGTTCGTTTCTTCCACCTGCGCAACCAGCGCGCCGTTCCTTGTTGAGGCGGTCTTCCGGGGCTCAGTACGTTTTCTGGGTGGTGAGCCGTTCCAGCCGAAGGTATATTTTCGGGTTGCTGCGTCAACCCGTTCTTTCCGTCATGTCCGCCAATCCTGCGGATAGCCTCATCGATTGCCTCTTCGAGGAGCCCATGCAGAGAGGTATCGTTACCGTCGCGCCCGGCTTTATCGGGGCATTCATCCTCAGCCGGATGTGCCTCCAAGGAATTCGGCCAGTGGCGTCGTGACCCGATCTCCGAGAGAGCCCGTGAGCTCAGGCTTGCCGAGCTCAAAATATATTCTCGGGCATGAAGCGCTACAGCTCGGGCCCTATAATCTTCAGGGATTATGAGGGCGGATGCTCCCCGGTCCGGCAGGCTAACCTGGCTAATCGAGTTAGGCAAACCGCTATCGTGCGCGGCGTCGGGAACCGAGTCGATCGAATGCGACGGGATGGACACAGTCTTCTACTGTCTTCGGAGTGGTGTAAATAAAGTGGCGGCCTGTTGCTAGGTTGGCTTGTTCTTGTCATGCTTCTAGCACACCACGTGTTTATGCAGAACATTATATAGAATGATCATTCTGTGGATAGCGGCTTCCCCGCACCCGCCAAAGTGTTTATCCACAGCCACATTCGGCCCCGCTACGCCCCCTCATCCCTCGAACTACGTCCCTATATGACGCTACGTTCACCCGCGCTGTAAGCCCCGTGCCAAAGGGGCGGGTACGTTATCCCCAGCTCAGCGGAATTCAGTCAAGCCCAACCAACACCTCACCCATAATGGAAGTATGTACATCCTCCTCAGTCCCGCAACCGGTTTAGGCATCACCGCACGTACCGGCACCAGCACCAGCCCGGTCACCGCCCCCATTGCTGCGGGGGCACCCACCGCACGCGGGCAAGCGCATACGGTCACGTCCTGGGGAGCCTTCCACTTTGACGACCCCACCACGGAGCAACTGGGTGACCACGAATTCATCCCTCAAATCCTGCGCGCTGACCGAGTAAGCGCCACGAACCTACCCGCCTATGTACGTGAGGTGGAACGACTGGCCGAACAATCTCAAGATCGGAGGCCTCCCCGCTGGATCTGGGCCGATACTCGGCATATCGCTCCGCTACTGCTCCGCCGAGGCGTACGGGTGCACCAGTGCTACGACCTACGACTCGTTCAACGCATTCTGGCGACCGCAAGTACCCATCCCCACCACTTTGTGAATTACACCCCGTCACTGGAGCTTAGGGGACTGCACGATGCGGTTGAACCTCAAGGATACCTACCCGTACCCCGACAAATTCAGGGCCAAGAAGAGCTCTTCGGTGAGGATTTCTTGGCCACCTCGGCGGCGCCTTCCCCGGTAAATGCAACCAGCACCTCAAACGGCACAGCCGAGGCTCCCACCCTCGAATCCCCCGAACCCTCAGAATCGGGACTTATCGTCCAGCCCCCTGATTTTTTGGCTCCGCCGCCCCACGAACCTTTTGCCCCTCAGCTGTCGGCCGGCCCCATCCGGCTCCTGCCGGAGCACCCCGTCGTACGCGCCCTCATGCAGGAGTGGCTGGCTCAGGCTCGTGCTATTGCTACCTCGAAGCACCCCGAACGTCTGCGCTTGTTGGCAGCAGCCGAATCAGCCGGCGCCCTGGTTGCAGAGGAAATCGGACACTACGGCATCCCCTTTAATACCGCGGCTCACGATGCGCACCTGCAGAAGTTACTCGGTCCACGCCCCGAACCCGGCCGCCGGCCCCGGAAGCTCCAGGAGCTAGCCGAGCAGATTCAACGCGCGCTCTTTATGCCGAACCTCAACCCGGATTCACCACAGGACTTATTGCGCGCATTGCAAACTTCGGGTGTTTCCGTCGATTCAACTCGCACCTGGGAGCTAAAGAGCTGGGCCGACGCCATCCCGGCGCAGAAACAGAAGCGTCATGCCCTCATTGACCCCATTCTGCGGTATAAGAAGCTATACCGCATCTGGACTGCTAATGGCTGGACATGGGCGGATACCTGGATTTCGGAAGGGGCGTTCCGGCCGCGTCTGGAGGTTGGCGGTGCCGCCACCGGCCGCTGGGGCGCTTCCGGAGGCGGCGCTCTGCAGCTACCGGCAGAGATTCGGCAAGCGATTCAGGCACCCGAAGGGCAGATCCTAACCATCACGGACGGTTCGCAGATCGAGCCGCGCATCCTAGCCGCGCTGAGCCGAGACGAGGCGCTCGCGGCCGCCGGACGCGGAACTGACCTCTACGCGGGTATTGCCGAGTTGGCGCGCATAAAGGGAGTGGGTCTAACGGAGCGTTCACACGCGAAAGTCGGCATGCTGGCTATTATGTACGGCGGTCGTAGCGGCGAGATTGGGGCGCTCCTCCCCCACGTTGCTACCCTTTTTCAGCAGGCTATGGAGTTTACAGAGCGCGCAGCGCGTATTGGCGAGGCGGGCGGCCAGGTAACGACGTTCTTGGGACGCACCTCCCCACCGGTGGATGAACATTTCCGCCTCACAATCTCGGATAGATCCTCATCGGCGGCTGAGGCCCGCGCCCTCTCGACCGCGCGTGCCCACGGACGCATGACCCGCAATTTTATCGTGCAGGGTACCGCGGCAGAGTGGGCACTGTGCTGGATGGGGTCGGTACGCGCCCGGCTACTATCGGAGACCATTTTTGGAGGTCCCATGCGCACTCGCATCATCTATTTTCTGCACGATGAGCTACTACTCTGCGGGCCCGAGCTAGAGGCTGAGCGGGTGGCACGGATTGTGCGTGAGTGCGCGGCGGAGGCTGCGCGACTGCTATTCGGACGGGTTCCGGTGGATTTCCCGGTTTCGGTAGCACATGTGCATGACTACTCCGAGGGCAAATAACCCCCGCAAAGATTACTCTTCACGGGGGTCTCATCAGCTTACCCTTTTAGGGCTCGTACCCGGGTGCCGGGCGTAGATCATCGCGGTCCCAGGGCACGGACCAGCCGAGTGAATCAAAGATACGGTCAAGAAGGATTGCGGTAAAGCCCCAAACCGTGAATTCCTCATCCCCCTGTCCGGCCTCAGCCGACGCACCGGTAGCCGGTAGCCGCACGTCGAAGGCCGGGGTGCGATGTGAGGTTAGACCGCGCTTAATGTAGGCGGTGTGACGGTTAGCCGGGTTAAGTAGATCGCGCACCGGTACGCGAGCAATAAGCGCAGATTCGTTATAGTCCACCACATTCACGGCGACGGGGCTATCCCACCAGCCGATGACCGGGGTGACCATAAAGTTGCTGACCGGCAACGGTAGGGTCTGGAGTTGTCCTAAGATTTTTACACCCGACGGGTTAAGCCCGGTCTCTTCGACAGCTTCGCGCAGGGCTGCGATGTGTGCAACCGGCTCTCCGGTACGCTCGGCAAGGTCACGATCTTCAGGATCAATTTTCCCGCCGGGAAAGGCTGGCTGGCCGGCGTGCGTGCGCAAGGTCGAGGCACGCACAAGCTGGAGTACGTCCAGATCCGCGCCCACGTTCTCGGGGCATCCTTCAAAATCGGTGGTACTGGGTGTGTCCTCGAGTGCACCAAAGAGGATAAGTACGGATGCTTCCTTATTCAGAGGCGAGGCGGGAGCGCTACGGAGCAGAGCATCCACATCGAACTCGATTCCTCCGGCCGCTAAGTCGGCAAGCGCCGCATAGGCCGGATGTTGGGTAATGCTGTTGGGGTGGGATTCGTTCATGCGCTCTCTCGTCTCTGTCCTATTATTCCGGGAGTGTGGGCTGAGGATTGGACCTCAATTGTAAATACCACTGTCTATTAGGCGCTGAGCGGATAACCTTCGGCCTGTAGCTGGCGGCGGGTTGCGCCCTGCAGAAAGCGCAGGTGCAGGTCCTCGCGGCCGGGAGCCATTTCGTATTTCATGAGCTTTCGTGCTTTCTGCTCGTTTGTCTCACCAATCCCGTAGGAAGGACAGAGATCGGCGACGGGGCATACACCGCAGGCGGGCTTTTTAGCGTGGCAGATACGGCGACCGTGGTAAACCATGCGGTGTGAGAAAAGGGTCCAGTCTTTGGGGTCGATGAGTTCGGCGACATCCTTTTCAACTGTCTCGGGGGCTTCGGCGGTGGGGAATCCCATGCGTCGGGCCAGACGTCCGAAGTGTGTGTCAACGGTCAGACCGGGCACGCCGAAGGCGTTTCCGAGCACCACATTCGCGGTTTTGCGGCCTACTCCACTCAGTGTGACGAGTTCTTCAAGGGTGGAGGGTACCTGTCCGGCGTATTCGTCAACGAGTTGCCGGGAGAGGTTCACGATGGAGCGTGCTTTGGCCCGAAAGAAGCCGAGTGATTGGATGTAGGGTTCTACGTCCTCGTAACAAGCTTCGGCAAGCGCGGCGGCATCCGGGTAGCGCGCGAAAAGCGCGCCAGTGACGGAATTGACACGCACATCGGTGGTTTGAGCGGAGAGGACCGTGGCGATGAGCAATTCAAAGGGATTATTAAAGTCGAGCTCAGCCACAGCGTAGGGGTAGGTAGCACCGAGGATACGGTTGATTTTGCGAGCGCGACGCACTGTTGCCAGGTGGCTTTCGGGGTTTTTCGTTTTGGGGCCGCGAGCCTTAAGACGTCGGGCGGCTGCGGCAGCCTTGAATTCTGGGACGACCCGAATCTGTAGGAGCGTTTCGGGGCTGTTCTGTTCGGGAATGTTGTGTTCCGTGGGGGCTACGCCCTGCTGGGTTGTCGCGTTTTCGGTCATGATGCGAGGGTACCGGTTTGGGGGAACCTGCGGTAGCGAGGTTCACCGTATTTGCGTCACCCACCCGGTACCCCGGCCTTAGCTCGGTCCGTCCTTCCCGGCTCGCAGGAACCATCCCATTTCCTCCGTATGATCCGTATGAGGAGTAGCTGTGGATTACCTGCTTCGCTCTTGTCATTCTTTATCATTGTCGCCCGCTTCGTGTTTCAACAGTCTATTCACATCTCCCCTATGCCACACTAGAATCATGTCAGATACGATTTTTGTGCTTAACGGACCAAACCTGAACCTGCTGGGGCAACGCCGCCCCGAGGTGTACGGCTACACTACCCTGCATGATATCGAGCGGATGGTGCGCGAGCGCGCCGCGGTGCACGGCTTCGATATCGAGTTCATGCAGTCAAACCACGAGGGTGCCCTGGTGGATGAGATTCAGCGGGCGCGCACTCGCGGTGCTGCAATCATTATTAATCCGGCGGCGTATACGCACACTTCGGTGGCTCTGCATGATGCCTTGGAGGCAGCGGAGCTACCGGTGGTTGAGGTACACCTGTCGAATGTGCATCGCCGGGAGGAGTTCCGCCACCGGTCATTTGTCTCTCCGCAGGCAATGGCGGTTATTGCTGGTGCGGGTGCCTTTGGGTACGTAATGGCGGTTGATTTCCTGGCTCAGCACCTTTTGGACTAGCCTACTGTTTTTTGGGTAGCTCCGTTTCCCAGGATTAATGGCGGTGAGGCTCCCGCTCCTTCTTCACAGAGGTAAGGAACGGGAGCCTCACGCGGGTTATTGCCTGGTGGGCAACTACTGAGCCACTACTTGCGACAGGCTCCAGTGGACACTGCGGCAGTGTTGTCACCGCTTTCGGCCAGAGCCTGCTTGAGGGTGGTCGCGGTAATGGCGTAGCCGGTCTGACCGGTGGTGGCTTTACCGAAAATCACGCCGATCACGGTACCATTTTCATCTAGAACGGGTCCACCGGAGTTGCCGTGCTGTACGTCGGCGGCCAGCTGGTAGACCTGACGCATGGCGTTGGCGCGGCCGGTGTCTGCGTCAATGGTCTGGGTGTTACCGATACCTTGGACGGTGGCGGGCATCGCCTTGAACGGGCCGCCCTTGGGGTAGCCCATGAAGGTTACGATGCTTCCGGGGGTTGCGTTAGCGCCGATGTGCAGCGGGGCCAGGGGTAGCTTGGGTACGCGGATAAAGGCAAGATCCTGCGCGGAGTCCATGTAGACTACGGTTCCGGGCCAGGTGCGGCCGCGCGCGTCCTGCACAACGGGCGAGGTGACTCCGGCAACCACGTGGGCGTTAGTGACAACCAGCCCGGTGTCTGCCACAAAGCCGGAGCCGGTAGAGGTGTAACCACATTGTTCTGCCGCGCCAAGGATTTCGACTACGGAGGCTGCGGCTTGGTCTAACGCCTCGGATTCGATGGTTTCGGTTGGGGCGTTCGTTTCTGGGGCGATGAGCTGGCTTACCTCGGGAATGGTACCGGAGGCGAGCACGTCGTTGCGGACCGAGTCGATTTTGTCCTTGACGGTTTCGGGGGTGCTAGTGACCATCCAGGTTAGGGTTTTGGACTGGGCCAGGGCGGTGTTCAGCTGGGGGATGGGTACGGTGCGCATTGACAGGGTCAGCACTACCATGACGAGAGCACAGGCAACCAGGTTGAGCACGCCTCCGAAGAAGCGTTCAACACCCTTGAGCGGAGTAATGTCGGTGACGCGGCGGAGCGTGCGGCCGGCGACAACTCCGAGCCATTGGCCGAGAGTCAGGCAGAGGATGAGTACGCCGACCGCGGTGATGAGGCTCCAGTGGGTTCCAACGGATGCAACGGCCAGGGGGACGAGCCATGCGGCAGCGCAGACGCCCAGCCCCAGACCAAGGAAGGTTCCGAGGGTGGTGAAGAAGCCACTACGGATTCCGCTGAGGAAGTACAGTAACAGAATAATAGGGATAACAATATCAAGGGGGTTGATATCAGCCATGATGGCGGGACCTCCTTGGAAGGGTAGAAAGGGCTGTGGGTGCGCCGGTTTAGGCGTGCTGACCACTCGTCACCGGGGACGCCAGCCAGCACCTAGGATGTGTTGCTTAGCTAATGCGGGCACGCTGCGCAGATAGTATTGGGGAACGTGCCGCTCGGAAGGGTTTCGGTAGGCGCACCTGATAGCCCAATACTAGGTGTTCAAGCTGTGCTTAAGCTTTGAATTTACCCGGAAGTAAAAACTTCTGTTGTAAAGTTCCTGCTTTTCGGATGCTTAAACCAAAATTTTACGGTACGCTCTTATCAGTTGAATATGTCACACAGGCTTGAGCCGTCTCACATAGCAATCGTGAGATACTTAACATAGGTTCAGGCTCACTCACTGAACATTTACGGGCTTCGGCTCTTCACCCCATATCTAGGAGAACTTTATGGATCTCGAGATCCTCCGTCGCACCCCTCTCTTTGCGAACCTCGATGATGCAGCATTCGCTTTGCTGACCGATGATATCCAGGAGATTGACCTTTCCCGCAACGCCGTCCTCTTCTACGAGGGCGACCAGGACGACCAGCTCTTCGCTGTGCTCTCCGGCAAAGTTAAGCTGGGCCGCACCGCCGCCGACGGCCGCGAAAACATGGTTGCAATTATGGGTCCCGGCGATGTCTTTGGCGAGATGGCCCTCTTCGACCCTTCGCCCCGCTCCACCAATGCGGTTGCGGTATCCGAAACCCGCTTGGCAGCCATCAAGCACGAGTCCTTCAAGCGCGCCCAGCAGCTCGACCCCTCGATCTCCGACCAGGTCATTAAGACTCTGGCTCGCCGCCTGCGCCACGCCAACGAGGCGCTGGCTGACCTGGTTTTCTCCGATGTCCCCGGTCGCCTCGCTAAGGCTCTGTTGGATTTGGCTGATCGCTTCGGCCGCCCTGCAACCGACGGTGTACTTGTCGCTCACGAGCTGACTCAGGAAGAGCTTGCACAGCTGGTGGGTGCATCCCGCGAGACCGTGAACAAGGCTCTGGCTGAGTTCGTCTCCCGCGGCTGGATTCGCCTCGAGGCACGTGCAGTCGTTATTCTCGACCTGCCTCGCCTGCGCCAGCGTTCCCGCTAAGTCCCACCAGGGTTCAACTGCAAAGTTTCCTTGGAATCAAACGATAGGAGCCGTCTCCCCGAACTGGGGAAGACGGCTCCTATCGTTTATTATTTTGCCGCTTTTAAGTGGGCGGCCCACTCTGTCGATACCATCGCGCTTAGGCCGCGTTCTGGGAAGCTCCAAATATAGGTCCAGTTGCGGCGAGCGGCACGACCTCGGTAAACGAGAGCATGCAGGTGCCATTGTGGGTCACGAGCACGGGCTTACGTACCTCAATCTTGCGGCGCTTGGACAGCCACGCTACAGAGGTCTGAGCCTTAGCTAGGGATTCCAACATGCACATCACTCCGGGGGTAATGAGCTCTTCCAAGGTGCACCCCACCGTATTGGGCTGACCAATACGGTCACCCAGCTCGCTAGTATCCTTGGCCTCCAATAGCTCACGAACATTCAGCCAGTCACCCCACACACCTTTACCGAGTAGTAGCGTCGGGTCTTGGCCAACGGGCAGGGCCGTGGTGAAGTAGGAAATGTCGTAACGCTTGAGGAAAAAATCCGGAGACTGCCAGCGTGCCACCGGGCGGAGCAGATCGGCGCGAATACTCAACCCGCTCAAGGTGAGAAACTGCGAGAAGCTTTTATCCTGGGCGGCAACCGCTTCTCGCCATCCCATGAGCTCCGGGGTGGAGGAGCGCTCAACCACATCCTGAGAATCCTCTCCAGCCAGCAGAATACCGGTCTCTTCAAAGGATTCACGAATGGCAGCCATAACGCTACGTCGAGCCTCACTCACATCAGAGAAGTGAAACTGCTCCTGCCAGTACTCGGCCCCGGGCCCCACCCAGGAAGCGGGATCGTCATCACCCGGCAGGGCTGTTCCACCGGGGAAAGCCACCACACCCAAGGGTGAGGTGCCCGGCCGGTAGGTCAGGATAGTTTCTAGGCCGTTCTCTCCATCACGAACGAAGATGACCGAAGCGGCCTGACGCATCGTGCACCCGACGGTGCATTCACTACCTCCGGCCCGCCAGCTTTCTGCCGCGGTGCGCATAAACTGCGGAATTGTATAGAGACGCTGAATGGCTTCGGTGCGCGGAGCCGGAACGCCGCTACGCCCGGTGAACATGCGGGGCCGATCTTCCGACGCGGAGACTGAGGAAGCGGAAGCTCCAAAGCGTCGCTCTTGAACCGGTAGCGATAGGGTTTTCACCTTCTGACCCACCTGCGGGCGGATTACGCCGTAAGTTCCCCCGTCGTTTGCGGGGCGAGCTACGGTTTGAGAGGCTCGTTGCGCCTGGGCGGCGCGAATAGCAGACAGCGGCAGGGAACCGGTGTACAGCTGATTAGACATACTCAACGATGATCTCGACTTCAACAGGTGAATCCAGCGGCAGGACGGGTACACCCACGGCAGAGCGGGCGTGTTGACCGGCCTCACCAAAGATTTCGCCGAGTAGTTCGGATGCACCGTTAATAACGGCAGGCTGAGCGGTAAAGTTCACCTCGGAGGCCACAAAACCGACTACCTTCACCACGCGTTGCACACGGTCCAGGTCACCAATCACCGATTTGACGGCAGCCAACGCATTCAGCAGACAAATACCCGCGTACTTCTTGGCGTCCTCGGGGCTTACAAAGCCCTCGGCACTGGAGTCAGATACCTTACCGGTGGCAGGCAGTACGCCGTCGACGAAAGGAAGCTGGCCAGAGGTGTATACGTAAGAGCCGGAGGTGACCGCCGGAACGTAGGCGGCAACGGGGGCGGGTGCTACGGGCAGTTCGTAACCGAGCTCGCGGATGCGAGTCTCAATGCGGGATTCAGTCATGATCACTCCAGAAGGATTATGGATGCGAGGGGGTCAGGACCCCAATGGTGACGGGATGTGAAAATGTGCGAGCTTTAGCAACGGACCTTAAAGGCTAACCGGCGGCCCGCCCCATCTATTCCCCACCCAGCGCCGCAAACGGGATGGACAAGGTACAGAAGGGGTGACCGCCGGGTAATACCCTTAGTCAGCCTTTTCGCGCTTAAAGTAGGCGATGGGGTTACCCTGGGTAGGCGCGACCATATTCGATGCGGGGTTTGCGCCGGCGGGTGCGGAAGCACCGGGCAGAACGGTGACGAGCTCCCAGCCGTCTTCGCCCCAGTTATCGAGGATTGCCTTGGTCGTGTGGATCATCAGCGGTACAGTTGCGTATTCCCATTTCTTCATACCCTCTAGCCTAGCCTTCAGTGCCCCAGATGTAAAAGGGATTGCCATATTGTTTATGGGCGTCGAAACCTCTCCACCAGCCCTCTCCTCGACTGCCTTCAAGAGCACCTCCGGCGTTCTCATTTATTCAAAGCTATTGGAGGCTTCCTCTCACAGTTTCATGGGCTAAACTGATTGAATGGCTTCATCTAGGAAAACCCGTGCCCATCGCCGCCCGGGAGATTTTTTGCAGTTTCTCGCGTTTAGCGTGATTGCCGGCTTCTTGGCGGCAATTATTGTTGTACCCCCAGCTGTGAGCGCCGGTATGGTCGCGAACGCTTCGATGTCATGGTTCCAGGACCTCCCCGAGAGTATCGCGGACGGTCCTTCTTCCCGTCCCTCCACGATTTATGCGGCCGACGGTAAGACCGAAATCGCTACCTTCTTTGAGGAGAACCGCGAACCGGTCAAGCTGGATCAGATTTCGCAGCATATGAAGGACGCCATCGTCTCGGTTGAGGACCGTGACTTCTACAAACATGGCGCGGTCTCTGCCATTGGTATTGGACGCGCATTCATCAACAACATTATTAACTCCGGTACCGGCCGCCGTCAGGGCGCCTCCACCCTGACCCAGCAGTACGTGAATAACCTCATTGTGGATGCGGCAGTATCCCGCGGTGAGGATGCTCAGGCAACCCTGAACGGTAACAAAACGTACGCTGCAAAGATTCGCGAAATGAAGCTTGCGATCTCTATGGAGCAGAACAAGAGCAAGGACGAAATCCTTGAGGGCTACCTAAACATCGTGAACCTGGGTGGTTCGAACTACGGTGTTGAGGCAGCCGCCCAGTACTACTGGGGCATCTCCGCCAAGGATTTGAATGTGGCGCAGTCCGCGCTCGTCGCGGGCCTGGTGCAGGCACCGAACGTGTACGACCCGACCGTGAACCCCGAGCTGGCCCGCGAACGTCGCGACGTGGTGCTCGGCACCATGCTGCGTGATGGCAAGATTTCCGACCAGGAATACAGCGATGCCATCTCCAGCGATATTGATCTGAACGTCAAGCCTAAGTCTCAGGGTTGCTCCCTGAGCGGCGAGAGTGCTTTCTTCTGCCGCTACGTGGTCAACTACCTGCTGCAGGACGAGTCCCTCGGCGCCACCGCCGAGCTGCGTAACACCGCGATTAAGCGCGGTGGCCTGAAGATTGTGTCCACCCTGAACCCCGAAGCTCAGACCGTCGCTAAGCAGGCTGTGGACTCCACCCAGCCCGCCGCCACCAACTGGAACGACGTGAACTCCGCACTGACCAGTGTGGAGCCCGGCACCGGCCGAGTTATCGCCATGGCGCAGAACACCGATCTGGGTAGCCCCGCGGACGCTAACGATCACTCCAAGACCGAGTACAACTACAATGTTGATGCTGCCTACGGCGGTACCAGTGGCTTCCAGCCCGGTTCAACGTTCAAGCCGATTATTCTGACCCAGTGGCTGATTAGCGGTCGCGGTGCCAACGGCACTGTGAACGGTACCCAGCTCTTCTGGCCCACCAGCTTCGGTTGGAACGCCCGCTGCTACGACGGTGGCAAGTTCTACTACACCAACCAGCCCAACGGTTGGTCCTACAAGAACGCGCTCAACACCGGCCTGACCTACGGTACCGCTGCCTACGGTATCCGTCAGTCGCTGAACTCGTACCTGTACGGTATGCTCTCCCAGCTTGACCTGTGCGACGTGCACGACCTGTCTATTAAGATGCATGCCCTGGACGGTACCGGCGAGCCGCTACACAGTATCCCCGACCTGGGTACTAACATCGGTGGTACCAAGTACGGTATTTCTCCGCTGACCAGCGCCTCCATGTACGCAATCTTCGCGTCTGAGGGTAAGTACTGCACCCCGCGCCCGGTTGAAAAGATTCTGAAGAATAACGGCGAGACCATGAAGGAATACCAGAACCAGTGCGAGCAGGTTCTGGATCCGGATATTGCAAACGGTGTTAGCTGGGTTCTGAAGGGTGTTATCCAGCCCGGCGGTTCCGCATCGCAGCGTGGTATCGATCTGCCGAACGGTTCGGCCGCAAAGACCGGTACGAACGATAACTCCTCCCAGACCTGGCAGGTGGGCTACACCCGTGGCCTGTCCACCGCGTCCTGGGTTGGTTCGAACAACCTCGGCTTCCGCTCTATGAACGGTTTGGCTATTAACGGTCGAGTGCTGGAGTACGTGGATGGTGCGACCTATGCGGGCGCCCAGTGGCAGACCTTCATGAAGGCCATTGCCCCGAAGTACGATACCAAGGACTTCACCACTCCCAGCGACAAGGTTCTGTCTGATAGCTCGAACCCCAGCTAATGCTGTGGCCTGAAAGGCGATTGATGATGTGTGAAAACGCACTCAACGCCCGTATCTCCGTGGCGGTCCCCGGCGCACGCGGCTCCTCCCCGCTCCTGAAGAAGGTAGCGGGGACGGTAGTCGCCACTGTAGCTCTGGGGGCCGCCACGGCGGCGTATGGGCACTTTATCGAGTTGAATAATTTTCAGCTCCGCACCGAAACTTTGCCGGTCCTGCCTGCGGGAAGCCCGGACGTCAGGATTCTGCACATCTCGGATCTGCATATGATTCCGGGGCAGCAGAAGAAGATTGACTTTATGCATTCACTGGCGGCCCTAGAACCCGACCTAGTCATGAATACGGGTGATAACCTCTCACATGTTGGTGGCATGGAGCCGCTCCTGGAGGCCCTTGACACCCTCATGGATTTTCCGGGCGTGTTCGTTCCAGGCTCGAATTGCTACTTCGCGACCGTGTTCAAGAACCCGGCCCGCTACCTGTGGCAACCACGCACACCCCAGCTAATTGAGGAGGGCTCACGCATCGCCCTACCCATCCAAGCTATGCATGAAGCTTTCGAATCCCGCGGATGGACCGGTCTAGTCAACCGCTACGATTCCTTGCACATTAACGGTGTGCGTCTGGATTTCTCGGGTGTGGACGACCCACACCTGCGGTATGATCAGCATCCCGGGTTCGCTCCTCACGCGTTTGAGCAAGGGCCCGACCCGAGTGTACGCATCGGTGTGTCTCATGCCCCGTATATGCGCACTCTGCATCGCTTCGTGCAGGATGGTGCTCAAGCTATCTTCGCCGGTCATACACACGGGGGTCAGATTTGCCTGCCGGGTGGGCACGCGCTGGTCAGTAATTGCGATTTGCCGCCTTCACGTGCCAAGGGCGTCAGCGAGCAATCCGGTGTGCCGGTGCAGGTCTCGGCCGGGTTGGGCACTTCCCGTTTTGCTCCGGTGCGTCTCTTCTGCCCGCCGGAGGCGATTTTGGTAACCCTCACTGCCCGCGATAGCCGACGAGGTGAGCACCTTTAATGAGTGAAGGTCATACGCAGGAGGCTTCCGTAACCGGTTCCGCAACCACTTCTAGACGGCGCCGCAACCCCTTCCTGGAGACGGCCCCCGAGCCGATTCCCAACCCGGTAGACTATGCCTCCGGGCAACGGGCCCCCGCACACTCGCCGCCTACGCGCGGCCTATCCGGATACGGTGGGTGTGGGTCTGCTTGTAGCGTTTGGTGCCGGCGTCCTCGAGATTTCGATTCCGCAGATGCTCCAGGTGATTGTGGATCATCTGTCTCAGAGCGCCACGGAAAGCGCCATCTGGATTGCTGGCGGTTTGGTTCTTCTGCTGGGTATTGCTCACGCCTCCTTTGCCTATTGGCGGCGCTGGCTCCTGGTGGATCCTACCTCCACCATCGAGATGTCGATGCGTATGAACTTCTTTGATCGTCTGCTCAGTGCCCCGGTCGCTCTGCTGGATCGCTGGCCCTCCGGTCAGCTATTGACGCGTTCTATGAGCGATTTGGGCACGATTCGCCGTTGGCTTTCTTTCGGTATTGTACAGATGCTAACGGTGCTCATAATGTTCCTGGCCGGAGGCTTCTTTATGCTTCGTTCCTCGGGGACACTGGCTCTGGTATTTGCGGTGACTGTGCCGGTTCTGGTGCTGTCCCTGGTGAACTTTACCCGCAAGTATTACCGGGTATCGCACGAGATTCAGCAACTGACGGGTGACCTATCCACTCGCATTGAGGAGTCGGTGCGGGGTATCCGTGTCATTAAGGCGCTGGGGCGCTCCCCCGAGCAGATCCGTGACTACGGGCAGGCCGTGGACATCCTGCAGGAACGCGAGTACCGCCGATCGATGCTCGTAGCCAGGGTTGCTTTAAACCAGGCACTAATTGTGGGCATTTCCACGGCGGTGGCGCTGGTGCTGGGAGCCTCCGAAGTTGCGGCTGGCGTCCTGAGTCTGGGCGCAATGACCGCCTACTTTGCGGTGCAAACGACGGTGCTGAGTCACGTGATTCGCTCAACCTCTCTCATGTCCGCGTACTTAAGCTATAAGGTGGCTCTGGAACGCCACAACGAGGTTATGGATGAACCCGGTTTCGAAGTGGTTCGCCTGGTAAACTCCGGGGAGGCCGGGCCATTTGCTTCCTCCCCGGGGCAGGAGAGCGGCCGCTCTTCTCTTCACCCCTCGCGAGTAGCTGGAGCTGTCGGCTCCGGAAAGGAAACTATGCAGTACCCCAGCGGTGGCGCCGTATCGGTAGCCTTTGATCAGGTATCTTTTAGTTATGATGTTGCCCCCGGCGGCGCGGCGCAGGAGAAGCAGCGGGACACTCAACCGGAGATTCAAGTACCTCAGGACTCCGGCGCGGGCGCTATACCCCGAGCCGATGTTCTGCACGATGTGACCTTCAAGGTCTTCCCCGGAGAGATTCTGGCTCTCGTGGGTGCGACAGGTAGCGGTAAGTCTACGGTACTCTCCCTGGTACCGCGCTTCTATGAGCCGACCTCCGGTTCGATTCGTCTGGGTCCGCGGCAGATGTCCGATCTGCCGCTTGAGCAGGTGCGCGCGCAAACGGCTTTTGTTTTTAAAAGAGACAGTACTTTTCTCAGGTAGCGTGCGCGATAACATTCTGATGGGTGTTGCCGACCTGTATGAGCTGGGAGCCAAGGACGAGGCCTACCCCTCTTCCCAGGAACTGGAGGCGACCCTACGCACCGCGCTACAGCTAGCTGCCTGCGAGTTCGTGTACGATCTGCCCCAGGGTCTGGATACCATTATTGGCGAGGAGGGTCTGAGCCTATCGGGTGGCCAGCGTCAGCGTCTGTCTCTGGCGCGCGCGCTCGTGAAGCGCCCCTCGGTTCTGCTCCTGGATGATCCGTTTTCCGCACTGGACGTGGCCACGGAGGAGCGCATTATTAACGGTCTGCGCGATGGCTTGGAAGGTCTGGGCGGCGCCACAACCCTGTTGACGGCTCACCGGCCCTCCACGGTGGCTCTGGCCGACCGAGTATTGCTTATGGTGGATGGTACGGTAACGGCCGAGGGTACGCACGCCGAGCTCATGAGTTCCTCCGAACAGTACCGTCAACTGATGACCCTGGAGGAAGGCTAATGCCTCCTCATTTTCCCCTGCCGAGTTCTAGCGAGCTGAGCGCCGAGGAGAAGGCGGAAGCGCGGCGCCGTTCCCTGGCCTTACTCGAGCAGACCTTGCGCCCGCATCGGGGTGCGTTGCTGGTGTCGGTGGTGTCGGTGCTGGCTGTTTCCGGTGCCTCGGCGCTTCAGCCGATTCTGATTGCGCGGGTTCTGGATAGCACTATCGTGCCTCTTGCTCGAGGGGAAGTACAGCCGCTTTTGCTGATGGTAACGCTTTTTGTGGTAACCGTAGCGGCTTCGGCACTCTTTATGTGGCTTAATGTGGCTTTTACCGTGCGGGTGTCTTTGGGCGTAGTGGTACAGCTGCGTAAGCGAGTTTTTGCGCACGCGCAGTCGCTGAGCGTTTCCTTCCATGAGCGGTACACATCGGGTAAAGTAATTTCTCGTTATGACCAGCGATATCGACACGGTACGTAGCTTCTTGGACAGTGGCATTAGCCAGCTGGCAATCACTCTGCTGTCCATGGTGATTTCTGCAGTGGCTATTTTTCTGCTGGATTGGCGTATTGGTATGTTCATGCTGCTGATGAGCGTGCCGATCTACTTCTTGACGCGCTGGTTTCAGGGTCGTGCCGCTCCCGTGTTCCGCCGGAAGCGCACCGAGTCAGCGCATCTAACGAGCCGTTTTGTGGAAACTCTAACCGGTATTCGCGCGGTAAAGGCGTTCGGTGCCGAGGCGAAGCTCCGCGCCGAATACGGCCAGGCGACGGAGCGTTACCGTGTGCAGGTTATGGACTCGGTAAAGATTTTTGGTATCTACTCCCCCACTCTGATGCTACTGGGCAATGTGTTTATTGCCGGGGCTCTGGTTATGGGTGGCTACGCCGTGCTGGGTGGGACAATGCAGGTGGGTACTCTGCTGGCTTTAGTGATTTACGCAAATCGCGTTTTTGAGCCGGTTATGCAGCTTTCCGAGTTTTACAACATGTTTCGGTCAGCAATGTCTGCTCTGGAGAAGCTCTCCGCCTTCTTGGCGGAGGAGCCCGAGGTGGCCGAGCCGGAGCATCCCTATGAACGTCCGGCAGACACAGGTGCGACGACTGTTTCTGCCGCCGCCGGCGCCCTCGTGGAGCTGAAGGGCGCTATCTTTGGGTACACTGAGGATCGCCGCGCGTTACAGCGTACGGATGTGCTGATTGAACCGGGTACAACGGTTGCGCTGGTGGGCCCAACGGGAGCCGGTAAGTCGACAATTGCTAAGCTTGTAGCCCGCTTTTACGATGTGTCCTCAGGTGAGGTGCGCATTGACGGGGTAGATATCCGCCTGCTCTCTGATACGCAGCTACGCCGCGAGGTTCTCATGCTGACCCAGGAGGTCTTCCTATTCTCAACCAGCATTATGGAGAATATCCGTATGGGCTATCCTCAGGCGTCGGATGACCAGGTCCGTGCCGCCGCCCGAGCGGTGGAGGCGGATACCTTTATTGAGCGCCTCAGGGACGGCTACGAGGCGCGTCTGGGCCACGGCGGTATTGCGCTGTCCGCGGGGCAACGGCAGCTGGTGTCGTTTGCCCGTGTATTCTTGGCCAACCCGAGGCTTCTGATTCTGGACGAGGCGACCGCCTCACTGGATATTCCGAGTGAGAAAGCGGTGCAGGCGGCCCTGCACACCCTGCTATCGGGACGTACCGCGCTGGTGATTGCGCATCGCCTCTCGACGGTGCTGGGTGCTGATCGTGTGATGGTGGTGAGCGATGGAGCTGTGGTGGAGGATGGATCTCCGCAACAACTGATTGCTGCGGGCGGCCGTTTTGCCGCGATGTATGCCTCGTGGGACGAGCTGAACAGGGCTCCTGACGACGGGGAGGGACATTAGAGCCGATTTATCCTTAAGACTTTGTTGTCCCCGTTCCCGCCATTCTTATGGGATTCACTCTTTTGGGCGCTGGCCGTGTTGCGTTTCTAATTTTTTTGGGTTATCCTGGGTGAGTTGCCTACGGTACTAGCCGATAGGTTAACCTCGGGATGTGGCGCAGCTTGGTAGCGCGCGTCGTTCGGGACGACGAGGTCGCAGGTTCAAATCCTGTCATCCCGACAACTAGCCCCGGTCATAGTTTATGACCGGGGCTTTGTCGTATGTATACGGCCGTATACTAAACCTTCACCGCGCGCACTGAGGCCCCGGGATGTAGCGTCCCGGGGCCTCGTATAGTTTCGCTCTACCTATTAGCCTCGGCCGGAGATGAGGGCGAGTACCGCCTCTAGGGGGCCACGGCCGGCCACAGAACGAGCCGTACGGTCCCAGAAGGCGCAGAAGCCCACCGAGATAAAAGCTCCTATCAGTAGGAAGGCGCTCCAGTAGACAGCGGTCTCCAACCCACCGGTGGCCACATAGTGCTCACCCACGATGAAGGCCTTGACCGTGGGTCCAGCATAGGTAATAAGCGCGCACTGCACGATGGAAGCACTCAGGGACATTTGCCCCATGCGGGCTAGCGGGGCAAAAGATTCAGCTTGGGCGGGAAGCAGGCGGGCGATTTCCGACCAAAAGTAGAGAGTAGCGGCCATATTCAGGAGGTGCTGCATGTGGGGTGCGTCCAGTATGCCAAGGACGGCGTGGGGGGTAAAGCTACGGTAG
>CAUQVM010000003.1:0-49016 GCA_963521575.1 uncultured Rothia sp.
GGGCGCAGCTCGTTCTTCATGGCGTAGGTGTAAGCGGTCAGCTTGATGCCGTGCTTAGCGAAAACCCACGAGGTGAAGCCGGAGCAGTCCCAAGCACCGTAGCTCTTGCCACCCCATACGTATGCGCCACCAAGACCGTCCAACGCGGTAGCAACGATAGCATCGCGGGAAGCGTTACCGGTGGAAGAAGAGGGAGCCTTCGGCGCTACGGGGGCAGGAGCTGCCTGTTCCTGGGGGGCTTCCGGTGCTACGGGAGCAGGAGCTGCCTGCTCCTCCTGGGGAGCCGCGGGAGCAACGTAGGTCTGCTGGGTCTCAGCCTGGGGTGCCACGTAGGTGGTCTCAGGTGCGGGAGCGACCTGCTCCTGGGATGCCACGGGTGCAACGTAGGTGGTTGCAGGGGTGGTGTAGTTGTTGTATTCGAACTGGTAGTTGGTGTAGTCGTAGGACAGATCAGCAGCAGCGGGAATCTGCGCAAATGCGTTTGCAGGAACGGTCGAACCGAGCAGAACAGCGCCTGCTGCGACGGTTGCACCAGCGGTACGTACGATCTTCTTAGCCATTAGGTATTCCTCCATTGCCTGACGAGGTGAGCTGTCGGGCTCGAGCATGGATTCGCTCGGCCACCGAAGTGACTTAGCCCCAAGACTTCTTCCATGAGAAGTCATATCCCAGTTTTCGGGATTGGGTCCCCCGCTTCTGCCATTCTGGGTAGACATTCATCAAAGCGCTGGCAGAACTCAGCGGAACCGCTCCGATGGTGCCCTCTTACGTTGAGGAGTTGGGCACAGAAACAAGAATACACAGAAAACTCCCAGTTGTCACCTCCCCAACCCTTAAATTTCGGACTTTCGCCCTCAACAAAATACTTGACATGTCAAATATTTGACCCTCTATTGGGCTGGGTCACACCCCCACCTTAGCGGCTTTGACTAGCGTATTTAAGCGTATTTACAGGCATTATTCCTTGCTTCAACACCTCTTCTCCGAGACAAAAACAGGGTAAAAAATTTCTCAAAATGAACCTCGTCTCTTAAATTTTTTTATTGTCCAAAATGGCCATCCGGGGCTTCCCCGCCCCTCAGACCCCCGAATAGCGCAAAATTTGCACATTTTTGCAGTTGCAAAGTAATGCACTAGCAGTGTATAAAGCGCGCGCACGCGAGTGCAGGCGCGCGAGAGCCTCTCTGCACCCCAGCAAAACCCCACCCAACGGCTAGCCGAATAGACAGCCACGGGTACATGAGACCTCGGACGCGACGGAGGCGGCACCTCCCCCGTACAGGGGAAGCGCCGCCTCCAAAACCGTATACGCCCAACACCGCTCCAAAGAGGGGTGCCACAGAGACTCTCTGGAGTCGTTACAGGGCGCTACCTCGCTTAACAACAATGGCGTTGGCCACATCCATATCGAGGGACAGAGTGTCATCCTCGCCGTCAGCGTGCACAATTACGTCGTCATCCTTGCCCGCAATCACGGACACCGAAGCACCGTAAACAATACCTGCGTCCGCAAGAAGCTTCAGCAGATCAACATCAGTCTGGATGGACTCGGGGAAGCGAGAAATAGTAAAGCGGTCCTCCGGACCTGAATCGCGCGCAGCCAGGGACATCGGCACAGTACGCTCATCGTTCTTCTCGCTCGTCTGACCCAGTTCTTCCAGGCCGGGAATGGCGTTGCCATAGGGAGAGAACTTTGGATCCTTCAACATGTCCAGGATGCGCTTCTCCACCTTATCGCTCATCACATGCTCCCAGCGGCATGCTTCCTCATGAACGTACTCCAGCTCCAGGCCAATAATGTCGGAGAGCAGACGCTCAGCTAGGCGATGCTTACGCATCACCTCAACAGCCTTCTTGCGGCCCTCCTCAGTCAGTTCCAGGTGGCGATCGGGTTCAACGGTCAGCAAGCCGTGCTTTTCCATACGGGCCACGGTCTGCGAAACGGTCGGGCCCGAGTGCTCCAGACGCTCAGCAATACGCGCACGCATGGGAACAATACCCTCTTCCTCCAGTTCGAGGATGGTACGAAGATACATCTCTGTGGTGTCGATGAGGTCGGTCATTACTTCTCCCAGCTATCAGCGCGACAGTGCCTAGATAGCTCTGCCTAAGTCGTTAGTTTACTCAATAAACTATTATGTACCTTTTGAGCGACTTTTGCCATGACAAAGCCCCACGCGTTGCCCAGCGCGAACAGCCGGGTACCACGCGGGGCACACCTCAACCTCAGAAATTTTGGGGGGCCTTCTCCAGAGTTGACTCGACGGAAGATTCAAGCGAATCCTCAACCTCGGAATTTGGCGCCGCGTTCTCTTCAGGGGTTGCGGAAGAGGTGTCAAAGGCGTCAGAAGACGTCCCCCGATTCGTCTTGGCGGGCTCAACTTCCTCCACTGAGGAGGTAGAACCCTTGGATCCTTATAAATCTTCGGGACGCACGCGGTCGGCCCACGGCACCCAATCCGGGGCGATGAGTGCATCGTCACCGGGAAGCAGACCTATCTCACAGATGGTGGCCACCTTTGAGCGTGGGGCGCGCGAAAGGGTCGCAAACCAGAACCAGCCTCGGTAGCCGGGCAGGGTGCACTCAAAGAGGTGAGTACTGAGGCGCTCCTCCTCAGGGCGCACGTGATGCACCAGGCCAATCGAGTTGGCCGGGGCAATCTCCTGAACGCCGTGTAAAGCCACATCTTTAGCGGCAGCCAGAACCTCATCCACCTTGGAGGTCCTGCGCGCCTTATGCGGAACGCCCAGGGAGGGCTCACCAGGATCTTCTGCGGACGCTACGAAGGGGTCTGATACCGCAGGCTTAGAAGGCACAGAATCACCCTCGCCTGCTACTACGGGTGAATCCTCCGCCTCAGGTGCATTTTTGGTCTCCGGTACCCGGGCAACCTCTGGCGTAGCAGAGGATACAGTGGCCTCTGCGGGCGCGGCGGCAACGGACACGGTTTCGGGGAGCAGTTCATTCACCTGTTCAGACATACCCCTATTAAAGCATCTCGGGTGCATAAACAGGGCGGCGCAGGAGCCACGCTTCACATACACTGTAAATTTAGAGTCCAAACTCCCGAATCCAGGTTTTTACTGGCGGAGAGATGGGCGCGAGCTGATACCGTTAATTTCATGAGTAACAATCCCGCACAGAAGATGCACGGTACCGCAGAAGAATACCCTGCGCCGTTGCCCTACGCCCGTGCCATCCGCTGGTTGGGCGTAGGAGGCGGCATCCTGGCCCTCCTCTGCCTACTCAGTGGAACCGCCATGCTTCTCATGAAGTGGGCGGGGGCCGCGCCGCCGGCGATGATGAGTCAGATTCCGTTGATTCTGCTCCCCGTTGCCTTCATGGCCCTTATGATTGCACTCATGCTGCTCATTGCGCAGCGCCACAGGGCCTAGTAGCACCTCGCATCGTTATCTCACTCACCGGACCCCACCATCCCTGCCCTTCAGATACGAAAGATAGAGAGCATGTCTGCCGAAGCTAAGCTCCTCGTCGTCGACGACGAATTCAATATCCTTGAACTACTGGCCACCTCCCTGCGTTTTGCGGGTTTCGAGGTCGTGACCGCAGGTAACGGCCGTGACGCCCTCGACAAGGCTCAGGCCGAATCCCCCGATCTGATCGTTCTGGACGTGATGATGCCCGGTATGGACGGCTTTGAGGTAACCCGCCGTCTGCGTGAACTGGGAAGTACCATCCCCGTTCTCTTCCTGACCGCCAAAGATGCAACTGAAGACAAGGTAACCGGCTTGAGGGTCGGTGGCGACGACTACGTGACCAAACCCTTTTCCCTAGACGAGGTCATTGCACGTATCCGCGCTATTCTGCGTCGTAGCCGCGCTGTTCAGGATGAAGACGAATCGATTCTGCGCGTAGATGCACTCTCTCTGAATGTGGACACCCACGAGGTTTTCCTCGGTGAGGAAGAGATTGACCTCTCCCCCACCGAGTTCAACCTGCTGCACTATCTGATGCTCAACGCCAATCGAGTGCTCTCCAAAGCGCAGATTCTCGACCATGTGTGGGAGTACGACTTTAACGGCGACTCCTCCATTGTGGAGTCTTATATCTCCTACCTGCGCCGCAAGATTGACAACAACCGCGAAGGCCACGAGCCGCTCATCCACACTAAGCGCGGTGTGGGTTATATGATTCGCGGCTCCCGAGGCTAACGTGGCGCTTAAACCCCTCGACCGAGTTCCTCTTTCCCTATCCCTACGCACCCAGCTGGTGTTGGTCACCTCTATGCTCATTGCGCTGGCCATCGCTGTGACCAGTCTCGTGGCCATCTCGGCTCTGCGCGCCCAGATGGTGCATCAGTTGGATGAGGATATGAAAACCAATGCACCGGCCCTGGTACAGTTGGCCACCCTACGCCCCTCCGGCAAGCAGGAAGGCTCCATAAATACCTACCGTGTCTATCTGCTCGACCGAGATGGGCACGTGCTGTACACCCTCAGTGCAGAAAATAATGAGCAGGTGGGGGAGCCAGCTCTGAACGGCTGGACCGAGGAGAAAGTGCGCCGCCAGAATGAGGAGGGCGTGACCGTCGGCTCCTCCAATGGCTCAGCCGATTGGCGTCTACTCGCTATACCGCTTGAGTCTCACAACTCCTCCGGCCTAACCGATGCGAGTTCGCTCATTATCGCCATGCCCCTCAAGCAAACCAACCAGGTGGTTGCCCTCGTTGGTGTGCTCACCTTTGCCTTCGGTCTGGCAACGCTAGCCTCCGCCATCGCCATGACTTGGGTGATTGTAACTCGCACTTTCGAACCGCTGGCGAGGGTCGAACAGACCGCAGCGAAGATTGCGGCGGGCGACCTCTCCCAGCGCATCGTGGATTACAACCCCAATAATGAAATCGGCAATCTGGCCATCTCCCTCAACACGATGCTCGCTCAGATTGAGGCTCTCTTTAAGGCTCGAGAAAAGAGCGAGGCAAAGATGCGGCGCTTCGTGGGGGATGCCTCCCACGAGCTACGCACGCCCCTGGTGAGTATTCGCGGCTACTCGGAGCTCTACCGCCAGGGTGCTCTGCCGACTCCGGAGGCTGTCGCCACCGCTATGAGCCGCATCGAATCCGAGTCCAAGCGCATGGGCCAGCTCATTGATGACCTACTGACCCTGGCCCGCATTGATGAACGCCGCGAATCGAAGCTGGCACCCTTCGACCTGTTCAATCTGGCGGTTGACGCCAGTAATGATGCCTTCGCTACCGCGCCGGATCGCGCTGTCTCCCTCGTAGGGTTGAGCGACGAGGTTGCCCCCACCAGCGCCCCGGTGCTCGGTGATGAACAGCGTATGCGCCAGGTCATAGCCAATCTGCTGACCAACGCAATGCGCTACACCCCCAAGGGTTCACCCCTGGAGATTGCGGTGGGCGTGCGGGGAAATGCAAACGGCTTCCCGCTAGCTACCATCGAGGTACGTGACCACGGCCCCGGCATTCACGGCGAAGATCGTGAGCGCGTCTTTGAGCGTTTTTACCGTACCGATACCTCTCGATCGCGTGAGACCGGTGGCACGGGTTTGGGCCTGTCAATTGTGGCTGCCATCGTTGAACAGCACGACGGGCGGATTCACATCGAGGAGACCGCGGGTGGTGGCGCGACCTTCGTCATCTCACTACCCTACTACCCGCCGCCGGTCGCGGATGCGCAGCTAAGGTACTAGCCTGCATTCCGAACCTTTACGACCCGGTACTGGGTCTGAGTAACGGGGCCTTCCCCAAGGGAGGGCCCCGTTATCGTACCCCTCGGGGTCACGGATTTTTCCGCAATATTCGGGACATATTTTCGGATTTTCCGCTTTACATAGGCTTTATAGTGCGTTTTATCCACAAATTAGTTAAATTATAGTCTTTCAAGTTATTTAATACATTTTAAGAACTATAGTAATACCAAGGCTTCGCCCGAAAGCACCGCGAAGTCTCCCCCATCAAAACCGCACGGGCAGACCTACCGCACCGCTGCCCTGCTAGTCCAAAGGAGAAAATCCATGGCACAGTTCAACGTCGACTCTGAAGTCATTGCCGCTAAGAGCGCCCAGGCCAAGTCCTACGTCGCTTCCATTACCGCAGACGTCAATGGCATGACCGCATCCCTGCAGGACCTGCAGAGCTCCTGGACCGGTGCGGCTTCCGCCAACTTCCAGGGAGTGCTGGACCAGTGGCACGCCACTCAGCGTCAGGTCGAAGAATCCATTACCCAGATCAACGAGGCACTCTCCCGCGCCGGCGTCAACTACGCCGATACCGAGCAGGCCAACGCCTCGATGTTTATCAGCTAAACACTCACTGGTTTAGCATTCGTCGGCTCTCTGCAGACCGGTTCAAACGTGGGCAATCCAGCCCGCACCCGGCACCACGCCACCAACGGATGGGCCCCATGTGCGCAGCGTGCCAACCATAGAAGACCCGCCACCCCTCGCATTCGAGGGAGGGCGGGTCTTCACCATTCGCGCCTTCCGCTAGAGAGTATCCGGCGGGGAACTCAGAGGTTAGCGTTTATCTAAAGAAGACTCCGTCTAGCGCAAAGAAGTCCAGCGCAAGGAGAGGGTGCATACCTAGGAAGCGGGGGTCTCCTGACGAAAACGCAGGCGCCAGCGGGCGCACTCGGCCTCGTAATACCACAGGCTCGAGCGGCTCACGCGGCCACGTGCGGTGGTCACAGCGGCCATAACCAACACACTGTGGGCATCTAGTTGCTGAAAACCTTGCTTGACGGGTGCCCCCTGTTGGGTAAAAGCCCGCTCACGATACTGCAACACCGAGGAACGTGAAACTGACTTACCCGTGGCGGTTACCCATACCAGACGCTCATGCAATAGGGCCTCCAGCTGGGCCGACTCCATGGCGGCTCCGCGGCTCTCCAATAACCGCTCGGCAGCCACGGCTTCCTCGGGACGCAAGGCGGGCGTGGAAGCTGCCGAAAGAGCGGAAACCTCGGCGGTTGGTGTACTAGCGGCGGGGATAAAACCCTCGGGTGCGGTAGCCGAGGGAACACCGTGAGGCTCGGGGGAAGCCACGGGTGCACCTTCAACGGATGCACCGGCATCGACGGCCTCCCCCAGTAATTCAGCTGGGTCAACATCATTCGGATCCAGACCCGCAAATTCCTCCAGACCTTCGAGATCATCCGCATCTTGAGCGTGAGTCTCCGCGGATAGCTCCGGGCTACTCTGCTGACGGGCCAAAGCCTGCGCATCGCGTTCGGCGGCGCGCTCCGCAGCTCGGGCCAGCTGCTCCTTGCGAGTGCGCACAGCGTCCGGATCGGGAACCTCCACGGCCGAGGCGGGACGCAACAACCCCGACAGGCGCAGATTCTCCAGGCCGCGCTGGGCATCCTCAATCTCGGCGGCAGTGAATTCTTCAACCGACAGATGGGCATCAGCGGAGGAAATGGGCACCTCCTCAGTAACTGAGCTGGACTGCGCGGGACTCACCGATCCGGGAGCCAAATCACCTATTAGTCCCCGCTTCTCCTCGCGCTCCTCGGGATTCTTTCCTGATGCCCCAAAGCCGGGACCGGGATTCGGCTTACGCCCCTTCTGGTACGCGCGGGCGGCACGGTTGGCCAGGGAGTCAGCCTTCTCATTGAGCGCATGGCCCGAGTGGCCCTTGACCCAGATAAACTCGTAGTCGCGGCCGGCCAGGGCGGCGTCCAAGGCTTCCATTAGGTCACGATTGAGCACGGGCTTACCGTTGGATTTCTTCCAGCCCTTCTTCTTCCAGCCGGGCATCCACTTGGTCAGGGAGTCAATGACATACTGACTGTCGCAGTATACTCGTAGCTTTGCCTCCGGTCGGGAGGCGGTGGCTTCGAAGAGGTCGAGTACGGCTTTGAGCTCGCCCATATTATTGGTGCCGTGGTTCCAGCCGCCGCTGGCCCAGTGGTCATTATCGATATACCACGCCCAGCCAGCCGGGCCGGGGTTACCCAGCGCCGACCCATCCGCTGCGGCGATGATTTCCTGCGTGGTGTTCACGGTTCCTTCTTTCTGCGCCGTCTGGTGCGGGGTCATTCTGTCCTTTCCCCTGTGATGACTTTACCGCACGTACAGAATAAGCGCGTTACATTGAGTCACGCCTGTGGAAAACCTAGAGAGGGCGGGGTATGCGGCGGGTACACTGGTTGCATGAGCTATTCTGTCCCCGCATCTGCCGACGATCGGCACCCCCGCACGGCGCATCCTGACCCGTCGCGGAGCGAGCGCGTACAGATTTTCGCTCTCCCCACCCGAACCATGTACGGTTCGTTGCGTTTTAGCTGGCTCAGTTACCTGGGTTTGGCCGAACAGCAACATGCTGCCCAACTTCCCACCCCCACGGCGGCGGTGAGCTATATGAGCACGCAGGCACTCATGCGAGCCATCGCGGCGACACGCCGGAACGTGCCGTCAAGTGCGGCCTCTGAGATTGAAGTGGACCGAACCTGCACCCTGTGTACAAGTGGCAAGAAGCACGGCAAGCCGCGCATTGCGGGCGTCAATTTCAATATGTCACAGGTACACCCGCTGGTTGTGGGCGCTTTTAGCCGTAACCCGGAGCTGACGCTCGGGGTAGACGTTGAAACGCTGGAGGCGCGCCTCTTCTCGGGTTTTGCACGCCTGGCCCTCTCAGATGAAGAACGGTCATTCCATGAAGGAGTAGCCCAAGAACGTCCGGCTTCCTCGCTACATATACTTTCCCTAGCCCTGTGGACCGCTAAGGAGGCGGTACTCAAGGCTACTGGCTACGGCCTGAGCGTGGTACCCGCCCTCGTGCACGTTGAGTTTACCGAGGACCTACTGGATGCGATCGAGCAGGCCATGAGTGAGGAACTACCCGATCCCGCCAATATCCCGCCCGAAGATACGTTATTACCCGGAGGTGCGCTACCCGACGATACGCACACCGGCGGGCCTGCCGGCCAGACCGCCGCATCCACGCTTCACGTGCTCAGCGGGCCACCCCTGACGACCCGCGCCACCTTTAGCGCACCAGAGGGGGTCGGAGGGAGCGTGGAGCGTCGTTTTGCCCTGCAGTGGATTCCCACAGCTCTGCCCGATACCGAGCATCCCGAGCACGAACAGCGTATGCTCATCGCCCTGGCCGTCGAGGACCCCGCAGAGGGTATCCCCGCGCACATTGAGGCTCAGTTACTACCGGTGGAGACCCCCCTACAACTCAAGTACCTGCTAGCCGACTAGTTGAATCCGCATCTCCGAACGCATCCCTTAGACCTAAAAATACGCAAAACGCGCCTGCCTTAGAGATGCGGGCGCGTCCTGCGTATTGGTCTCGGGTTCTTGAATTATTCGGTGGAGGTGTCCTCACCCAGCGTGTCCACACCCAGAGCACGGCCGAAGCTACCGAGCTTCGTGCCGGTCTCGGTGTGCTCCAGCTCGGGATCAGACTCTGCCACAATGCCCGCGCCGGCGTACAGTACCGCCTCCTGCGGACTCACCTGGGCACAGCGCAGCACGAGCGCCCACTCGCCGTTACCCTCGGCATCCATATAGCCGACCAGGCCGCCGAAGTAGCGGCGCTTAAAGGGCTCTAGCTGACGGATCAAATCCAGAGCCTTCTCGGTGGGTGCGCCGCAGATTGCGGGAGTCGGGTGAATCGCGCGAGCTCCATCCAGACAGGTCAGACCCTCCTTCAGCACACCGTCAATGGGGGTGGCCAAATGCCACAGCTGTGGGGTCTTCAGTAGCGAAGGAACCTGCGGTACATTCAACTCCTCCGCAATGGGCACCAGGCGCTCGGCGATATCGTTAATGACATAGGCATGCTCGTGACGGTCCTTGGGGGATTCAAAGAGGCGGTCGCGAATTGCCTCGTCCTCGGCACTACCGGGTTCGGCGATACGCGGTGCGCTGCCGGCCAGCGGATGCGTCTTAAAGGCTCGACCCTCGGTGCGGAATACCAACTCCGGGGAGGCACCCATAAGATAGCTTCCCTTCATGCCGCGCTCCCCGTCGGGCAGGCGCACCGCAAAGTTGAAGGCGGTACGCTGCTGGGAGCGCAGATTATTGTAGAGTGCTTCGAGGTCCAGCGCGCCCGGAGCGTAGTGGGCGGTGAGCACGCGCGAGAGCACAATTTTACTCAGCTCACCAGCTTTCATGCGTTCTACAGCGGTGGCTACGGCGGTACGGAAAGCGTCATTCCGTCGCCCGGTAACTGAGATGGACTCGGCCAGCTTCACGCTATGCTCAGGGACGGGAATCTGCTCTTCCTCAAAGCGTTCCGGAACAAAGAGGTAGGCGGGGGCTTCCGGATCGAAGGGAATGAGGCCGACCACGGCGGTACCGGCTCGTTTAGCCTCCTCCTGAGCATTCTCGAAGGTTACGGGGGTCATGGAACCCGCGGCGCGCAGCACACGAGTTCCGGTGGCAAAAATAAAATCGGGAAGATTCGTCATCGTATTTCTATGAGGTTATGTTTTTCAAGGGTGGGCGAGCCGGGTTGCAGGCTGAGTGGCGGCGAGAGGCCGGGCGTCAGTAATCGGGCGCTAAAGGCCAGCCGTCCCAGGAGGACTCAGCGTTAGAATTTGGCCAGCCGCCAAAGATCCGCCAGCTGCTAGAGGGTGGCACCGCCATCAGCGACAATCTCCTGCATTGTGATGTGGCGGGCCGCATCCGAGATGAGGAAGGCATTGACCGCCGCAATATCGGCGGGGTCGGCGATGCGTCCCAGCGGAATACCCAGACGGAAGGTAGCGGGATTGCCGGCCACGGGCAGGGCCGAGAGGTCCTCTCCCTCCCAGGCATCGGTCACCATGGGGGTGCGGGTCGTGCCGGGGCAGACCGAGTTCACGCGGATTCCATGTGCAGCCAGCTGCAGGCCAAAACTGGAGGTAACGCGCGCCGCCGAGGCCTTGGACGCACCGTAGGCGCCGAACTCGGCGCGGGGCACGCGGGCCGCATTGGAAGCGACGGTCACCAGCGAGCGGGAGTTGGTCGGATCACTTGCCTGCTGGTCAATCATGAGGCGGGCAAACTCGCGCAGGCACAGGAATACGCCGTCGGAGTTCACGGCGTGCAGGCGCTTCCAAGTCTCGAAGCTGGTTTCCAGGAGGGGCTGGCTGTGAGCAATGCCTGCGGCGAGTACGGCGCCAGTGACCGGCTCCTCTAGAGCGGCCACCGCATTGGCGAGGGCGATGACGGACTCTTCGCTGGTGACATCCACAGCCTGGTAGCGGAAGAGGGCGTCACCGTAGGTGCCGAAAGATGTAACGGGTGCATCACCCAGGTCAGCACCAAATACCGAATAACCATTCTTAATCAACTGGTGGACGGTAGCCTCGCCAATACCACCGTTTGCACCGGTGACAATTACCCAGCTCACGCGCGCGCCTCCTGAGCGGTCTCAGCACCCCGCTGAACGGCGGCCAGGTCGGCGAGCACATCAGCGGTGTTAAGCACGCGGGCACAGCGGCCCGAAGCGTATTCGCAGGCCATGCGGTGCTCCTCCTCCGAGAAGTCAGCGAGCGCATCGGCGACCATAAACGGCTGAATATCGCGCATAAACGCCTCCAGGGCGGTGGTCAGGCAACCGATGTGCGCGTACACGCCGCCAATAATAAGCTGGTCGCGGCCAGATTCCTTGAGCAGATCTTCGAAGGGGCTACGCACAAATGCGGAGTAGCGCCACTTGGTTAGCACGGTATCGCGATCGGTCGGTGCGAGCTCATCGAGCACGCGGGCCGACTCGTCGTTCTGCAGGCCATCACCCCAGAAATCGATAAGCAGGCGGCGATCCTCGGGGTCTTGGCGCGGCGGCTGGGCGGTGTAGTAGACAGGCATTCCAGCCTCATGAGCGGCCTCAATGAGGCGGCGCAAGTTTGCGATGGCCACATTAATCTGAGCGTCAGGGTTACCGCCACCCTCCCCCAGGTCTGCACCTTCGAAGGCTTGGACGAAGTGCACCTGCATATCGTGCACGAGTAGTACAGCGCGGTTAGGGTCGACAGGCCAGCTGACGCGGTTACTGTGCTCACGGTCGTTGTAGATGTAGGGCTTAATTTTGGGCAGTGCCATGGTTCTCCCTGTTCGTGCCTATAAATTTTTGGTTATATGCGTGGCGCAGGCGGCTTACCGGGGCGGAGGCTATGACGAACACAGTAGCAGGCAGGGTTCTCCTCCGAACCCCCTCGCATCGACCACCGGGTCAGTGAGCTTGCGCTTATCTCATATCCATCTTAGGGCATGCTTAGATACAAGGTATACCTGGATCTTAATAAAAGCGCTTCCCTGCCCGTTCTGCCCGTTGTGTCGCCAACGGGCAGAACGGGCAGGGAAGCACACGGACCCGTAGAAACGCTACGTGAAACACGAATTCAGGCGCGAGCCTAGCCCGCTGAAACTAGTTCACAGATACAGCGGTAGCCAGCACCTCGTTCAGGCCCTCCGTAATCGAGGGGTGAGTGTAAATCTCATCGCGCAGCTGCGAAGCAGTAATACCGTGGCACATCGCCAGAGCCACCAGGTTAATGACCTCCATGGACTCCACCACCAGCAGCTGAGCACCCAGAATCCGGTCGTTCTGCGCGTCGATCACAAACTTCATGATGCCGCGCGGGTTCTCCAGGGTCTTCGCGCGCGGCATGGCGGCAATCGCGGCAACCGGCTTCGAAGCAACCTTGATCTTGTAGCCGGCTTCGAGTGCCTCACCCTCAGTTAGGCCCACGGACGACAGCGGTGGGTTCATGTAGATGGTCGCGGCAACAGCCTGACGATCCTTGGTGGAGCGGGTGCCCTCATCAACCAGCTGCGAGAGCACCACACGGTAGTCATCCAGGGAGATGTAGGTAAACTGCGGGCCGCCGTTGACGTCGCCGAGCGCGAAGATATTCGGCACGGTGGTGCGCAGGTGATCATCCACAACGACTGCGCCGCGTTCGGTGGTTTCGATGGAGGTATTCTCCAGCCCCAGGCCTTCGGTGGCGGGCTTGCGACCGGTCGCAACCATCACATAGTCCACCTCCAGTTGCGCGGTTCCGCCTTCGGATTCGAGGTAGGTCACGGTCACGGAGTCCTCGCTGTCTTTAAAGGACTGAACACGTACACCCGAGTGGACAGCGATACCCTGGTCGGCAATGATTCCGCAAGCCACCTGGGCGACGTCCTCGTCATAACGACCGAAGAGGGCGGGCGCACCATCCAGAATGGTCACCTCAGTACCATAGGAGGAGAAAATACCGGCGAACTCAATACCGATGGGGCCACCACCGATAATGCCCAGGCGCTTGGGGCGCGGGGTGAGCTTCTGCAGCTCGGTGGAGGTGAGCACACGCTCGGATTCGCGGATGCCCTCAATCGGCGGGATGACCGGCACCGCACCGGTGTTGATGATGAAGTAGTCGGCGGTGATACGCAGGGTATCCTCACCTGCGGTGACCTCAACCTCGGTGTCAGAGATAAAGCGTGCACGGCCGTCAATGAGCTTAGCGGTCTCATTCGACAGCAGGATTTCGCGGTTCTTGGCACGCATTATACCGGTCAGCTTATCACGGAAAATGACGGCAGACTCGTAGGCGGCGTTTGCGCCCTCAGCACTGTGCTCACCGTGAGCGCGGAACTCATCGGCGCGGTGAACCAGCGCCTTGGTGGGTACACAACCAATATTGATGCAGGTGCCGCCGTACATGCCGGTGGACTGCTCGATGAGGGCAACGTTCTTACCGGTCTTAGCGTATGCGCCGGCGAGGGTCTTGCCGCCCTTGCCGAAACCAATGACGACCATGTCAAAGTGCAGCTGAGCGGGGGTGGTCATAATGTCTCCTATGGAATTTTGATGATGATGTCTTCTCAGGGTTCAACGGGAAGAAATGAGTATTATTCCCACATGCCACATTTTTCTTTCAAGACGGCAAACGTGCGAGTGCAGGCAAAACTACCCGGATCCCTGTGAGAAACCATCATCTTCAGGAGGATTCCATGAAAACGTGTATTCTGCGCGAGGCCACCAGCCGCCCCGGCATCGGAGCCGCCACCGCTGACGCATCTAAAGGCTACTGCCGCTGCAACAGCACCATGACCTCGTAGTGGTCCGTATGCGGGAACATATCCAGCACGCGGCCCTGCACCGGCGCATACGAGGGCATGCGCGCCAGGTCCTTCGCCAGAGTCACCGCGTTACAACTCGAATACACCACGCGGTCAATACCCGAACCCTCAATCCACGCGCACAGGCTCTGGCCAATACCGCGGCGCGGCGGATTCACCACCAACATCTGCGGTACTGCCCCCGAAGATACAGCGAACTCCGGCGCGTCCTGCGCCGAAAAGCTCACCCCCTTCAAACCGTACTCGGTCACCGTGCGCTGAGCCGAGGCGACCGCCTCCGCACTGATCTCAATGCCGGTTACCGAGCCGCCATCCATCACCGAGGCCGCGTGCAGGGCAAAACCGCCCACGCCACAGTACAGGTCCCACAGCGAGCGCGGGCCTACCTCACACACCCACTCGCGGCCCTGCGCATACATCGCCTCAGCAACCTTCGTGTTCGTCTGAAAAAAGCTCTGCGGGCGCAGATGCAAGGTTAGGTCATTCACTTGCATCGGCAGGGTCTGACGCTCCGAGAGAATAATCTCCTCGTCGCCCTCCACGCGCGCCACCGGCTCACGTAGCAGGTTCACCGACAGCACCGCCAGGTTCGGTAGCCGCTCCTGTAGCCAGTCCAGCTGGCGGCGAATCGGCACCAGAAGCTTCTTCGAACGCAACACGAAGCGCACCATCAGCTCGCCCGCCGCCGAAGCGGTCACCAGAATATTCTTCAGCTCGCCGCGACGATTCGGAATGTCGTAGGGGGTCAGGTCTGCGCGCCAAATCAGCTCATGCAGCACCGGAATAGCAGCCTGAATCGGCTCCATATAGAGCGGACATTCGCCAAGATCGGTGGATGCACCCGTGCGGTAATCCACAATGCCGAGGGTCGGGTTCTTCGCCGAACCACCCACCACGAGCTTTGCCTTATTACGAAAGCCCGCCTCCGCACTGGTCACCGGGTCCAGCCACTGCAACTGCGGGTACGCTACTAGCAGGGCGCGGGCATGCTCCTGCTTCACCTGCACCTGCGCGATGTAGGCGGTTTCAATGCTGGGACAGGAGGAGCAGAGGTCTTCACGAAAATAGGCACATTCCATAGAGGAACCATTTTACCGCCTCCACGAGCCGACACTCCGCCGAAGACACTGGATCCTCAGGCACCCTCGATAGGCGCACAAAAGGCGGGGGCGGCCACCCAAAGGGTAGCTACCCCCGCCTTCATAACGGATGTTATGAGATAACGTCGGATTAGCTTCCAGCGACATCTCACCACCGAAGGCCACTTTGGTGCCCTTCGGATTCCATAACTTTTTGCCCTATCAGGGACAAACGTTATGGTTTGAGTGCCAGCGCCGAGTCACCACCGTGTCAGGCTTCGCGTGCCACGGATTCCGTAGAAATTTACCCCATCAGGGATAAATTTCTACTACATCATTCCTCCCATTGCGTCCGCACCGGGAGCAGCAGCCCCAGCCGGCTCCGGCTTGTTTGCCACAACAGCCTCGGTGGTCAGGAACAGGCCTGCAATCGATGCCGCGTTCTGCAGAGCCGAACGGGTCACCTTCACAGGGTCAGCAATACCGGCAGCCATCAGGTCTTCGTACTCACCGGTTGCGGCGTTCAGGCCGGTACCGGCGGGCAGGGAACGCACGCGGTCAACCACAACGCCCGGCTCCAGGCCAGCGTTAGCGGCAATCTGCTTCAGCGGGGCATCAATCGCAACGCGCACAATGTTCGCGCCAGTTGCCTCATCGCCGGTCAGTTCCAGCTTGTCGAAGACCTTCACACCGGCCTGAATCAGGGCCACACCACCGCCGGGGACGATGCCTTCCTCAACAGCAGCCTTAGCATTACGCACGGCATCCTCGATGCGGTGCTTGCGCTCCTTGAGCTCAACCTCGGTTGCGGCGCCGGCCTTCAGTACGGCCACGCCACCGGCAAGCTTAGCCAGGCGCTCCTGTAGCTTCTCACGGTCGTAGTCGGAGTCGGAGTTAGCAATCTCGGCGCGAATCTGAGCCACGCGACCCTCGATAGCTGCGGCGTCGCCGGCGCCCTCGATGATGGTGGTCTCGTCCTTAGTCACAACGACCTTGCGAGCAGTACCCAGCATCTCCAGGGTTGCGGTATCCAGGGACAGACCGACCTCTTCGGTAATGACCTGGCCACCGGTCAGGATAGCGATATCGGCCATCTGAGCCTTACGACGGTCACCGAAGCCCGGAGCCTTTACGGCCACGGACTTGATGGAGCCACGCATCTTGTTCAGCACCAGCAGGGCCAGGGCCTCACCCTCAACGTCCTCAGCCACAATCAGCAGCGGCTTGCCCGACTGCATGACCTTTTCCAGGACGGGAACCAGGTCCTTCACGTTCGAAATCTTCTGGTTCACGACCAGAATGCAGGGATCCTCCAGGACGGCCTCCTGACGCTCCGGGTCGGTCACAAAGTAACCGGACAGGAAACCCTTGTCGAAGCGCATACCCTCGGTCAGTTCCAGGTGCAGACCGAAAGTGTTCGAATCCTCGACGGTGATGACACCTTCCTTGCCGACCTTCTCCATAGCCTCGGCAATGAGCTTGCCGATCTCTGCATCACCGGCAGAAATCGAAGCGGTTGCGGCGATCTCTTCCTCGGTCTCAACTTCCTTTGCGGAGGAGAGCAGAGCCTCGGTTACGGCCTCGACGGCCTTCTCGATACCGCGCTTGAGGCTCAGCGGGTCAGCACCGGCTGCCACATTGCGCAGCCCCTCGCGGACTAGTGCCTGAGCCAAAACGGTAGCGGTGGTGGTACCGTCACCGGCGATATCGTCAGTCTTCTTGGCAACTTCCTTGACGAGCTCCGCACCAATCTTCTCGTACGGATCCTCCAGCTCGATTTCCTTCGCGATCGAGACACCGTCGTTAGTGATGGTGGGGGCGCCCCAGGCCTTCTCCAGCACAACGTTGCGGCCGCGGGGGCCGAGCGTCACCTTCACGGCATCAGCGAGAGTGTTCAGACCGCGCTCAAGGCCGCGGCGTGCCTCTTCGTCAAAAGCAATGAGCTTTGCCATAAGTATCCTCCTGGACGGTATGTTTTCTGCCGCGCCCTCAAGGGGGCGCAGTACATTTAAAATCGGGAGCCTGCGTTTGACGCATAAACTCATGCGCGCAAAATACAGTGCGCCCGAAGCTACATCAATTGTGGCACCCGCACCGACGGTGGGCAAACGTTTAAGCCCAATCTTGAGGGGTTAATCGCCCAGTGCTTAATCTCGGATTAACCCCAACGAGCTCCCGCCCAATTCACCCGTTATTCGGCACTACGCCGGTCCGATTTACAGCGAGCCGCTAGCCGGCATAATCCGAGGCTAGAACCACAATCACCTTGTGGTTGCCCATAGGTACGGCGGAGGTTGCCTGGCGCGACTGCGCAATGTTCAGGGTAGCGGCGATGCTCTGCGCCTGATCCTGGTAGCCCTGGGCATAGTATACAACGCTCGCAGCCGGAGCAGCAGCGGTATAGTTCGCGGTCTCGTTAATCGTATAACCGCTCAGCTTAGCCGCCGCACCCGAAGCGCTACCGGAGGGGGCAGAGGCGTTAAACACGCCCACCGAGACATCCCCCGCCGGCGCGGACTGCGACAAGGTGACGGTTGGCGAGGGTGGTACAGGAGAAGTAGCCGGCACAGAAGGCGTAGCCGGTGCAGAAGGCGTAGCCGGTGCAGAGGGCGTAGTCGGTGCAGATGAAGTAACCGGTGCAGATGAAGTAACCGGTGCAGATGAACGCGCCGAAGCGGGACTTGAAGCCGAAGTCGAAGCTGCACTCGATGACGGACTGGAGGCGGTGTACTGCGGCGTAGCAGTACGTGGCGCATACACGTACATGGCTGCGCCCACCACTAGGGAGCCCACGCCGGCAGCCACCAGCGGGATGGCGCCCTTAACACTCTTTGCGGGGTCGACATTAACCGAACGGTAGGTGCCGCGGCGGGCGCTCTGCTCGTCTACCTCATCAAACTCGTCGCGGGGGTAGCTCATGGTCTCCTCAATTCACAGTATTTCTTGACGCGAGGTGCGTGCCTTCCGGCGCTCAGGAATCGGCAAGCTGAGCACACACTGCACTCCACGCACCTAATTCCTAGGGTACCGTCTTGCGGGAAAGGAACCAACGTACCCCTCCTCGCCCCCACTCCTCATACGCACGAAGGTAATGGGTTCAGCCGATAGATTCCCTAGTCAGCGGCTCGGCGAGCGCGCAGGGCAGACACCAGCTGCGGCGCGGCGGCGCGCACCCGCTCATCGTCCAGCATGACGTTTAGACGTTGGTAATAGGCGATGGGGGTGAAGCCCGCGGCCATAATAGCTTTCTCCTTGGACCCCTGATATTTGAATCGCCGGCGTTCCACATCAAGGATGCGCCGCTCCACCGGGGTCAATACCTCGGAGTTCGTTTCATCGGCCTGCGCCCCGGTATGCGCCTGCGTTTCCTCCCGTTTGGCTTCTTCCCGCATATTTCCTCCTCCTCAATGATGCCCCCGTATCCTGTGCATCGAAAGTTTTCTTGTGACCAGAATGCCGTCTACCGTACATATTGCTCTTCCACTAATCTAAAGGAGGAAGAACTGTAGCACACCCGACTCGGCGAGAGGCCCGAGTCCACGAGCGGAGAGGAACACCTTGAACCAGCCCCTGAACACCATTATGAGCGAGGACTGGGCCGTAGCCCTCGCTCCGGTTGAAGAGCAGATTCGCGCCATGGGTGACTTCCTGCGTGCCGAACATGCTGCCGGATACCGCACCTTTCCCCCAGCCGGTGATATTTTCAATGCTTTCCGCCGACCCATGAGTCAGGTAAAGGTGCTTATTATTGGCCAGGATCCCTACCCCACCCCGGGCAATGCAATGGGTCTGTCCTTTTCCGTACACCGCGGTATGCCTATTCCCCGTTCCCTCAGCAATATTTACCAGGAACTTCAGGATGATTTGGGCATTGAACCGGCTCCGCACGGGGATCTATCCTGCTGGGCTGATGAGGGCGTCATGCTCATGAACAGGGTGTTGAGCGTGCGGGAGTCGGATGCCGGGTCGCACCGCGGCAAGGGGTGGGAGCAAATTACCGAGTGTGCCATTCGGGCCCTTGCGACGCGCGAGCAGCCGCTGGTAGGCCTACTCTGGGGTGCGGATGCGCGTAAATGCGCCCCGATGCTGCGCCCTTACCCGTCTGTGGAGTCAGCTCATCCTTCTCCCCTATCAGCTCACCGCGGTTTCTTCGGTTCGCGCCCGTTCTCTACGGTGAATTCTCTACTCGTGCAGCAGGGTGCCGAGCCAGTGGATTGGACGGTGCGCTAGAGAAGGCACACCAGGGAAGATGCCTCCAACGGGTCGGTGCCCCGAGCCCGTCCCAAGAAAACACCAAACTCAAGGGGTGGTGGTTCATAAGTCACGAACCACCACCCCTTATATTCTGTTTAGACTATATTCCCTGGAGGGTCCAGGCTATGATGCCACCGCTTCAGCATTGCGGGGAGTCATAAAACGTTGCAGTATGTACTGCATCGTATAGTTACCCAACGCCACACCCGAAGCCATGGCCACCGCAATCGAAGCCGCCGTGATCATGTTCTGCATGCCCAGAATCACGTCGGTCTCAACCGTCAGTAGGTACATACCGCGGAAGAAGGACAGCCCCGGTAGCAGGAATGTAATCGCAGGAATCGAGAAAATCGCCTGCGGCACGTGCAGACGGTACGCGAAATAAGTACTCAACGCACCAATCACGAACGCCGCGCAAGCCGTCGGCGAACGGCCAGCGCTCGAACCGGCCATTAAGTCGTATGCGTAATAGGTCGCCAGACCGCACGTGGTGATTAGCATCAACCACCCCACCTTCACCAGGGACGTCTGCAGAGTAATCGCGAAGGTTGCAATCGCCACAAGGAAGAAGAAGGAAGCCACCAGCGGGGTCGTCGGTTCAAAACGCAATTGCTCAATATCCAGAGTTGGACCGTTAAAAATACCAATCGCACTCACAGCCGTCGCAATACCGACCACAAGACCCAGGAAGCTCATTGCTGTAGACACGAAGCGGCCCGCAGCCGTCACCGGGAAGCCGTTAATTGCATCCTGCACCGCGCCCACCAGGCGTGGAGTTGGCAAGAACATGATGAGGCCAGCAGCCACTACCAGAGGCGCCGAAATCTGCTCGCCGGGGCGTTGCAGAATTGAGCCCTCCCCGCCCAGCCAAATCGCTAGGAAGGTCATCAGGCCGGCGCTGGCCGCCATGCGGAAGAAAGCCGGAATACCGATTGAGCTCAGCCACTGAATCAGCAGGTACACGGGAATAAAGATGATTACCGCGCTCAATGCCGTCGCCAGGCTTGCCCCCAGCGCCGCCGTCAGCGTACCGGCGCAGGCCAGGTTTGCTAGCCACACCACCAGCGGAGGGAACAGCTTCGGTCGATACGTAATTTGGCTCAGTTTCAGGTCGGCAATCTCCAGGGTCATGCCACCCTGCGTGATCTCGTAGATGAGACCGTAAACCGCCGAAAGCGCCTCATAGTTCTCGGTGGAGGAGCGCACCACGCGCACCAAGGTGTGGGTAAAACGCTCATCAGCATTCGCGTTGCGTTTGCTGATACGGGACTCCATGTAGATATCTGGATCCGAGGTGTAGTTAATTGTCACCGACTGGTTGGTGATATCCACATCAACAGAGTCCAGACCATAGGCCGAAGACACCGCAATAATGGCCGAGTCCACGTCCATGGCGTCCGCACCGTAGTGGAACATCGCCTCGGCCAGACGTAGCGTGAAGTTCAGCGTGTCACGCGCATACTCTTTCTCGCGGCGGAATGCCTCCCGACGCTCCTGTTCCTGCGCCCGGATCGTGGGCAGGAACTGGCGTTGAGCGATACGCTCTGTACCACGAGGGGCTGCCGGGGCTCCCTCCTCCGTACGCACAAAGGAGCGCAGGCGGCGCCGGGTTCCCCAGCGCCCACCCAATCCCTGAATACGATGACCGTGCACACCGCGACCCACAAGGGGCACGGTAGTCGTCGCCACCGAGACCGGCCCGGTCTTCGGGGTGTTCAGCGCTGCGACCTGATTGAGGCCGTAACGTTGCGCCGCGTGAGAGTTTGGAATCTGCGGGATCATACCGGTCATAGGAACCGGCTGCGAGGGACGGGTTAGCGCCGCCTCGGTTACCATGTTGCTGGTAGTGATAGGATGCGGGTCCTCGCGGTAAGCATCCAGCTTATCCTCAAGCTGCTGAGGCTCAGGGCTCAGGGACGAGTCAATCACGGTGCGTGCCCCGTGATCATGCTCGTGCGGGTAGTTTTCAGGGTCATGCCCCTGTTGCTCGGCGGTGTCGTGGCTGGGTATTCCCACATCTGCGGCAACTTCGTGGAGCACCGTGCTCACCTCGTCTGCTTTGAGGGTGCTATCGGAGGCATCCTCAGATGCACTCTGGTTCGCCAGCACCTGGCGCAGATTCTTGTCGGTCACCTGATCTAGCGAGACCGGGGGAAAATCGCTAATGCCGGCAACATAGCCGGCAGTGATATTGGGGCTTTGGTCCTCGACCGGGCGCCCCTCGGGTGCGTTCTTACCCGGTGCTTTAGCAGATGCTTTATTAGCCGCCGCGCTGCTCGTCCCCTTCTGCTTCTGTGCTTCGCCTGCATGCGAAGTTCCCCGTGCCTTCGCGGATGATTCTGAAGGCGCGGGGGTATTCCTCGATTTTGCCAATGTCCCCTCCCAATTAGACAGTGCCTCTATAGTCTAACAAGGGAGAGACTCAAGAGGGTGTACCGGGGTTTGCGTCCAGCCCACAAATGGCTGGGACCCCGCGGGCGCCTTGAGAAGTGCACACTACGAGGTCCGGTGAGGTCTCCGAGGACAAAAAATATCCCGCCACCGAAGTGACGGGATATTCACGTTTAACACCCACCCTCTGCGGGGAAGGTAGAGCAACTCCAGCCTCTAGGGCCGCAGACGATTACTCAGCGTCGTGGTCGGTTTCGAGGATCTTGACCAGCGAGTCCAGAGCCTCTTCAGCACCCTCGCCCTCGGCACGCAGGACGACAACGTCGCCGTGCTTTGCGCCCAGGGACATCAGGGACAAGATGGAGGCTGCGTCCATAGCCTCATCAGCAGGCTCACCCTTCGCTGCAATGGTTACCTCGACGGGGAGGTCGCCAGCTGCCTCAGCGAAGATAGCTGCCGGACGTGCGTGCAGGCCAACACGGCTTGCAATAGTGGCTTCGCGCTCTGCCATTATGTTTCTCCTTTGATTCAGGAACTGAACGTTTTTCAGAACCTATTCTAGACGAGTGGGGCGCACCAGAACCCGCCCTACCCTATAGATTGTACCGTCTAGTTCCTCGCTAACAAATACACAAAGAGCACCGGATGCAGAAATAATATAGAAATAATATTCCGCATCCGGTGCTCCACGTTTCTCCCCGTCTCAAGCGGTGACGGGGAGGGGTCTAGCTATATGGGATCTAGAGGCCCAGCTCGTCCAGAATAGGCAGAGCCTGACGTGCGCTTTCCTTCGCTTCAGCGGAGGAAATCTGCTGCAGGGCGATGGCAGCAATCTGCTGTGCCTTCTCCTTGGTGACGGACTTCAGCACGGCAGCCACGGCAGGAATTGCACCAGCGTTCATGGACAGGGTGTCCACGCCCAGGCCAATCAGCACGACGGCCAGAGCCGGATCAGCCGCAGCCTCACCGCAGACGCTCACGTACTTCTTCTTACCGGCAGTCACCGATGCGCGCTGAGCACCCTCAACGGTCATCTTGATCATCTTCAGAACAGCCGGCTGCCAAGGGTTATTCAAGTGTGAGAGGTCACCCAGCAGACGGTCAGCAGCCATGGTGTACTGAGTCAGGTCATTGGTACCAATAGATACGAAGTCGACCTCACCCAGGATAGCCTCGGCATTCATCACAGCAGCGGGGGTCTCCACCATCACGCCGTGAACAGGCAGGCCAATCTCCTTGAGCATATTTGCGAAGTTACGTGCTTCGGAGGTGGTCGAAATCATCGGCGCCATAACCCAGATATCGGCGTCAGAGTCTTCCGAGGCAACCTTAATAGCCTCCAGCTGACGGGTCAGAACACCCGGGACGGTCCAGTCGGTACGGAAACCGCGAACACCCAGTGCGGGGTTCTCCTCGGGGTTCACATTCAGGAAGGGCAGCGGCTTATCGGCACCGGCGTCCAGAGTGCGGACCACGATATGCTTACCGGGGAATGCGTCGAACACAGACTTGTAGGTCTTTGCCTGAGTCTCAATGGAAGGCTCAGCATCGTGTCCCAGGAAGCCGAACTCGGTGCGGAGCAGACCAACACCCTCAGCCTTCAGGCTTGCAGCCTTCTCAGCGGACTTACCGTCACCAACGTTGGCGTACAGCGGTACGCGGGTGCCGTCAGCCAGCACGCCCTTACCGTCGAAGTCAGCGACGGGCTTGCGGTTAGCGTACTTGATAGCTGCCTCGCGGTCAGCATCGGTAGGCTCGGTATCGACAATGCCCTCGTTAGAGTCCACGTACACGATGGTGCCGTCAGCAATGTCGGTCACGCCCTTAGCAGCCACAATGGCGGGCAAGCCAAGGCCGCGAGCCAGGATAGCGGTGTGTGCCTGGGGGCCACCGTCAGAGGTAATCAGAGCGATTACCTTCTCGGGGTCCAGAGTCGCGGTGTCAGCCGGTGCCAGGTCGATAGCAGCCAGGATGAACGGCTCCTCGGAGACAGGGATGCCGGGAGCCTGCTGGCCGGTCAGCTCGGCCACAATGCGGGCGCGAACGTCGTGGATGTCGGTGACACGCTCGGCCATGTAACCGCCCAGAGAGGCCATCTGATCAGCGAAGGAGGTTGCGGCCTCCCAGATAGCACGCTCGGGGGCCATCTCCTGGGTCTCGACAAGCTTAATTGCGCTCTTAATGAGGGCGCGGTCGGTAGCCATCTGGGAAGTAGACTTCAGCACGGCCTTACCGTCGCGGCCTGCGTTCTCAGCACGAGCGAGCAGGTCTTCCTTCACGCGGACCGAAGCGTCCTTAATGCGCTGTGCGGCCGCCTCAGCGGTCTCACCGCTCAGACGCAGTCCACCCTTGGGCTCTTCAATGGGCTTGGGCATCTGAAGAACGGGGCCAATCACGCGACCGGCGTAGACGCCGACGCCCTTGTAGGTGGTCATGGAATTTACATCCTATCTATGGGTTTTCTACAGTGTAACGCGTTCTAGGCGCGCTGTCCTCTGTAGGTTTATAAGTCAATGAGAAGTTAAATGTATGCCCTTACGCGGAGGCCTTGGAACGGGCAGCCACGGACTTAAGCACCACGTACAGCAAAGCCGAGACCACGGTACCAGCCAGGACCGCCACGAAAAACATGAGCGGGTTCTGAGCCAGACCAATAATCCAAATACCACCGTGCGGAGCCGGGGAGGCCACATGGGCAGTCATCGAGATGGCACCGGCCAAGGCGCCACCAACAATGGTCGAAGGGATGACTCGGGCCGGGTCAGCCGATGCGAAGGGGATAGCGCCTTCGGAAATGAAGGAGGCGCCCAACAGCCAGGCGGCCTTACCGTTCTCGCGCTCAGTCTCACTGAAGAGCTTGGGACGCAGAGTGGTCGCTAGAGCCATGGCCAGCGGGGGAACCATACCCGAGATAATGACGGCCGCCATAATCTCCTGGTTCACGGTAGCACCCGAGGATAGGCCCGCGGTCGCAAACAGGTAGGCAGCCTTGTTAATCGGACCACCCAGGTCGGATGCCATCATGGCGCCCAGGATCAAGCCGAGCACCAGGGCGGAACCACCGGACATCGAAGTGAGCCAATCCTGCAGGGTGGTCATAACCCAGGCCAGCGGAGCACCCAGCAGAAGGTACATGACCAAGCCGGTCACGAGCGAGGTCACGAGCGGAGTCACAACGACCGGCATCATGGAACCCAGCCAGCGGGGTAGCTTGAGGGTACCCAGTGCGTAGGCTACCAAGCCGGCAAGAATACCGCCTACAATACCGCCAAGGAAGCCGGCATTTACGGCCAGGGCCACCGAACCGGCGATAAAGCCCGGCGCAATGCCGGGGCGTTGGGCTAGACCGTACGCAATGTACGCTGCCAGGGCGGGAACCATCAGGCTTAGCCCAAAGCCACCGATGGTCTGGAGCACGGCACCCAGATACAGGGTCCAGTGGGTATCGCCCAGGTTAAAGAGGGTGGCGGACTCCAGGATGGCCTTGGTGTCCACGTCACCGAGGTTCGGCATGGTGATCGCCTCGAACACAAAGCCGAGAGCCACCAAAATACCGCCAGCAGCCACGAACGGAATCATGTACGAGATACCGGTCATCACGGCCTTGTAGATGCGTGAGCCCCAGGAGCCATCGGAGGCACCGGCGCTGTCCTCAGCGCTGGAGGATGCAGCAGCCACGCGAGCGCCATTGGGCTTCTCTGCTTCGGCCAGGGCCTCGGCAATCATTTCCTTCGGCTCATCGATACCGCGCTTGACGGGCGACTCCACGAATGGCTTGCCGGCGAAGCGGTTACGGTCGCGCACGTTCACGGATACCGCAAAGATAACGGCATCGGCGGCGTCGATATCTTCCTGGGTCAGGGTCTCGTTACCCGAAGATCCCTGGGTTTCGACTTTCAGGTCGTAGCCAAGCTCTTCGGCTGCGTACTTGAGGGCGTCAGCAGCCATATAAGTGTGGGCAATACCGGTGGGGCATGCGGTCACGGCAACGAGCTTTTTAACCTTGGGGGCACTCTCCTCAGTCGATGCTGAGGTAGCCTCAGTATTCCCGGCCGGCGCCGCCTCCGCAGCGGGCTTCTTTTCCCCCAAACCTAGAGCGCCGTTGACGAGATCGACGATTTCCTGGGCGGAAGATGCCTCGCGCAGTGCCGCGGTAAAGCTCTTCTTCATGAGTGAGCGGGCCAGGGTCGACAACAGTTTCAAGTGAGCCTGGTCAGCTCCGTCAGGAGCAGCAATGAAGAAGATGAGGTCAGCCGGGCCGTCCTTCGCACCGAAAGAAACGGCGGGATTGGGGCGTGCCATAGCCAGGGTCGGCTCGGTCACTGCCGCGCTACGGCAGTGCGGAATCGCGATCCCGCCGGGAATACCGGTGTCAGTCTTGGATTCGCGGGCCTCAGCGGCAGCGTAGAGCTGCTCGAAGTCAGTAGCGCGACCCGCCTTTGCAACGGCCTGGGCCAGCTTGGCGATGACATCGAATCGTGTTTCGCCGAGGTTCTCGTCCAATAAGACGAGGGCCGCAGTAATGAGATCGGACATGTGTGTTCCTTGGATTCGGATTGGGGCCAGGCCGGTTGTAGCGGATACTGCGTGGCCTATGCCCGTGGGTTTAGTTGTGAATGTTGAGCGTCCACAGGAGAATATTCCAATAAAGGAATGCTAGGGGCTCATTGGTCCCTAGAGCTGAATCGAACGGACCGTCACTTTCTCCGGAGTCGTCTGCTCCAGAGAGGGCATGCGAGTGCCGGGCAGAGCCGCCGCAGCCGATCCGTGCGCCACCGCCTGCACTAGGCAGCCGGGTGCGTCTGCCCCCCGAGTGTGAGCAATCAAAAAGCCCGAGAGTGAAGAATCGCCGGCGCCCACCGTGCTACGCACCTGAAGCGGCTCGTGCACCGCGTGCCAGATTCCTTGCTCGGTCACCAGCACTGCACCGCCCCCACCCAGGGTTGCCAGCACATACTCGATACCGCCACCCAGCAACTTCTGAGCGGTGCGGGCGGTCACCTCGGGGCTGGCTTCCAGTTCCTCCCAGTTATCGCTACCGGTGAGTTGCGCTAACTCCTCGGAGTTGGGCTTAATCAGCGTAGGCTTATGTTCACCCTTCACGGTTGCAATGAGCGGAGCTTCGGAAGTATCAATTGCGATCTTGCCCTCGTAACCGGAGGCGCGCAGGGCCACCACCAGCTCGGAGTAGTAGGTAGGCTCCAGGCCCGGGGGCAGGGAACCGGCCAGCACAACCCACTCTGCTCCAGCGGCACGCTCAATAACGAGCGCGTCCAGCTTCTGGCGCAGCTGGGCATCAAAATGGGTTCCGGGGGCGTTTAGCTTGGTGGTCGTACCGTCCGGGTCAACCACGGTAATGTTTGAGCGGATCGGCTCGCCGGTCGGCAGGTTCGCGACCTCCACCTCCACGGCGGAGAGCGCTGTGAGTACCGGATCGGTAGCCTCGCCGGGAACAATGGCTAGGGTCGGGACACCCGAGACCTGTAGAGCACGCGAAATATTCACACCCTTGCCACCGGGATCTTGTACGGCTCCTACGGCACGCTGTACGGCGCCGTGAGCCAGAGGTGCACCCAGTTCAATGGTTCGGTCTAGGCTCGGGTTTGCAGTCAGGGTAATAATCATTAGGCAATCACAATCTCAACATTGGCAGCTTCAAGTGCCTGGCGTAGGGCACCCTCGGGTTCACGGTCGGTAATGAGGGTGTCAATATCTTCAAAACCGGCGAAGCGCACCAGTGACTCTTGGCCAAACTTAGCTGAATCGCACAGCAGTACCACGCGGCGGGCGGACTTGCAGATAGCGGTCTTGACGATAGCCTCGTTCATACCCGGGGTAGAGACACCAAAGTGGGCTTCAATGCCGTTGGCACCGATAAAGGCAATATCGGGGCGCATGGTACTGAAGTGCTCAGCGGCGCGAGCACCGACAGCGGCCCAGGTCATCTTGCGTAGCTGACCGCCCACCAGCTCGAGGGTTACGCCCTCGGCCTCGGCAAGCTTGACGGCGATGTGGAGTGCGTGGGTGATAATAATGCGGTCATTGCCAGTTTTCAGACTGAAATTCTCTGCACCAACATGGTCGGCGAGGATCTCAATGGTGGAGCCAGCATCGAGAACAATGGAGCCTGCCTCTGAATCGCGTAGCATCTGGTAGGCCTTGGTGGCAATACGGCGCTTTTCGGGGGTGTTCATGCCCTGACGGGAGGAAATAGAGGATTCCAGGGAGGTGGACTGTTCGATGGTAACGGCACCACCGTGGACACGGCGCAACTTGCCCGCTTCTTCAAGAGCGGCAAGGTCTCGACGCACGGTCTCCATGGTCACATCGTAACGGCGCGCAAGGTCTGCGCCATTTACGCGGCGTGCGGAGGCAACAAGCTTTGCGATTTCGGCACGGCGTTCTTCTGCGAACATATTTGGGCGTTCTTTCGTGTAGTGGGTAGGAAATCTGTGCGTACTACAAGGCGCCCTGCTAAGAGCACACACCACTCACGTGGGGTGATGCACCCGCAGAACGCTCAATAATATACTTGATTTTATGTGGGTTTTTGTGGGTGCGTCAATATAAAACGCTGTATTTATGCAAATATTACCCATTGTTCCCTACAGAAACCACACACCCTACAATTTGCGTGAGTGTTTATGTCTGTTTGACCAAATAGTGTGTTGGTTTTTGGGTCCGTGCGACCCCAAAGGCTAGCCCTGCACCAAGGGGAACAAGGCGCCGGAGGCAATACATCACCTCCAGCGCCCACCGTACCGGCCTTGACCCGCGCTAGGGAGGCATCAAGGACAGGATCTCCTAGGGTCGCCCCGCTCGCTCACGGCGCTTGCGAAGTACACGGTGCACCCACAGGGCACACGTCGCACCAATCAGTGCACCGCTTCCGTTCATCAGCACATCCACCGGATCACCGGTACGGTTAGGCATGAAACTCTGAATCGTCTCAATACATGCGCTCACCACGAAGCCAGCGTACAGAACGTGGCGGCGGGCGCGGCGACCCAGTAGCAGTGCAAAGAGAAAACCGCCGGGTATGAACATAATAATGTTCGAGACCTGCTCAATGCTGGAGTAGGTAACAAACTGAGGCAACCAGCCCTCGGCGTGACCCACATCCAGCCAGCTGGAGAGGTTGCCACCCATCTCGTTATCGTCCACGTGTACGGGAGCGAAGACAATACTCGCCACCGTGAGGCACCACAGACTGGTCAGGCACCAGAGGATTGCGCGCACCGCGCGAACTCCCGCCGAAAGTGGAGCGGTTGAAGAAGAGTTCTTGGATTCGGGAGGATTTACTACCTCCGCGGCGGGGTGTTCCCTCACCTCGCTCAGAACCTGTGTGTTACCGACAATACGACCCACCTCATCTGTGTAGCGTGCAGAGTCCCAGGCAAACAGGCCCGGAACGTCAACAACCAGTGGTTCGGCGTTGGGCACGGTCATAGTCCATTCCTTACCAGCTGCGGCGGAGAGGGCACGGCGGATGAGGCTTCCGTGGCTGACGGCAATAATCTTCTGCCCGTCTCCATCCGCATGCTCGCGTACAATCTGGCGTAGCACGCGCACCGCGCGGATGTACAAATCGCGTTCGGATTCCACCTGCGGGTAATAGCGTTCGGGGGCGCGCCGTTCGGGGGCGGGGATATCCAGGCCCTCACCCTGGCCGTAGGCGCGCTCAACCAGCTCGGGGTAGGTGTTGCCAACCTTCAGGTTGAAATACTCACCGACCAACTGTGCAGTTTCGTAAGCACGCGAGAGCGGAGAAGAGACAAGCACCGTAAACTCCAAGCCCATATCTGCGAGCTTCCGACCGGTGGCACGCGCTTGCTCCCGACCGGTGTCATTGAGCGGAATATCGGTGATGCCCTGCATGAGGTTCGCCTTGTTCCAATCGGTCTGACCATGACGAATCAGGGTAAGGGTGGTTTTCTCGGCACCGGCGGGGAGGGGTTCAGCTCCCAGTTCGGGTTCGCGGTGTTGCACCAGTAGACGGTCAATTGCCTCGTCCAGGTACTGCAGGGGCACTTCGGTCAGGGAAGCATTCGGCGGGATTGGATAGAGGCCTTCACGATTGCAGTACTCGGGGCAACGGTCGCCGAGCAGAGCCCCCATAACCAGGGCGATGAACATGCCGTGAGTGGCCACCAGTACAGTCTGGCCGTCGTATTCGCGTCGTACACGATTTAGGGCGGCCAAGGCGCGTGCCATGAATTCTTCGATGGGCTCCACGCCGTAGTCTTCGCCAGCTTCGCGGGAGGCGAGCACCAGTTCGCGGGTTGCAATCTGTCCCTCCAGCTTGCCGAAGGAACGTTCTTGGAACCCTTCGATAGCCCCCAAATAGGGCAGGTTTAGGCCCTCAGCCACAATTTTTCCGCTTTCGACAGCGCGGCTTAGGGGCGATGAGAATACCGCGCTCACCTCAGTACCCTCGGTGCGGGCCTGCTGCAGGGCATCAATGGCTACTCGTACCTGCTCGCGGCCGGTGTCGTTGAGGGGAATGTCGGTACCGCCCTGGAAGCGGTGGTCGATATTCCAATCGGTCTGCCCGTGGCGCAACAGGATGATGCGTGTTCCCCCGGGCAGGGGCTTAATCGGGGTGATGATGGGAGTGTTCTGTGCGTCGGTCATCTTTCTAGTATCCCATTCGGGCGCACGAGTTCAAGAGGCCTTGGGTGCTGGTTTGAACGGCGCCGGACGTAGGTCTTGAGTGCCCAAGGCCGGGGAATAACTCATACTATAGGATGAAGAAAAGGCCTTACGTCCAGGTGGAGGCCATATTTTTGGAGAATCTTCCCATATTTTTCAGCCCTGGGGCGGAGGCCATCGGGCCCTGTGACCTGAGAAGATAGATAGTAGCTCTAGACCCTCCAGCGTGAAGGACACCGTATGTCACAGAACCCTCAGCCGCAGCCCCAGCAGCCCCAATTCCAGCCCGCGCCGCAGCAGGCAGATTCCCCAGGTTACCAGGCTCAGCAACAGCCTCAGAAGGACTACGCCCCGAATCCCGGCGCTGCGGTGTTCCCGCCCCAGGGTGTACAGACCATCCCGCCGCAGGCATCTTTTACCTCGGGGGCCATCATCTCAGCCCGTCACCTGTACAAGTCGTACGGTTCCACCCCGGTGCTGCGCAACATCAGTCTGGATATCTTCCCGGGCGAGTCGGTGGCGATTATGGGTCCTTCCGGCTCGGGTAAGACCACTCTGCTACACGCGCTCTCAGGTATTATCAAACTTGACTCCGGTAGTGTGCTCTTCAATTCCCTGACCGGTCCGGTGGCAGTGGAGTCTCTGGGCGAGAACGAGCGTACTGCCCTGCGCGCCGGTTCCTTCGGTTTCGTGTTCCAGCAGGGCCTGCTGGTACCCGAGCTAACCGCCGAGGAGAACGTCTCGCTGGCCGCAATGCTTGCGGGTCTCCCCCGCCAGCAGGCGCGCGCCATTTCAATTGATCTTCTGAACCGTCTGGGCCTGGGCCAAATGACTGACCGCCGCATCGGCGAGCTCTCGGGCGGTCAGGCTCAGCGCGTCGCTATTGCGCGTTCGCAGGTCAACGGCGCACCCGTCACATTTGCAGACGAGCCGACCGGTGCCCTAGATTCATCAACAGCTCGCGAAGTCATGGCGCTGCTGTTGACCATGATTCCGCAGCAGGGTAAGACGCTAATGGTCGTGACCCACGACCCGAACGTGGCCGCCGCCTGCTCTCGCGTATTGTATCTTCAGGACGGCCAGATTGTGCGCGATGAGCGCAACCGACGCCCCGGCGTTCAGACCCCCGAGCAGGGCGCACCCGCACAGCCGGTCCAGCCCTCTCAGCTGGTTCAGCCGCCGGTTCAGGGTACCTCCGGGTTCCAGGCTCCCTCCGCCTTCCCCCAGGCAGGTGCATAATGCAGATTTACGCTCTCCTCGCCAAACGAACCCTGTGGAGTTCGCAGGCCATACTTCCTGTGCTAGCCTTTGCAGCTTCCTCCGCTATCTTTTTGACAGTGGCTGGCGGCGTGCACGCAATGGGCACCTGGCTTGTTACCGACAAGGAATCCGGTAATGCCTACTCATTTGATGCGCTCCAGAGCATTCAAACGATCTACACCGTGCTCGCGTGGATTGCCGCGATAATTCTACTCATCCCGATGTTTACCCTCGGTGCCTCTGCGGCACGCCTGAGCGCGCGCCGCCGCGACGAGCGCCTGGCTTCCCTGCGTCTGATGGGCGCCTCCACCACCCTCATTGTGGGCCTGTCAGTTGCGGATGCGGTCGTGTACGCGGCGATGGGCTACGTGCTTGGACTACTGCTCTACCTGCTACTGTGTTTACCCTTCGGAGCATTGAAGTTCGCTAACGTCCCTCTAGGCGCACAGAACATGCTACTTCCTCTTGACGTGATTCTGTGGTGCTTCCTGGGCTGTCTGCTTCTGGCGGCGCTGAGCTCTCTCTTCGGCCTGGCAAAGGTGACCATCAGCCCGCTGGGTGTGCGTACCCGCACTAAGGCGGGTTCTGCTGGCTGGATTTCCCTGGGTATTGGCATAATCCTGGTAATTATTGCAACGACCGTGTCATCCTTCTCGAAGGGCGTCGGCTCTATCTTTTCTGCGAATGGTGACTATGTAGGCCAGGCAATTTTCTACCTGGTAATGTTCATTGGTGTGCCCGCTCTGCTAACGATGCTCGCCATCGACCTATTCGGCACGTTCATTGTGTGGACCTATGCCACGGTACGCGTGCGCATGACCCAGAAACCTTCGGTTCTGCTGGGTTACCGAGCCGTGCTTGAGTCGCCGCGCGCTGCCTGGCGTCAGGTCTCGGGTGTGGCTCTTTCAACCTTCATGGTGACCTTCTTCGGCCCCATTCTGATTATGCTGAACGAGCAGTACGGCGCTTCGAGTCAACGACACACCGTAAATAGCGACAACTCCTTTGATGTGTTCTTTGGCGATATCTTCCAGGGACTGATCCTGATGCTCTTCTTCTCATATCTGCTGGTGACCCTCTCGGCTGTACTGAACCAGAGCTCCTCCATCTACGAGCGCTCCTCCTTGTATTCCTCACTGAACATGATGGGCGCCCCAATTGGCGTGTTGCAGTCCTCCCGTCGCACGGTGGTCTTCGGCCCATTGGTGATTATTAGCGTAATCTCCTCGCTGTTGGCTTTCCCGGTCAGTCTCATGGTCACGGCCGCCGGTGCCTCGGGTGAACTCTTGCTCAGGATGTTTGGCCTGACCTTCGGTGCCGTGACCCTGGGCCTGGTGCTGGTGTTCTGCGGGCTGATGGTTACCGGCCCCCTCATGCGCCAGGTGGCGCATAAGCCGGTCTCTGCCCTCTAGCTCACCACTAACGGACCCCGTAGCGTCCTACCCCGGATACGGTGGGAGAGTTTTACTGTCCACGCGTCATTCGGATACTTCCGTCCGCTACCGGGCTATGAGAGACTGAAACCATGTTTGAACACACCGTACCCTCCGATTGGTTCCCCCGCTGTACCGTCTTCGATTGCGACGGCATTCTGCTTGACTCCGAGACCGTGTGGAATCGGGTACAGCGGGAGCTCTTCGCACGCTGGAATGTTCCCTTCACCGAGCAGATTGAGCACGAGCTGACCGGTCTGTCCGCGGCGGACGTGGCCGAGCAGCTGGCCCGCCTCTCCTATGAGGCGCGCCAGGGCAACCCAACCGATGCATCCACCTACGCCGAGCACCGCAGCCGTGTCATGGAGGACCTGCTCACCACCGAACACCAGGTTATCTCCGCCGGTGTGGAGCTCATCGACGGCGCACAAGAGTTCCTGAGCTTTTTGAGCGAGCATCTGCCCGTGGCCGTGGCATCAAACTCTACGGCGGGTATTCTCACCGTAAAGATGGAAAACTACGGCTACGCTCCCCTGGTGAACACCTGGGTCAGTAGCGACGACGTTTCAGCCGGTAAACCGGCCCCGGATATGTATGTGGAAGCTACACGCCGCCTCGGTTTCCCCGCCGAGGATGCGCTCGCTTTCGAGGACTCCCCTGCGGGCGCACAGGCAGCCCGCGATGCCGGTACGAAGGTCATGATTTACGTTCCAGCCGATAGTGACCCGGCGAAGGTGCCGGCTGGCTACGGTCGTTTTGATTCGTTCCGTGATCCGCAACTCTGGGAGGCGGCACGCGCTTGGATCGCCAAGCTTGAGGCTACACAGCAGTCTGAAGCGGCGCAGGACTAAGCACGTACCGTAAACGCTCCACTGCCTTGCCTCGCAGGTAGCATAAAGAAAGACCCCCGACCCGCTCCCTAAAGGAGCGCGTCGGGGGTCTATTGCGCCAGGTCGGGTTATCGGCGCATAACCTTCTTAGCCAGGGTGTTACCAATGAACTGAACCAGCTGGACCAGGACAATAATAATTGCCACAACGGCCCAGGTAATCTCATCATTGAAGCGCTGGTAGCCATCCACGATTGCAATCTTACCCAGACCACCGGCACCCACGTAACCGGCCATCGCGGACATATCCACCACGCCAATCACCAGGAAGGTGTAGCCCAGGATTAGCGGACCAAGAGCCTCAGGAATCATCACGGTAAACAGGATGGTCAGCTTCGATGCGCCCATTGCGCGGGCCGCCTCAATCACACCGGGGTCGATGGAAACCATATTCTGCTCCACAATGCGGGCAATGGCGAAGGCCGCACCGAAACTCATTGCGAAGACCGCGGCGTTCACACCCAGGCGGGTACCCACCACGGCACTGGTTAGCGGACCCAGGGCCGCAATCAAGATAATGAACGGAATCGGGCGAATCACATTCACTAAAACATTCAGAATCGTGTAGACAAAGCGGTTCTGGAAGATATTGCCTGCGCGAGTGGTATACAGTAGCGCACCCACAATAAGGCCAATAAAACCGGCGCACACCATGGTGATAGTCACCATGTAGAAGGTATCACCGATAGCGGGGAGCAGTTTCTCAGGCAGGAATTCGTCCCAGTTTGTCTTGGAGGCGGCCAGAGGAAGGGTAGAAGCAAACATTTAGCGTACCTCCTGCACGCGGGCTACAGTCTTCAGTTCGGCAACAGCGGCATCAATGCTGGTAATTTCGCCAATCAGTTCCAGGGTCAGAGTACCGTAGGCCTTACCCTGCAGGGTCTCAATACCACCGCTCACAATATTGAAGCGAACGTTGCGGGACCCCAGGTAGCATAGTACCTTACCGAGCTCCTGGTTGCCCTCCACAATCTCGACATTAATCAGGTAACCACTATGGTTAGCGCGCAGGTCCGCCGCTTCCTGGCCGGTGGGGGCCAGCTTCACGGTCGTGGCCACGAAAAGCTTTGCCACATCGGTCTGCGGATTGGAGAAGACGTCGTAGACATTGCCTTCTTCAACCACTCGGCCAGATTCCATCACGGCCACGCGGTCGGCAATGCTGGAGACCACGTCCATCTCGTGGGTAATAACTACAACGGTCACACCAAGTTCCTGGTTGACCTTCTTCAGCAGGGCGAGTACCTCTTGGGTGGTTTCGGGGTCCAACGCACTGGTGGACTCGTCAGCCAGTAGCAGGGAGGGGCTGGTCGCGAGCGCGCGGGCAATGCCCACGCGCTGCTTCTGACCTCCGGAGAGCTGATTCGGGTAGTGGCCGGCACGGTCAGCCAGACCCACGAACTCAAGCATTTCTTGAGCGCGGGCGCGACGCTTGGCCTTACCCCAACCAGCTACCTTGAGGGGGAACTCCACGTTACCGAGCACGGTGCGGGAGTTCATGAGGTTAAACTGCTGGAAAATCATGCCGATATTGGTGCGGGCCTCACGCAGCTCGGAGTCACGCTTACCGGAAATCTGGAACCCATCTACGGTTAGCGTGCCGCTGGTGGTGCTTTCTAGGCCGTTAATGAGGCGGACGAGGGTGGACTTACCGGCGCCAGAATAGCCAATGATGGCAAAAATTTCACCGCGGTTAATGCTAAGGGAGACGTTGTCGACAGCGGTCACCGCTTTGGGACCGTTACCGAAGACCTTGGAGACTCCGTCCAAGATCACCATGGGGCTCTGGGCTTTATCGAAGTTCCGTACCTGTTCACTCATAGTTTTTTGTTGTATCCGTCTAGTCGTGGTTTGGCGCTCAGGGGACCCTAGCGCGTGTACGCAAAGGACGGTAAGCCCTTTAACCCGCGTCGGGTGCTCGGACTTACCGCCTCACGTGCGCCTCTTCAGGAGGCGTTGGGTATGAAGGTTACTTCTTGTCGCGCAACTTGGCTTCTTCTTCAGCCAGGGACTTGCGCAGGTCATCGGTGGTCACGTTGACCTCAACGGCGGTGTCGCGGGTCTCTTCCATAACAACGTCCATAACGGGCTTGGTGTGGAAGATTTCAACGATCTTCTTGTAGGCCTCGTCGTCAGCCTTGTCCTTCTGAGCCACGAAGAGGTTCACGTACTTAATGGCCGAGGGGTCGGTCTTGGGGTCGTCCTGAGCCAGTGCATCGGCGGGCTTGAGACCTGCGTCCTTGAGGAAGTCATTGTTCACCACGGCGCCGTCAGCGGACTCCATACCCACCACAGTCTGGGTTGCATCGACGGGGGTAACCTTCACCTTGGAGGCGGAGGTATCCACATCATCGATGGTGGGGGCATCCACATCGGCGTTCTTGAAGGTGATCAGACCGTTGGTCTTCAGCAACTTCAGGGCGCGAGCTTCATTCACGGTGTCGTTCGGGATAACAATCTCAGCACCCTGGGGGATATCTGCCAGGGTAGAGTGCTTCTTAGAGAACAGAGCCATCGGGTAGATAACGGTCGGGCCGACAATCTGCAAATCCTTGTCGGCGCTTACGTTGTAGTTCGACAGGTATGCAATGTGCTGGAAGCGGTTCATATCGATGTCACCGGCGTCCAGAGCGGGGTTCGGCTCGGTGTAGGCGCTGAACTCCTTGAATTCGATGTCAATACCCTGCTTCTTAGCTTCGTCCTTGAGCGCCTTATTGAACTTCTCAGAACCCACAACACCGATGGTGACCTTCTTGGAGTCGGTGGCGGAGGACGAGGAGGAGCTCGAGGTGGAACCGCAGGCTGCCATGCCAAGGACCATGGGGATAACTGCGAGAGCAGCAACAAACTTCTTCACGGCTATGAGTTTCTTTCTGTTGAATGATGATGTGTTCTACCCCGGGTGCGGATTTAAGGTGCCGACACGTCCGATGGGAATGATGATGGGATAATTACAGCACGGTCAGGGGCTACCGTGGAAGTTTAAAGTCATTCATGAGACACAGAACGTCAAGCTCGTCATATTACGTAATATTTCGTCATGAAGCTCGCAATAGAACATCTCGAACGCAACGCCACCCGTCACTCAACGCACGGGGGCGAGACCCGCTCATTACGGATCCTGCCCCCTTGAGCCTTGTCTAAGAGCAAAAGTTACTGTTCGAACTCGCCCGAAGCAATGAGTTGCTCCCGCACCCTGCGGCGTAGCACCTTACCCAGCATTGAACGCGGCAAATCATCTACCACCACAATACGGCGCGGCACCTTATAGCGCGTCACCTTTGAGTAGCAATGCTCACGCAGGGTGTGCTCCACTACCACGCGGCCGGGGGCCGGAACCACAGCGGCCACGACCATCTCGCCACCGGCCGGTAGCGGAATACCCACCACCACCGCATCCCCCACCGTGTCGTGCTGTTTGAGGGCAACCTCTACCTCGCTCGGGGAGACATTAAAACCACCGGTAATGATCACTTCCTTGATGCGGTCAACAATCTGAATGAAGTAATCCTCATCCAGGCGCACAATATCGCCGGTACGTAGCCAACCGTCAGCGGTAATTACCCTGGCGGTCTCATCCTCACGCTTCCAGTAGCCGACAAAACGTTGAGGCCCCTTTACCCACAGCTCGCCTTCCTCACCGAGAGGCATATCCATACCGCTCTCGGGGTCAACCACGCAAATATCGGTTGAGGGGAAGGGAACACCAATAAACCCGGCGCGGCGCATATCGTTCAGCGGGTTGCACGAGACCAGCGGGGCGCACTCTGTTAGGCCGTAGCCCTCCACCATATAGCCACCCGAGGCTTCTTCCCATTCAGCCACAAGCTCCGGCGGCAGGTTCATTGCGCCCGAAACTGCGTAGCGAATACCCTGCAGCGATACCCCGCGCTTCTTCGCTTCGTCCATGAGGCGGCGGTATACGGGAGGTACCGCCGGTAGAATCGTCGGGCGAGTCTTCTTCATCGCTTTCAGGATGAGGTCCATATCAACCGCGGGGAACAGCACCAGGCGCGCACGGCACAGCGCCGCAATTGTCAAGCCCAAGGTCATGCCGTAGGCGTGGAAGAGCGGTAGCACCGAGTAAATTACTTCATCATCGCTGGGCTGAATCCAGGCCTCACCCATACGGCCATTCGACTCCAGATTGCGGTGTGTGAGCATTACGCCCTTCGGCAGACCGGTTGTACCGGAGGTGTACTGAAGTAGCGCCACATCGTGCGCGGTAGGGCGACGGTGCGCCGGGTTAATCCGTTCGCTTTTAAGCAACTGGGTCCACGTCTGCGTACCCGGGGCCGCGCCGGAGAGCTTTTGCCGCGAGGCGCGCAGACCCTTAACCGGTAGCTTCAGCGCCGCACGCATCAACGGCGGCATGGCCGCGATCATATTGACTGCGTAGATATGATTCGGGCGAATATCGGCGGGAAGCCCCGTAATGTGCGAGGCAACCTTATCCCATACAATTGCGACCTTCGCACCGTGATCTTCAAACATGTGGCGCAGCTCGGCACCGGTGTACAGCGGGTTATGCTCCACCACAATCGCACCCAGACGCAGAACTGCGTAGAACGCCGCAATATGCTGCGGACAATTCGGCAGGATAAGGGCCACGCGGTCACCAGCCTGCACGCCAGCCAGGCGCAAACCCTCCGCGCCGCGCTCAATCTGTTCGCCCAGCTGTGCGTACGTCGTGGTCGCTCCAAAGAACTCCAACGCTACCTTTTGCGGAACGGAACGAACCGCTGCGTCAATAAGGTGGCTCAGCGAGGTTTCGGGTAGCTCAATATCGGCCGCTACACCGGGATTATAGTTCTTCAGCCAGGGACGGTGTGCCAGCGGGTTCTCTCCGCTCAGCGCAACGGCAGAATCGGAGGAGGGGGGCACAGGAACACTTGCGGCCTGCGCATTTGTCTTCTTCGGAGCCTCAGTCATGCCTTTGATTGTGCCTGTCAGTGACCCTTCAGCTCAACTTCTGGCATTGTATGCGCTCAGGTTCTCAGTTATCGGAGTCCGAAGCATACTGGAACACGGCTACAGTTCGGGTACCTGAGGTGTAACTCTGAGATACTTAAATTATGAGTAAACGACGACAGCAAGACCTGACCGATGAGCAGTTCAAGCAGCTACTGCGTGAGATCTCCAAGCGATTTGCCATTGCCGGAGCAGTTGTCATCGCGTTCGGTTTGGCCATCATCGCGCTGGCTTATCTCCTAGGAGGAACTCACTAATGCACACCCCGCAGAAGCCCATCGGCGACAACTTCAAGCGCATGACCGCGGGTAAGGTCTATGTACCCGATGCCGAGTGCATCGCTCAAGGTAAGCGCATCCACGCCGCCACCGTGCTGGCCGAGGAACACTATGCGCGCGGCGAGCAGGCCCAGGCCATGCATGTCTACCGCGAACACCTCGGGCACCTGGGAGAGCACTCGCACATCCGCCCCGGTGCGCGCTTTGACTACGGTGTCAACACTTTCATTGGGGATGGCTCCTTCTTTAATTTCGGATGCGTATTCTTGGATGTCTGCCCCATCCGTATTGGCTCCACCGTCTTGGTCGGCACCAATGTGCAATTCCTCACTCCAACCCACCCGCTCAACCCTGTTGACCGTGCCGCTTATTGGGAGGGTGGAGAACCCATCACCGTGGAAGATAACGTGTGGATTGGTGGCGGAGCCATTATTATGGGCGGTGTAACCATTGGCAAGAACTCCGTGATTGGAGCCGGTGCTGTTGTCGCCAAGGACGTGCCCGCTAACTCCATAGCCGTCGGCAACCCCACCAGGGTTATCCGCCAGCTGGACGAGAACGAACGCCCCGCGCATCCCCACACTTACTCTGCCGAATCTCTCCATGAGGCCCGCGCCTTCTACGCCGCCCACGACAGCTAATCCGGTACTCAGGCCCCTCCCCTAAGAAGGGTTGAAAGCACCTTTACAGCTCGTTTCCGGGCATTTCTCCGGGAACTTCGCAGCAGGAGGCTTTCTCTGCCCGCAATGTGGGATAGCTACCCGAAGGTTCGCCTCAACTGCGAACATAACTTTCCCGGAATGCCTCCGGGCTGTCCTCGCACCGATGGCTGACAAATAACGTTCTCCCCTCAGCATCACAATATGTTGGAGGGCTCCAACGCGCAGAAACCTCCGATGCACGCATAATGCATCGGAGGTTTCTGCGCTTTAAAGAATATCCGGTTATAACTGCCTGTGGGAGAACCGGTCACGGCTCCTAGTGGTCCAGCAGAAGAGCCGGTTCCTCGAGGATTGCCGCCACATCGGCCATAAACCGAGCCGACAGGTCACCATCTACCACGCGGTGATCGAAAGAACCGCCCAGAGTCGTCACCCAGCGAGGGATTACCTCACCGTCGACCACCCACGGCTTCTGCTTGATAGTGCCGAAGGCAACAATCGCAACCTCGCCCGGGTTAATAATCGGGGTACCGGTATCAATACCCAGCGAACCAATATTAGTAATGGTCAGGGTGCCGTTCGCCATCTCCGCCGGCTGAGTCTTACCCTCGCGGGCTCGAGTGGTTAGGTTATTCAGGGCTACCGCCAACTCCCGCAGGGACAGCTCCTGCGCATCTTTAATGTTCGGAACCATTAGACCGCGCGGAGTAGCGGCCGCAATACCCAGGTTTACAAAGTGCTTAATCTGAATTTCACTGTCGGTCCAGGTTGCATTGACCTGCGGGTTGCGTTCTGCCGCCCAAATCACGGCTGCTGCCAGAACCAGCAGCGGGGTAACCTTCACCCCCTCAAAGTGGCGGGACTTCTTAAGCCGCTTAACGAACTCCATAGTGCGGGAGGCATCCACATCCACAAAAATAGACACGTGCGGGGCGCTAAAGGCCGAAGCGACCATAGCCTTTGCGGTAGCCTTGCGCACGCCACGCACCGGAATGCGCTCAATGCGATCACCGGGAGTGTTAGCGGGTTGCCAGAAGGGCTGACGGGCACCGCTATGCTGCACGTCTTTCAGGTGCGCCACGTAGTTCATGAGGTCCTGCTTGGTCACCTGACCGCGAGCACCAGTAGCGGTCACATGAGCCAGATCCACACCCATTTCCTTTGCAGCCAGACGCACCGGTGGCGCAGCCAGAGCCGGGCGATGCGGCACCTGCTCGGGCGGTAGGGTCGGTGCGGAGGCCGGTTGCTGGTATTCGGGAGCAAGGCGCTGAACCACCGAATTGAGCGGGGTATTCTCCACCAGGCGGGAGGCGCGTTCGGCCAATTCGCTGAACAGTCCCTGGTTACGGCCAGCGGGGCTGGTCGGAGTATGCGCCACCGGTACCGGAGCTACCGTAGCGGGTGCGGGCTGCGGGGTTGAGGTCGCGGAGGCAGGGCGCTTGCGGGCGCGGCGCTTTACGGCGTCAGCCTTGGGGCCTGAGCCGACTAGGGCAGTACCAGTACCGGTTTCAGTTTCCCGAACTTCACGGGTGGAGGCAGTCGACGCATCTGAGATAAGCGGTGCCGGATTCTCACCGCCGGAGATACTAATAATTGGGGTGCCTACCTCGACGGTTTCCCCCTCGGCAACCATGAGCGCCTCGACGGTGCCGGCGTAGGGCGAAGGTAGTTCGACAACACTCTTGGCGGTTTCGATTTCAACCAGCACGTCGTTGATGCTCACCTCGGTGCCAACGGCGACCTTCCAGCTAAGGATTTCGGCTTCGGTCAGGCCTTCGCCCACATCGGGAAGCGAAAAAATCTGAGACATTTTTACCTTTCACCAGGGCATATGCCCTATATGGAATATTCTCTGTGGCTTTTAGGCATTTGCCTACCACCGCATACTACGTTCACGACTCAGGCCAACAAACAGCCCACCCACAGAGCCTAGTACTCAAAAGCGCGGTCAACCGCTTCGAGGATACGATCAATATCGGGCACGTACTCCTCCTCCACACGGGAGACCGGGTAGGGCATATAGTAACCGCCCACGCGAATCACAGGGGCCTGCAGGCTATAGAAACAACGCTCCGTAATTGCCGCAGCCAGTTCACCGCCCATACCTCCAAAGGTCGGCGCCTCATGCGCAATCACCAGACGGCCGGTTTTTACCACTGAAGCGGCCACAGTCGGCACGTCCATCGGAGAAATCGAACGCAGGTCAATCACCTCAATGGAGCGACCATCCTCCACAGCAGCCTCCGCGGCGGCCAGAGCTACGGGCACCAACGGACCGTACGCCACAATCGTAGCGTCGCTACCCTCACGCAGGACCTGCGCGCTAAACGGATCGAAAGACGTATCGGTAAAATCCACCTCGCCTTTAAGCCAGTAACGGCGTTTCGGCTCAAAAATAATGACCGGATCCGGACACTCAATGGCCTTACGGGTCATCCAATACGCCTCGTGCGGACTCGACGGGGTCACAATACGCAGGCCCGCAGTGTGGGCAAATAGGGCCTCGGGCGACTCGGAATGGTGCTCCACCGAACCGATCACACCGCCGTACGGAATACGAATCGTCACCGGCACCGTGTACTGTTTGTCGGTACGGTTGTGAATCTTCGCCAGCTGGCTCGTAATCTGGTTATAGGCGGGAAATACAAAACCGTCGAACTGAATCTCGGGCACGGGGCGGTAACCGCGCAAGGCCATGCCAATCGAAGTACCGATAATACCGGACTCACCCAGAGGCGCATCCATAACGCGGCGGGGTCCAAAGCGATCCTGCAGGCCCTCAGTAACGCGGTACACACCGCCCAGTTTGCCAATATCCTCACCAAGCATCACAACGGTGCGGTCGGCAGCCATGGCATCCTCCAGGCCGCGGGTAATAGCCTTGGCGAGGGTCAAACGCTCAATCTTTTCGCTCATACTTACTCCTCCTCAAAGCCTGCGTTGTAGGTGCGGTAGAACTCGCGGTCGTCTTCAACCTGCTGGTGGTCCTGGACGTAAACGCGGTCGAAGAAGCGTTCAAAGTCGGCGGCCTCCAAGGAGAGCACTGCCTCACGTACGCCGGAGGCAACCCGCTGGGCAGCTTCGGCAACCTCAGCAAAGAAGGCATCATCGGCGTAGCCCTGCTCGCGCAGATACTTCTCTAGGCGAACCATGGGGTCACGGCGACGCGGACCCTCCAGGTCGGCCTCGGTGCGATACTTCGTCGGGTCGTCTGCGGTGGTGTGCGGGCCCAGGCGGTACGTCTCGGCTTCAATCAACACGGGACCCTCGCCGACACGGATCTTCTCCATTGCGTAACGGGTTACAGCCAACACCGCCAAAACGTCATTGCCATCTACACGCAGACCTTCAAAGCCATAGCCGGCGGCGCGGGTGGATATCGGCACACGGGACTGCACGTCAAAGGGCACCGAAATAGCCCAGCGGTTGTTCTGGATAAAGAAAAGCACCGGTGCATTGTAGGAGGCGGCAAACACCATAGACTCGTGAGCGTCGCCCTCACTGGATGATCCGTCCCCAAAGTAGACCGCCACGGCCGGCTTCTGCTTGTCTTGAGCGGGGTCGGTGGCCTGTCCCTGACCGGTCGGGTGCGTACCGGTTTCAGCTTCGATATCGGCATCGAAGTTCAGACCCATGGCATATCCGACGGCGTGCAGAGTCTGCGCGGCCAACACCTTGGTATAGGTGTGGAAATTGTGGGCCTTCATATCCCAGCCGTGCGTGGTAGAACCGCGGAAGATTGTAATCAGGTCTCGAAAATCTACACCGCGGGCTAGCGCCACGGCGTGCTCGCGATAGGACGGGAAGACGTAGTCGTTCGGCGCGTAGGCCAATGCGGAACCGATTTGAGCGGCTTCTTGTCCACGACTGGGAACCCACAGGGCAAGCTGGCCTTGGCGTTGCAGGGCGGTTGCCTCGTCGTCAAAACGGCGGGTGGTATACATGAGGCGGTACGCCTCGCGCAGGGTTTCTGCACCGACGTCTTTGATGTACCCACTGAAGGTAGAATGTTCGTGGACGGCACCATTTTCATCCATAATCTGGATGCGCTCAGGCACTCCCGGGTACTTGTCGTTCTTGTGCATCTAACCTCCACACATGACGAGAGCTACGCCTGAGGGTTGGCGCACGGCACCCCATCCAGCAATGGGATAGGGTATGCGGGACCGTGCAGGAGCCCTCAAAGGCTGGGCATATATATACCTACCAGTCTACTATTTTTGTCTTCATACAATGACACATACGCCAATAACTCAGTGTATTGCGCCCTGTCATTCAGTATTTGAGCATTTAGATACGGGAATATCAAGACCCCCTATATATTCTCAAAAAAGAATATATAGGGGGTCTTGATATTCCCGAGAAATCCTACAAAAACACATTCCACCCTACCCTCACAGCATGCAAGAGATGGTAATAGGAGAGCCGACAAGCCTAAATAGTACGTTGTTCAACTCCGGTGTTATTCAATTCTAGGCTTGGGTCCCAAGCTCAAAGTACACGGTCCTACTTCCGAGCGAACTCCTCACATAGCCTGAGGAAGCGATCGTTCGCCTCCAGCTCACCAATACTCACACGCACGCCCTCGGCCCCGAAAGCGCGAACCGACAGCGCATTGCGGTTCATCAGCTCCACAAATTCGCCGGTGTGCTCCCCCAGCGGCAACCACACAAAGTTTGCATAGGTGCTCGGGAACTCATAACCCAGTTCACGCAGACGAGCCGTAACCCGCTCACGCTCGGAGACTAAGTACCGCACTCGATCCATCACGTCATCCTGGTGTTCAATGGAGGCAACTGCCGCCGCCTCGGCCAGAGCCGTTACGGCGAAGGGAGTCGCAGCGACCCGCAAGTGCCGGGTAATCGGCGGATGCGAAATTGAGTAGCCCACACGTAGGCCGGCCAGACCTTGAGCCTTGGAAAAAGTGCGCAGGATAATCACATTCGGGTAGTCGCGGTAAATGTCCAGACCATTCAGCGGAGGTTCCTCCCCCTCGGGTACGGTGGAGGCGGCACAGAACTCAAAGTACGCCTCGTCAATCACCACGGGAATATGAGCCGGAACCCTTGCGAGGAAAGCGCGAATCTGGCTCTCGGTCACAGCCGGACCGGTTGGGTTATTCGGAGTGCACACCAGAATCAGGCGGGTTCGATCGGTGACGGCAGCGGCCATAGCATCCAGATTGTGCGCACCATTGGGAAGGTTAGGCACCTGCACGCTACGGGCGCCCATAATACCAACCAAGATTGGGTAGGCCTCAAAGGAACGCCAAGCATAAATAACCTCATCCTGTGAGCCATCGGCATTAGCCCCGGCGAAGGTTTTAAGAATCTGATTGAGCGCACCCAGGCTACCGGCACCAGTCACAATATCCTCGGCATCTACGCCCAACTGCCCGGCAAGAGCATTGCGCAAGGCAGTCGAGAGCGGGTCGGGGTAGCGGTGCACCGCATCAAATTCAGCGAGAAGACGCGCCACTTCGGGGATGGGACCCAGCGGATTCTCATTGGAAGATAGCTTGTACTGAGTTAGACCCTCGACAGGCGCGGGAGGCTTACCCGCTGCGTAGCTGGGTAGGCTGTCAAAGATGGGACGGACCGGAATTGTGGGTTCTTCTGAGTGGCTCATGGTTTCAGTATGTGCCCACGATACCCACTAATGCCACCTCCACCCGGGCAAAGACCAGGATGGGGACACAGCCGACCATTTCCCCGCAACACAGGTGGCGGCCTTCGCCCCCTAACTTATTTCTCAGCTACTGGTAGCCCTCGGGTTTTACTCTCCACCTTAAGTTATCGCTAGCTCCGCCTCATTGAGCCGCTCAATATCCTCACCGGGGGCGTGCGGAGACAGCTGCCTCGGATCGATCTCCTCGGCGGGAAAACCGGTGCGGGTAATGGTTCGGTTGTAATCGGCAGATCGCCCCGACCTTCCATCTCCCAACCCTGTCGGGGTTCGAATAGTGCGCCTCCCAAGATGGGCAAGCCCAGCTCTTCGGGAGTCGGCACTTTGACCTTTCCACCAAACTCAGCCCGGGCAGCGGGTTCGGGTAGCAGATCCGAAGGTATTAGATTGGGGGCAGGGGAAAGATTAGGCTCAATGGGGAAAGGCATCTGAAGAGGACCCTGATTCGAGTCGCTCAAATCGGGTATCGTTATCGCGGCTGAAATGTTCTGCGAATCGTCATGGAAGGGACGGGGTAGCTCTTCAAGCTTCTCCTCTAGGCGAGGCTCCGGATGCGGGATACTTTCCTCGATTCTCTCCACTATGTCTCGGCTAGCTTCAACGGTCTCACCAACAATCTCTTCGGTCTTGCGGCTTACCGCATCGACAGCGATTCGCGCTACTTCAAAGTCTCGACCCAGGGTTGAGACTCCCCGTTTTGTCTCCGCAGTAACCACCTGAGAGGTAACCTTCGCCCCGGCCACTATTTGGCCTAGACGCCCACCCGTTGCCTGGTTTATTGCCTCATAGATACCTAAAGAGTCAACGGTCACCCCTGCTTCCATAGCCCGCTTCCCGTACTCGCCCGTACGCCTGAGAAATTCATTCGTCCGTTCCTCCGATGTGTAACCGTCAGGCATGGCGGAAGCCGAAGTAACTGTCTGCTCGCGCTGCACATAGTCCCGGATATTCGTGGCGGTGTGGAGGGTGCTTAGGCTTCGGTGCCCGTACCCTTCACGTTGCAGGGTCTCCCTGTATTTTCCGCCGTCATGTTCTGAATTATGAATGGTGATTTCGGTATCTTGTTCATCGGGGCGCCACCCTCCCTCTGTCCTCAGCGCGGAATCGGGGACCCAGTCTCCCTCCCCTTCCACATAGTCCACGGTAAAGTCGCGGCGCTTGGCGGGCAGACCGCGTAATGGTGAGGCTTGGACGTACACGCTCACAATATTGATTTCCTTCGCAACCTCGGTGCTATTAGCCATATTGTAGGCAATCATACCTCCCTGGCTAAAGCCCTCCAGGTATACCCGGGCTCCCTGGGGCGCTCCAGCATCAACCAGAGCCTGAAGCACCATCGCGTAGGCAGGATTATTGACGGTGTCCTCACCTATTGACTCACGTAAAGTGCCGGATGCATCTATAGGTGCTCCTCCTAACGATGCAAAATTTGTTCCGGGAATACTCACCACGTACAGGGCATGAGCCGGGTCACCGTAGTATCCCTCATCGTACATAACGGTGACCAATACGGCTCCACGTTCACCCCTGCTCAAGTCCTTTTGAGACTCCTCAAACTCGCGATCCTGAGCGGCTGAAACGGCCTGCAGACGTTCGGCGGAAGCATCCACCGTCAGACGATCCTTCTCACCTCGGTGCGAGCCGATACTATATTTTTCTGCCGATGCGGTGCGTACGTTATATGCTTTCCTACCGGATTCCGGGGAGCGCAGTGAACCTACAATACCTATTCCTCCCAGGGCCAGAGCCTTTTCAATAAAATCCGCCGGAATTCCAGTCATCCTAGACAGATTCTCTGCAGCTCGCCGCCGTGCAATACTCGGATTCCATTGCATATCCAGGTAGGCACTGGCCCCGAAAAGCGCGGCAGCCACCGCAGGTGAATACGGTAGGGCTACGCGCGCACCGAAATACCCTAGCCCGGGAACGGCAAGCATCAATAGGTACTCGCCCTCGCCCGGATCACCCGCAATGAACCCGCGAATGGCGTCCCGAGGGGTACGTCCGTCGGAGAGTTTACCGTCCGCAGTCATACCCAGGGAATCGAACCACCCCGCAACGAGATTTTCGGTCTGCAGATAGGCTCCGTGCGCGACTCTCACCGCGAGGGCAGTAGCTTCAAGCTCGAGAGAGCTCTCCCCCATGCCGACGGCCAGAGTGGTGCACTGTGAGCTTACCCGTTGAGCGCGAGAGTTAACCCCAAGGAACAACATAGTCTCTGTGGCAATAGCGCTCAGAGGCAGGGCGCGCTCAGCACAGTGCCGACTAGCATTCTCGAGGCCGGTAGCAATGGTTGGCATCTCATCGAGGTTGACGCTGATGGTGGTTCCGGTGAAGCCGCTTCCACTTCCGCCCCCGGACATCAGGTGCGGTACGGTGTTTGTAATCATGGTCGTGGATTCTCCTCGTGGTTAGGCCTAGCCGAGTCGAGGGCCAGTTTATCCGTGTAGGAGGGCATTGAGCCCTTCGGGCAGATTGACGTGTATGAGTGAGTCGAGCGTGTACTGGGTTCTCATAATCCCGGAGCGGGCGATGATGTCTCCCGGGTCTATGGCTTCAATAGCATCGGCAGCGGCATTTGTGAGACTGCCCAAGAGAGTGTCAACGGTAGTCGCGGCGCTCCTAATAGCCTGGGACTGGAGGCTGAGCTGCGAGGCTAGCTCCTCACCGGCCGCAATAATCTCTAATGCGATGCTGTCGGCTTGGGCCGCCCGGGTATGGATACTGTCGCGGTGCCGTTCGAGCTGTTTGCGGAAGGCCCGCCCAGATTCAGAGATCCAGTGCTCGGTGTTGAGCTGGCCGGTATGGACGTGAACATCGTGTATTGCCCGGGCCTCGGCTCGCATGCGTTCAGCAAGCTCAACAGCTTTAGAACGGGCAAGGACAGCGGCTGTAGCTAATGAAGCGGCGAGCGCGTGTCCGGCGGCTGAACCAACACCCAGGTGCCCGGCAGCGCGTAGAACCTCGCCGGGACTGGGCGCCCGGGGTGTTCCGGAAGGTTGGGGTAAGGGGCTGGTTTCGATGCTGGTCATGCGGTACTCCTTTCGTGGGCGTTTACCCATCACAGTGCAGCCCACCCATGTTCTATGACTGGGCGCTCTGTGTACTGCGCGCCGATGCGGTCATTCATCGAGTAATGGACGGCGTGAGGCGGAATCCGGATATCGGGTACTGCGCGATAGCTATCGGTGGCAGCTAGAGAGTGAGTGGGCATTCTTTAGCCTAGAACTCTCGCCGCTTCCCTCACGCAGGGTTTGTGGTTCCTGTGGATAAGGCGTGAAAAAACGAAAAAAGCGAAATCTTAGCGGGGTTAAAAGGCCCAAAAGTTCTCTATCCACAGACGTTTTCATCGTAATATTCCCGGACATCCGACTACGATTTTATACGGCGCTTACCCCCCCCCCGATAAACC
>CAUQVM010000004.1:0-40007 GCA_963521575.1 uncultured Rothia sp.
GAGTTCCTGTTCGGCGATGAGGATTCGCTCATCACCCTGGATATGTCCGAGTACCAGGAGAAGCACACCGTCTCCCGTCTATTCGGCGCTCCTCCCGGCTATGTCGGCTACGATGAGGGCGGCCAGCTGACCGAGAAGGTCCGCCGCAAGCCCTTCTCCGTGGTCCTGTTCGACGAGGTGGAGAAGGCTCACGCAGATCTGTTCAATTCGCTGTTGCAGATCTTGGAAGACGGTCGTTTGACCGATTCGCAGGGTCGCGTGGTGGACTTCAAGAACACTGTCATCATCATGACCACTAACCTGGGGTCGCGCGATGTGAACCGCCGCATCCCGGTTGGTTTCCAGGCCATGGATGACACTGCCGCTGACTACGAGCGCATGCAGGCTCGCGTGATGGAGAATCTCAAGGAACACTTCCGTCCCGAGTTCCTGAACCGTGTGGATGATATTATCGTCTTCCCGCAGCTCTCCGAGTCTGAGATTCTGCAGATTGTGGATCTGTTCGTGGGTCGCCTAGCTAAGCGCTTGGCTGAGCAGGATATGTCCATCGAGCTGACCAACGCTGCGAAGGCCCTCATGGCCGCCAAGGGCTACGATCCGTCCATGGGCGCCCGTCCGTTGCGCCGCGAGATGCAGCGCAATATTGAGGATGCCCTGTCCGAGAAGATTCTTTTCGGTGACATCAAGCCCGGTGAGAAGATTACCGTGGATGTTGAGGGTGAGGGCGACTCCGCAAAGTTCGTCTTCTCCTCGCAACCGATGAAGGAGCTCGCCCTGGAATCCGTTAAGGATTTGGCTGAGGACGCCGATGAGGCTTCCGAGGTCGAGGTCCGCGAGGGTTAGGTAACGACTAAGCTCTAATGCATTAAAAGCCCGAGGGGCGGTACCGGAATAATCCGATGCCGCCACTCGGGCTTTTTCTGTGTTTGTAGAGGATGAGAGTCCTCTAATGTCGTGAACTCCCGGCGTAAGACCTAGAGCGAGACAAATACGCTGTTACCCTCGGTTACCTCGTGGGTCAGGGAGTCGGCCAGTAGTCCCGCATAACAACGTTGCAATTGCTCGGTGGTGGAGGAGAGGGCGTAGAGTGCCTTGAGCGGAGCATGTACCTGGGGTGGAATGTCAGTAGGGAGTAATAAGTCGGGAGAGATGCTCGTAGCCACCCGCTGTGTGTCAGTCTGGTGCGTTCCAGCTTGCAGAATGAGCTCTCGATCCAGCGGTTCGGTGGCTGCCCGCAGGACCGCCATAACGGCACCTCGTAGCTGTCGATCCGTACCGTGCCAGGCTTGGCCCTTCGGAGTGTATTCTGCTTCGGGACGACCCGCCGCGATCCAGGCACAGGTGTCCTCGACGGGGCATAACTCGCAGGTTGGCGACTTGGCGGTACATACGAGAGCACCCAGCTCCATGGTGGCTGCATTCCACACGCAGGAGGTGGGAGTGTCGGCCGGCATGAGCGCCTCGGCCAGACGGGTTTCGGCAGCGGTTAGGGATCGGGAGGGTAACGCTTTACCGCTGACTGCGCGGGCGTGGACGCGGCGCATGTTCGTATCAATAACCGTGGCGTGCAAGCCGAAGGCGAATACGCTAATGGCGGCCGCCGTATAGGAGCCCACACCAGGTAGTTCCAGTAGAGCTTCATGGTCGGCGGGAACCTCGCCGCCGTGCCTCTCGACGATGGCCACGGCCGCCGCGTGCAGACGCTGGGCGCGGCGCGGATACCCCAAGCGACCCCAAGCGCGCACCGCCTCGGAAGTTTCTTCGGCGGCTAGATCAGCGGGGGTGGGCCAGCGGCGCATCCATTCCTCCCAGACGGGTAAAACGCGCTTGACAGGGGTTTGTTGTAGCATGAACTCGCTGACCATGACGCCCCAGGGGGTGCACTCATCCCGTCGCCAGGGTAGGTCGCGCGCGTTCTGGAGGAACCATTGGTTAATGCGCTCGTGCAGTAGCGTTAGGTCAATGACCTCGGGTAGGGGTGAAGTAGCGTGTGCGGATGCGGTGTTTTGGAATGCTGAGACCATCCGAAAATCCTACGCCACGGGGGATATATTCCCAAAACGGTATGAAAATGTTTCATGATGAATCTCAAGGTTAAACCCGGTATTCTTAGAGGTATGTCTGAAAATGGTCCTGTTTTGCCTCCCGACGTATATCGCCGCCGTCGTATTGTGGCGTTTATTGCCCTAATTGCTGTTATTCTTCTGCTAGTTGCCGGCGTCACGACCGTTATAGGCATGATTTCCAATAAGAAGGACGCTACGGTTGCCTCCACAGCAACGGCCACCGGTGCCCCCTTCCAGAGCTTTAGCCCCCGTCCTTCCGAAGTGGTGTCGGAGAGCGCCTCGGCTAGTGCTTCGGCTGCTTCGGCGATCGAATCCGCTTCCTCAAACGACTCGGCATCGGCAACCACCAGTGCCTCGGCCAGCGAGACCACTGAGGCAACCGCCTCGGCGAGCGAGTCCGCTTCTGCGAGTGCAACCACCTCGACCGCAATGGCCGCCTGCACCGCAAATGATCTGAAGGTGACCGTTACCCCGGCCAAGCGTAGTTTCGGTGCTGGCGAGCAGGTCTCCTTCGATGTGACCTACACGAACTCCTCGAAGACCCCCTGTTTCGTCGGTGGCGAAGGTAAGGATGCCGGCGTGGATTTGGATATTACCTCCGGTTCCGCTCAGGTATATACGCGGAGCCAGTGCTCTGCGACCACTCTGCCGAAGGCTGAGGTAGCCGCCGGTGCTGAGGCATCGACCACCCTGGTGTGGGATCGTACGGTGAACGCTCTGGGTTGCTCGGATGCGGAGACCGCGGAGAAGGGTTCCTACTGGGCAACCGCAACGGTCAACGGTGTGACTTCGTCCAAGGTAAACTTCCTGATTAGTAAGTAGTGTGGTAGCTTCCTAGATTCCGCTCATGCATGGGCGTGAGAAGCCCCCGTACCGGATACTCTCCGGTACGGGGGCTTTTGCATAGGTGTTATAAGGGTATTACTGCTTGGCGCCGCGCGGTTTAGTGAAGCGGCGCTCACCCAAGTAACCGAGCAGGCTACCGAAAGCAGTCCACTGCAGTGCCGCCAGAAGCAGGGTAGGCAGGTCGGTCACCTCAAAAGAGTTAGGGATAACCTTGAACCACAGTAGCGGCAGGTAAATCAGAAAGAGAACGGGGGACGCCCACACAAAGAACGGGACAGAGTGTGCAGTTCGCGGGTACGACATTGTGACCTCCTCGGGTGCCAAGGGATGGAGTGAGCTCCGCTGTCACTACATCGTATCCTGGAAACTAGTTGTGAGGGGCGGAAAATCCGTTCTCTTAGAGATACTTGTCTAGGCTAATCTCCGCCATGTGGGAAAGCTGCTCGCGCACGGTGCGGGCACGAGCCTCACCCACACCGTCCACGGCGCGCAGATCCTCAAGGGAAGCTGCCATGAGAGCCTGCAGGCTTCCGAAACGCTCCACAAGGCGCTCAGAAATAGCGTTTGGAATACTCGGAATGCCAGCTAGCAGGCGGAATCCACGAGGTTGCAGAGGTGTCTCAAGATCGGGGTTCCCGCCGAATCCAACCACGCGGGCGATTGTGCGCAGATCCAGAATACCCATATCATCCAGACTCTCTAGGGCTTGCACGCCAGAGATAACCTGCTCCTCATTAGCCTGGGGTAGGTAGTCGCGCAGAATTAGGTCGCTAGTTGTCATTTCGGGGGCACGCATTTCCTCTAGTTGTAGGGCAACTAGGCGGCCGTGTACGCCGAGTTCCAGCACGTAGTGGCTGACTTCGCGGATAATGCGGTTAACCATCTCCATGCGTTGCAGGGTCATGGCTACATCCCCTAGAGAGACATTTGACTCAATCTCCAGGGCTGAGAGTGTAGATAGTACTGAACGCAGGCGCTTCTTGTAGCTTTCCAGAGTCTGAATTGCCTGGTTGGCGCGAGCCATAAGGTATTGGTTGTCTTCAACCGTGTAGCGGGTGCCGTCCACGTACACCGAAATGACGGACATCGAGGCGCTTACCGAAATCACCGGGAAGCCGGTTTGAATGGCGGTACGCTCGGCGGTGCGGTGGCGGGTACCGGACTCGTTTGTCTCAATGGAAGCGTCCGGCATAAGCTGTACGGCGGCGTGTAGCAGGCGGGTGGCGTCGCGGTCGCAGATAATGGCGCCGTCCATTTTTGCCAGCTCGCGCAGGCGAGTCGCCGAGAACTCGGTATCAATGTTAAAGCCGCCCGAGGACATGGAGGCAACGGTGCGGTCGGATCCGAGCACGATGAGTGCGCCCGTACGGCCGCTCATAATGCGTTCTAGGCCCTCGCGGAGCTCGGTACCGGGGGCGATACGGGCAATGGTCTTCAGAAGGAGATCACTATAATTCAACTGCACGCACACCATTGTACCCACAAGGGTACTTATTGAGCCAGGTCAGGGGCGGAAAGGCGGGCTAAAGTACCCCAAAAAAGAACATATATTCTTGATTTTGTAGGCCCTTTTAACTCTCTGACCCGCACCCCCACTTTTTGTTTTGCCTACCCGGGCCGCCCCTCCTTCTACCCCCGCAAGAGATGACCGCAATAGCGGAGAAAAACCCAGTCCACCCCTACAATGGAACCCATGAGTGCCCGCACCAAGACCACCAAAATTGCACCCGCCTACCGTTGCACCGAATGCGGCTGGACCACCGCTAAATGGGTGGGCCGATGCAGCGAATGTCAGACCTGGGGTACCGTCGAAGAGACCGCCGGTGGTACCCGAGCCCGAACTCGCGCCGCCACCAGCGTGCAGAAGCCTGCCCAGCCCATCGCCGAGGTAGACTCGCGTGTGGCCGCCTACATGAGTACCGGTAACCCTGAATTCGACCGCGTGCTCGGTGGCGGACTCGTACCCGGGGCAGTTATCCTGATGGCCGGCGAACCCGGCGTAGGCAAATCCACCCTGCTACTGGACGTAGCTGCCACCTTTGCCCGCGGGGCTGCGGAGGCGACCGGCCAGCAGAAGGTGCACCAGATTCGTCCCACCCGACCCGACCAGCCCCAGCGCCCGGTGCTATACATTACCGGAGAGGAGTCCGCCGCGCAGGTCAAGCTCCGCGCCGACCGCATCGGTGCTATTGCAGACACCCTCTATCTAACCAGCGAGACCGACCTGGGAACCGCGCTAGCGCACATGGAACAGGTTGACCCGGCTCTGCTGATTATTGACTCTGTGCAGACCCTCGCCTCGGCCGAGGTAGAGGGCAGCGCCGGTGGTATAACCCAGGTGCGGGAAGTAGCGGCCGCCATTATTGCCGAAGCGAAGGAACGCAATATGTGTACCCTACTCGTCGGCCATGTAACTAAGGAAGGTACCATTGCCGGTCCGCGCCTGCTCGAACACCTCGTGGACGTGGTCTGCCAGTTTGAGGGAGACAAACACTCAAATATTCGCATGCTCCGCGCCATTAAAAACCGTTTTGGTCCCACCGATGAGGTCGGTTGCTTCGATATGCACGAGGACGGCATAGCCCCGGTACTCGACCCCTCCGGTATGTTTGTCTCCAGCACCCCGCACCCGGTGGCTGGCACCTGTGTAACCGTTACCATGGAGGGCCGCCGACCCCTACTGGCCGAGGTCCAGGCCCTGCTGGATCAGGCCGTGGCCCCGGCCCCGCGTCGCACCGTTTCGGGGTTGGATTCGGCACGCATCCAGATGTTGTTGGCGGTTCTGCAACGCCGCGCCGGGCTGAACGTGGGTAAGCTCGACTGTTACGTCTCCACGGTGGGCGGTGCGAAGATCGCCGAGCCGGCCGCGGACCTGGCCTGCGTCATGGCACTGGCCTCCGCAGCGCAGAATAAGCCACTGCCGCGTAAGCTTGCGGTCTTCGGTGAGGTGGGCTTAGCTGGTGAGGTGCGCGCCGTACCGGGTATTCGTCAGCGTATTGCGGAGGTGGGGCGCCTGGGCTTCACGCATGTGCTGGTACCCGCCTCCCCGACCGGTGTGGGAGAAGTTCCCAAGGGCGTGACCGTGCGCGAGGTAACGACCCTGGGGGAGGCGCTTGCCCTACTCTTCCCGCAGAAATAGGGGAACCCCTAGACCCTTAAAAACCGGGCGTGCCCCGCGCACTCTAACTCGAGTGCGCGGGGCACGGTCATTATTGCTTAGGGGCTCGCCCGAGGCTAATTCACCCGTAGATCGGCGTCCGGGTCACCCGGAGGAAGAGAGAGACTCTCCTTCTCATTCTCCTGCAGCATAATATTAATCGAGCGGGTATGTAGCTTATTCATCCGCCCATCATCACGCACTCCGGCACCGTTGGCCGGGGTGTGAGACGGGGGCGCATCCGGGGTAACAATCGGTATCTCAGTGGTGCGCGGAGCGTGCTTCGTTATGGACTCACCCAACGGAATAAGGGTGTCCACCGCATCCTTGTGGCTCATACCGGTTGCCTCCAGGAAATCCACCGTAATCAGGCGGAGCATCAGCACCAGAGACTCACCCTCAAAGGTTGCCACACCCATGGATCGCGGCTCAAGCGTGCCCGCTACCTTTATCATGCGTGCCTGAGCCTTCTGCATGTAGTGTTCCCGCTCATTAGCACGCGGTGAGGACATGCCCAGACCAATACTCTGCGCTGCTAGAGATAGCTCGTTCAACGCATCGCTCAGCGAAATCTGTGCGGCCGAACGCAGCTGTACGTGGCGGATGGTTGAGGCCATACGGCGGTTGAGCACGCGATCGTTACGGATGGCTAGATCCACGGCGGCCAGGGCCTTAGCCAGGCGACTCAACTCATCGCGGTTTCTGCGGCTCTTCCACGATAGGTCGTTCATGCCCTGGGCGGTAATGAGGTCGCCGCGACATGCGTCGTATAGCGGCTGCAGGGCGCGCGCATCCAGCAGGCTCTGATAGGCCTTATCGTAGTCGTAGTAGCGAATCGCCTCGGAAGAGAGCGTAAAGACCCGGGAGAAAGCATCCATAAGCGCAAGAGCGCGGGCGCGCGGGTTCTTGCGCGGGTCACGCGGCATCAGGTACATCGCGAGGAACGCGAAGGCGCCACCGACCAGGCCGTCAAAGCTACGGGTGAATGCGTCATCGGGCACGGGCAGAAGAAGTGTGAAACAGGCCTGGAAGCTCAGCTGAATCGTAAAAATAATGCCCTTGTCGATAAAGCGGGCAATAATCACGGACAGGAACATCACCAGGGCCGCCTGCCAGGTGCCGTGGCCCAGGAGCATGAGCAGAATATCGCCCACTAGAATGCCCAGGGTCACACCGAAGGACACCTCAAGGATGCGTCGTGAATGCTTGGAACCGCTCACGTACCCCAGCGCCACCAAGACGGCGACGGCGGCAAAAATCGGTTCGTGGTGACCGAGAACATTCTCGGAGAAAAGGTAGGCGCCCATCGCCGCAATAGTAATCTGCACAGATTGAAAAAAATCGGCGCGTACGCGGTGTACACCCTCTTGGATAAATTGTCGAGTGCTCTGTTCGGTCCTGTGAAGAATGTCTCTGAAGCGTGCCATGGGCACCATCATACCCGGCGGATTGTCCGCCGGGAGAGGAAGCGGGGGCATCCGCCTGAACCGTCAGAGGTACTTCGCCTCGAACACCGGGCCAAGCCCAGTACATCCCCCGCTTCACCCGGCATATTAACCCCGGACAGGTTGAGCTTATCGGCCGAGCAGACCGAAGAAACCGCCTCGCTTGGTACGCTTCTCCCGCAGCTGCTGCAACTCCTCACGAACCTTCAGGAGCTCATTGCGGGTGCCCTGCAGGCGGGCGTAGTGCTCAGCATCCCAGGAGTGCGCCCGGTCGGACATTGCCCATTCAAACCCGGCCGTCAGGCTCGTGGAGGCGAACAGCTCTCGGGCGGCACGCACCGTGGAGGCCAGTGGCTCGGGTAGTGCCGGTACCTGAGGCACATCCTCCAGGGGAGAGGGGATTACCGGGAGCGCCGGGCCTCCTGACAAAATCGAAATGCACGAATCCGTCGAATCAATGGCGGGACCCTGAATGCGTGCCAGTATAACAGAACGTTCATTCTCCAAGGTGCGCATTAGCTTTTCGCGGCGCTCTCCGGTATCGGCATCGGAGCAGCGCAGGGCGGCTGCCACCATCAGCTCGGGCACCCCTCCAACCAGCATACCCATCGGCAGGGTAAACTCACCCCAACCGTACAGCTCCAGGGTGCCGCCCACGCGCATCTGCGTGAACGCGTCGGGCACCAGTGCAAGCACAGGAATACCGGCCGCAGCCGAAAATACCGCCGGATGGTACCGGCTCGTGATCGTCAGCGCCGCGGCTCGGTGTACGATCAAGCTCTGATCCACGTGCAGAATAGGCAGAATGACCGCCTCCCGCCGCGTCTGAGGAGCCAGATGTTCAGCAATACGCTCATGCACCTCAACATCGCCGCGGCTACCGAGGGTTCCCGAATGTTGAGGGTCGCCGTAGTGGCTCAGGAAGACCGGTACGAGGCCGTGCTCACGATGCACATTGTCCAGTAGATGCGTCAGCTGGACGGCCTGATCCTGCGTGCAGTTGTTAATGGTTACGCAGACGAAATGCTCGGGCAAAGCGCTCTTAATGTCCGCGGGCGGTTTGGCGTTCTCCGTGCTGTACTCGAGGGTGCGTTCGGGTGTTGTGGGAGAAGCACTGACCGCATCATCTACGCACAGGCGCGCCTCAATACCGCGTTCGCGGCACCAGGCGAGCGAAGTATGTTCGCGAACCGTCACCGAACGAGCCGAACGCAACATGCGTTCGAGTACCCAGGCATCCTGTTTGGTGAGGACTGGACCGAGGGATTGGCCGGTTACGTACAGCGGTACGTCCGCGTATTCGGCAACCATGGCCACGGCAGCGCGTTCGTAGAGGAGCCAACCGAAACGGGAGTTGAGGTTGCCCCCGCCGGAGATTAGCACGGAGTCCATGCCAGCCACCGCATGTGCCCAGTCAATTAGGGTTGCAACAGTTTCCTGCAGCGGGTACAGGAAAGCCGGAAGGGCCTGCACCTCCGGAGTTTCACAAAGAGTGCGCAACAGTGCTGCACGGCTCGTATTGGGCTTGTCTACCGATTTGATGTTTTCAGCCAGGCTTCCTACCGAGGGCTTGAGAGCCGGTGGATATAGCTCCCGTAGCACGCGTTCGCATGCGGTAAGCATGAGCTCACGCTCGGCCGGAGCCCAGGGGAAGAGCAGGAAGGGTAGGTAGCTGTATTCGCCTCCCTCGGGGGCATTGAGGTATTGCGCCGAGTGCTCGGTATCACGGGTCATGAGGGTCAGGGAGCATCCGCCCTCATACAGGAATTGAGCGCTAGCGGCGGTCATTGCTTCGTCGCCAACGTGGTAGGTGTGCTGGCCGATATCGCCTACGAGTAGCACCCGTGGCGCATCGGTGGAATATTCGTTCTCCATGGCTGATTATTTCCCTTCGCGGTCGGTGGCTCGACGAGCCAGGGATTGTAGCGCGCGCACGGTGCGGCGCAGGTAGTTGAGGCGGGTATCAATGGTCTGCTGGCGAGCCTCAAGGCGTTCCAGACGTGCATCAATAGACTGCAGAATTCTCAGGGACTCGCGGGTTAGATTGTGTCCATCGATGATGCGGCGCTCCAGATCGGCCATGAGGTGTGCCTGGTACAGGTAGGGTCCCGGTCGGCCGCCTGCCTGCAGATCCTCACGGATTGCGCGGGCACGCACAAAAGAGTCGTAGCGGGCGTGATCGGCTTGACGCCCGAGGCTATTAGCCTCCGCGCCCTTGGAGTCGGGTCGCAGTGACCAGAAGGCGAGGGGTTCGTCTACTAGCAGGACTTCGGTTGCCGTGGCTGCACGCAAATTGAACTCCCAATCGCCGACAACCGGCAGGGATTCGTCGTAGGGACCGACCAGTTCGTGTAGGCACCGACGGTACAGAATACCGATAGGCACGGCACGGTTGGTACGGAAGAGGAATTGCAGACCGAATCCGGGCAGACCGTCGTGAAAAATGCGTTCCTCGTACACCTCAAAGGTGCCGTCGGTAGCTTCACGTTCGTAGCGTTCGACCACGCGGGTTGAGCAGATGAGCGCGTCGCTACTGCGCAGAGCGGCGACGGTGCGTTCTAGGAATTCAGGGGCCCACAGGTCGTCATCATCGTGGATAGCCACGAATTCGCTGTCGGTGGCCGCCAGACCCGCATTTGAGGCTGCCTCCATATTACCGCCGGCAGTGCTCACCAGGGACAGCCGCGGCTCATCCTTGGCCTCGCTGTCCATTAGATGAGCAAGTGGTGAGGCTTCCAGAACCTTACGAGTGGCCGCCTCATCGCCACCATCGTTAATGACGCAGACCGTGTAATCGATAAAGGTCTGTTCGGCAATATTGGCTAGGGCGCGGCGCAGGAGGCGGGGCCGATCCTTGGTGCGGACCAGAATGGCGACGGAAGCATGGGAGGGAGAGGAAATATCGGTTGAGGGTGAAGACATAAAAACCACCAGTAGAGAAAAAGGTGTGGGGTGTGTGGTGCTTGTGAACTCACACCATTATGCGAGGTGCGAAGGCACAGGCTCAAGCTAGACCCGTCGTAGATTACAGAAGAGGTCGCAACTGGGGTGTACAGGGTGGGTAGAACGCTACAAAAACGCCTGAACAGCGACCATAATAGCTACCCCAAAGACAAAACAGGCGGGAATGGTGACGATCCATACCAGCAGAATCTGCAGCACAATACGTGGCTTCAACGCGTTGAAACGCTGGTTTACTCCGGCACCCAGAGCTGACGCCGTCGCCAAATGCGACGAAGAGAAGGGCACCTGAAGCAGAAAGTACCCAAGAATCTGGACGGCACCGGTCGTACCCTGTGCTATGGCACCACGGAACGGATCCAGGCGCACCATCTGGTAGGCAAAGGTATATCCAATTCGACGTCCACCCGTCAGGGTCCCTGCCCCCAAGGCCACGGCAATGACGAGTGTTCCCAGGAGCATCCCACCCGAGTCGAGAGATGACCCGGCGGTCCAGGAACCCCATCCCTCATGCGCACCCAGACGCGAAGCTAAAAGTGACCAAAGTAGCAGATACAGGTACCCGGTCTGCAGGCCGTGCAGTAGCGAAATCGCGGAGGAAGATACCGCCAGCACCTCGCGCGCATGCTGGTTGACCAGGCGCGGATTGTGGCCCACAACTAACCAGTAGAAGGGGAGCACCATAAGCCATGCTAGGAAGAAAATCAGCGGGGGCAGGTAGAGCAGAGGCCAGAGGGTCGCCTCAAAGACTTGAGGAAGAAACGTAAGGTTTGCCGGGGTGACACCGTGCGTTTCGTGCCCCTTGAAGTGGGTCCACCAGCTCACACCGGCCAGCGCACCGATAAGGGCGTGAGTGGAAGAAGTCGGTAGACGTAGCGCCCAGGTTAGCGTACCCCAGAGAGCGCAGACAAGGAGGGCCGCGAGGATCCCACTCAGGCCGGTATCCCCATCGGGGGCGACAATCCAGGGTGCGGAATACTCGCCGAGTAGCAGGAAGGCACTGATCACACCGAACACATTGAAGAGTGCCGCCAGGTAGAGGGCGGAGCGCTCACCGAGGGCTCGAGTACGTACGGGAACAGCCACGGTATTGGAGGCGTCGTGCAGGCCTGTAATATACACGGCTAGACTGAAGGCGCTGAGAGCGCAGAAGGCAAGGAGCATCAGGACTCCTGCACAATAATGCGTCCGATCTCGGTGGAGACATCACGCATCGCATTGGTGGCGGCTGTAAGCTGCGCAAGAAAGGTCACGTAACGGCGGTAGCGTTCGTGGGTGTAACGGGTGGAGATATGGGCTTCGTACTCTTCGGCAGTGCGCAGAGCCTGGCGGGAGATACGCAACATATCCATCCAGTAGTTATCGAGGCCTCGGATATCGGCCAGTTTGGGGATCACTGCGGCGGTGAGCACAGCCTGGCGCTGGATACTGTCTAGGATGGAGGTAATGTGCGGGGCGAAGCCGTCAATCTGGTGTAGCGAGAGCACGTGAGCGGCACTGGTGAGTTTCTCAACGGCAGCGGTCAGTTGCCGGGCCAGCGTGTAGAGGTCTTCACGTGGGATAGGTGGTGAGAAAGAGCTACGCACGTCGGTAAGGGTGCGGAAGAGTAGATCGGTGGAGTTCGCCTCGTGGGTGAGCATGCGTTCGAAGAGTTCGGGGTATTCGGCGACGGGGGATCCAACCATTTCGGAGAGTAGTGCAGCGGCCTCGCCCACTTGGGCTGAGATGTCGGCGAGGGAGGCGAGGGACTCGTTGGCGTGGGGGAAGAGGCGGTGCAACATAGTTCCCAGTCTAACGAGTATGAGGGTAGTGGAGGTGTTTTTGGACGCGGTAATTACCGGGTGCCCCGCCAACCTGTATATTCCTGGTTCAGCATATGGTGGTGGCTGGAAGGGGCATGGGCTCAGAAAATCCTTCGAAGACATAAAAACGGTGGGGGATGTCGGGTTGGGAGCGCCTCTCGGCGGAAGGCCGCTCGAAGCGGCTAAAGATTTGGAGCCCGGGGCTACCTATTAGCAACCCGACATCTTGTAATCATTATCCACCCGCACCCGGGGTAGAGTCAATCGCGGAGGGGCATTCAGGGCCTCTCTTCCCCCAAAGTGGAATCTGTGCCAATTCATGAAACAATTCATTAGGATTGCGTATCGGCTCACACCGGTGCACTAAAATACATCGAGGTTATTGCGCGTACGACGCTCAGTCGCATCCACCGCATCAGCGCTATGACCCGCATCCTCCGAAGCTCCGGTGCGCGTGCTCAAATCGCTCAGTTCACCCCGTTCCGCCTCCGTAGCGCGCCAGTGGGCAGCTACCACCTCCAGATCGTGCGCCGTCTGTTCCAGTTGCATCGCCTGCTTTGGCATGCGCAAGTAACGTTCGAGCGCCTCACGCTTAAGCTCATGACTGACAGCCACCGCCGTCCCCTGAGACGCCGCAGAGAAGCGGGCATAATCAGTGCGAATACCCAGCGCTACCACCCGCGCGAAGGCCGCGCACCGCTCCATCGCAATATCAAGCTCACCGGTGTACAGCCCCGCCAAAATATCGTCAATTGTGCCAAGTACCTCATTAACCCCCGGAGGGTCGGGTACGCCCGCCACCAGATGCGAACGGTAATCCTCGGCCATGCCTAGCTCAAAGGCGCGGCTTACTCCGTGTGGTGAACGGTGCACCGTGTCCCGCAAGCGGTACATGCGCCACAAGGTCCCGGGCAGGGAGTGGGCACTCGCATGAGACCATAGTTCGGCTAGCATCTCGATGCCGTAATCGTCTGTAAAACTTACAAGGCGTCGGGCCATCTGCTCATCCCGGGCGGCTCCTCGGCCGCGTGTGAGGAGAATGCGAGCGGAGGTGTGGGCCGCCTCCTCACGAGCTGCCGGGTCCATACCACCTTCGTGGCGTTCGAACTTATCGGCAGTAAAGAGGACGGGCCGATGGTGTGTGCGATGCCGAGCATATCCGACGTTGCCGGCTGATAACGAGGAAGTAGACATAGGATTACCCAGTGTACTCTTTCCGCTATGGAATGCTCCTGAAATTTCGCGTCAGGCGGCGTAACGTCTGATGTGTATGTCGTGTATCGTTCCGGTAGTAAGAGTCCGTAGTGTATAGTAGTTTTATCCGCATGCCCTCGTGTGTACGGATAGAGCGCCTTTAGCTCAGTCGGTAGAGCTACGGACTTTTAATCCGCAGGTCGTGGGTTCGAGCCCCACAGGGCGCACCAACCGACCCGTCGCCTCCCGCTTTGCGGGGGTCGGCGGGTTTTTGCATATGTCTTCACCCGTTCAACCCGAGGAGAAAACCCTGTGAGTGTCACCATTAAGAATCCCGAAGAGATTACGATCCTGGCCACCGGCGGCACAATCGATAAGTTCTACTCGGTGGCCGGCACTATGGATATTGGCGAGCCCGCCGCCAAGGATCTGCTCGAGCGCGTCATTACCGATGTACGCTTTGATATTCGCCCCCTCATCGGCAAAGACAGCCTGGATATGACCGATGAGGATCGCGCCGAGCTAACAGCCGCTCTGGATTCGGTCACTAACACTCAGGTGCTCATTACGCACGGTACCGATACTATGCCCGAAACCGCTCGCTACCTGCGTGAACACGCGCAGCTGGGTGAGAAGGTCGTGGTTCTCACCGGCGCCATGCAACCGGCTGTAATGGCTCGCTCCGATGCCGGATTCAATCTCGGTGCCGCAATTGCCGCTCTGAACCTGCTAGAACCGGGCGTGTACATTAGCATGAGCGGCCGTATTTTCCCCGCAGAGAGCGTGCGTAAGGACCGTTCCCGAGGTATCTTCGAGGGCTAATGCCGCATTCTCGGAACGCCTCTGAGCAGGTCCAGGATATATGGGATCGCGGTAGCCGCCACCCCCTGCCGCTCAAAGGCCTCTACACGGTGCGCGTTATTCTGTTAGTGGCCCCCGCCCTGAGCATGATGTACTTCTTCATTCGGGTGGGTATTTTCCCGGTGGGTGCCGTACCACTGGTATACCTTGTGGCGCACGGCTGGTTAGCCAGTGTGTACCGCGCAGATCGTTCTGTCCTGCTCATATACTGGCTCAACGCTCTGTCCGCAATTATGGCGGCTGGGGTGGGTATTTTCTTTGCCTATGTGCTCTTTGCCGTGCACGGCCCCGGGATGCTCATCGAGCGCTTCGGGACGATATACGCCGGGGTTCTGCTGACGATTATGCTGTCCTTCGTGGTGGAATTTTTTCTCTCTGCTGTTTTATATCGTGCTACGCGGTGTGATTGATCGGGAAGGAACCCGAGATATCTCCGAGACAGATGAACCACCCCGCGCAGATATATCCTAGAGCTGCGCCTTGTGAACGCGTCTTGCGTGTAGTCGTGAGGCGGGTCGCCTTTAGAGTGATTACTGCTCCGCGAGGAGGGAAAGGGAGCCTATCCCGCCCTCCCCCGGAGCATATTTTCGTATTTTTCGCGCCTGTCGCCGACGTTCAGGATGCCTTAAAGTCTGCGTGTTAGCTTAAGAGGAGAAAACACCAACTCATAGCTGCCAGGAGGAGACCCATGGGCACCTCACACCGGATTGTAGAGGCGTCGGCATCTACCGAACCTGCGGATTCTGACGCACCCGTTCAGACCCGGTACCAGGCACCTATCCGCCATCTTAAGCCGGCCCGTCCTGAGGTTCCTGCCTCAACCGCAATGCAGTGCACGATACCGGCTACCCAGCTTACGGAATCCATCGCGGTTATAGGCCCACGTGAGGTGAATGGGGCTACAACCACCACAAACAGCGTAGATGCCACGGGCTCGCTCGCGCACTTCACCTCTCTGCCGGTATCCGGAGGGCTCCCGGCATTCCTGCGTACCTATACGGCTGAGGATATTTCAACCCGTAAGCGTCAGCTCCGTCATAATCTGCTGGTCCGTTGCGTGATTCTGACGCTTTTGGGTCTGGTGGAAGGCCTTATTATCGCCCAGTACACGCAGCCACTGGCCGTCTGCTTCTGGCTTGTGGCGGCTCTGTACATTACGGTTCAGGCTTGGCCACTCATGCGCCCGCCTGTGGATGCCGCTGACGCTTCGGTTTATAGTATCTGGGCGATTTGCTCGCTGATCGGGTACATTGCAGTGGGTCTAGTGCTTTCGCCCATTACATTCTTGTTGCTCATGCTGGATTGGGAGGGTGTATCTTTGGGGCTCGATCCGATGGTGGTTCTCGGATGTCTGGCCCTGGTATGGGTGAGTGAGGTGGGTTTATCCCTGCTGACCATTTACCGTTTTAACAATTTGAGGGTTGCGATAACGCATCAGGCCATGCCGATTTTTGCTTCAGTTAACCTGCTGAAGGATCACCTCAAGAGTAGCCCGGAGGCGTAACCTACAGTTATCCCACTTTACATGCATCACATACCTTTGCATTGATACCTCAGCCCGCCTTTCGGATGGGTGTAGAGATTTGAGAGATACATATGTCTGCGGTCGAACCTCATGAATTAATCACGGATCCCGCCGCGCAGTCCGGTGGGAGTCCTGCGCTTTCTAAACCGCCCACACCGAATCTAGTTTCAGTGGCCGGGTGGTTGCTTTTAGCCATATCTGCAGGATGGCTGGCATTGATGGTGTACACCACTATTTCGATGGCGGTGCGTCACCTGCCGCGCCTGTCGACGTGGCATTCTTCCTCCCTGGTTGAGGCTCAGGTGTACTACCCGGTACTTTTCCTGTTCATGAGTACTCTGGGTAATGTTGTGCTCCACAGCTTTTGTACGATGGCGTATGTTCGCGGGTACCGCTGGGCGGCTGTGGTGCTGTCGGTATCCCTGGTGATGGGTATTTTGGGTTCTTTGCTGATAATGCTTGCGGTGGGAGCCCTACTGGCGACGCTTAACGGTGCACCGAGTCAGGATGTGGAGTTTCTGCTGAGTAATGAGTCACCCCTGTATGTGCCGGTATATGTAGCGATCCCGTACATGCTGGTGTGCGTGATTGCGCTGGCCCTGGTGTGGTCACGTCAGTCGCGTGCTTTTATGGCGGCGCGCCACGATTGGCGTTGGTCTCGCCGCCGGGACTATCTGCTTTAGGGTTTTCCCGATACGTTACCGATTCAGCATCTCTTCAATGGTTACTTTTCCAACGGCGTATTTGCTAGCCATCGATCAGGAGATTCCGTGCGTCCCACTTCTGGGCCGGCACCTAAACATAAGCCCGATGGTCGAGAGAGTCCACAGGCGGGAAAAGGATGCCAACCGTCGGCCAGAAGTCGCTGTTGCCCAACAGTACACGAGCACACGATGCTCTAGCAGGCGAAGGCTCAAGGGTCTAAGGACCGGCGCCGCGCGACCCGCAAGGTGCGGCGGGGCTATACCGAAACCTCTCGGTATACCGAGGAAGGGTACCACCTCAACTAGAGACGTATTATGCATCCTGAATGAAAGGTCTTACTCAACGCCGTCGTGAAGTGGAACCGGAAAAAGAGAGAAAGGAACAATCATGGTAGAACGTATCTCGAAGCAACCACTGGAGGACCCGGAGTACACAGTTCCTGAATACAGTGTGCTGTGGTCTCTGAATGAGGCAAATGAAAGTTCGGTAGTAGACGGTGCTATCTTCACCAACGCACCGGGGAATAATGCCTCAAATGACGAGAAAGACGCTAACAAAGTGGCGGTCGATAGTGCGAGAGCTGGCGGTGTAACTACGAAGAGCGTGGGTGAGAGCAATGTTGCGGATACTATTGCGGGTAATGGTGTTAGCGGTCCGAAGTTACCCGCCGATGACACCCTGTATCCCGCTCTTGTGAGCTCGATTCCTGCGAGTTCTGCCCCAGTAGCTCTAGCTCCTGGTATAGCATCCCCGGTGCACCCGCGGGCTCTGACTTACGTGATGTGGTGCGCAACCGCCATTGTCGTCATATCGCTACTCAAGGATTTTGTATGGTTATGGATTCTTTGGGGTGAGGATTTTGAACTCTCCAAGATGCTGCTCTATATCATTCCGGAGGCCCTTTGTATCCTCATCTCGAGTATTCTGCCCGCGATTATCCTCTGGAAGCTCTGGAACGGCCGTAGGTGGGCGCATATCCTTGCCCTCATTTACAGCGTCTTCTACGGGCTAGCGAGTTTTATGCAGATTTTCACTGCAGTTGGTAGCCCAGCCATGCTCTCTGAGAGCATACAATTGGCTGATCTAAGTAGCAGTGTTTTTGGAGTTCTGATCACTATCAATTACGTCCTGATTGTGATGTTGTTGATCAGCCGTCCCATCAGGGATTACATTAGCGCCGTAACCTTTGCGAGGATGCAGGAGCGTATGCAGAAGTTTGCTGCAAGAGGCCAGATGACCGGCGAACCTCCTCAACCGCCGCGCGCGGCGCAACCATAGCAAGTACCGTAGGGATGCTTTAAAGCGTTGTTATAGTGCTAAAAAGTATTAAATACATCTTTTTGTGGGGATACCGATTGAACCCGTCACTTTTAAAACCTAGAAGGTGGGGACACCATCCGGCGTCCCCACCTTTTTGTATTTCTTAGAAACTTACAAATTATTCGGCAGAATCCTGCTTAGCCTTCGAACGGCCGCGCAGGTACTCGATGATGACCGGAACCACAGAGACCGCCACAATAATAATGGCGATGTATTCGATGTTGTTGTGCACGAACGGAATGCCGCCCAGTAGCACACCCGCCATACCAATCAAACCAACCCAAGCAATGGCACCCACGATGTTCCATAGGTGGAACTTTTTGCGATCATACGAAGAGATGCCCGCAGCCAGAGAAACGAAGGTACGAACAATCGGCACGAAGCGACCCAGGACCAGGGCCAAGCCACCGCGCTCACGGAAGAACTTCTCGGTGGTGTGCAGGTTCTTGGTGCTCAGAATCTTCGCGTCATCTTTAAAGATCTTGCGGCCGTGACGGGCACCAATCTGGTAACCCACCTCAGAACCGGCAATTGCCACCAGGATCAGCACCGGGAAAGCAACCCACAGGGATAGACCCATTTGCTGATGTAGCATACCCAAGGCAAAGATCAGGGAATCACCCGGAAGAACCGGGAACAGTACACCCGATTCAATAAACACAATAATCGCCGAAACGACCAGAACCCAGGGGCCAGTATCGAGCAGGAACTGCTCCAGGTCGAAGCCCAGCAACGCAACCGGAAGATGCGCCAGGGCGGCAACAAGAAAAGTCATGAAAAATCCTGAACTGTGAGTGGACCGCACGCGCGGATCGGCGGCGGAGTAACACCATCATAGAGAACGTACCTATGGTGAACATGGTACAAAACTATGCGGAGGCTGTGCATTACTCGCATAATTCTACCCGTTGCGCGTCAAGAAACGGAGACCGAAGAGAGCAACACTACCCCCTGCCCTAATGCGGTGCAGGCCGCGACCGTATGGCAGCTGGAACCGAAAGGTGTGCCAAGATGGTAGAAAACAAGCTAACCCCAATACCGGCGCACATGCCGCACCCACACCTCAGCCCCAATACGCCTCAGGGAGACACGATGCAAACTACCCCCACCGTCTCGTCAGAAACCGGTGACCCGCTCCGGGCTGAGGCTCGTGAGCTACTGTGCCGCCTCACCGGGATCGAGAATGCAGACTTCCACGACGGTCAGTATGAGGCAATTCGCGCCCTCGTCGCCGACCGTTCCCGGACCCTCGTCGTACAGCGTACCGGCTGGGGTAAATCCGCCGTCTACTTCCTCTCCTCGCTACTGCTGCGCGCCCGTGGCACCGGGCCAGCTCTCATTATTTCCCCGCTCCTCTCGCTCATGCGCGATCAGGTGGCGGCAGCATCCCGCGCCGGAGTGCGAGCTACCATGGTGAACTCCGCAAATATTATTGAGTGGGACAGTATCCGCGCACAGGTTGAGGCCGATGAGCTGGACGTTCTGCTGGTTGGCCCCGAACGTCTCAATAACGTTACCTTCCGCGAGCAGTGGCTGCCCTTTCTCATACCACGCCTGGGTCTACTCGTCATTGATGAGGCACACTGTATCTCGGACTGGGGGCATGACTTCCGCCCCGACTACCGGCGTATTGGTCCGCTCATCTCCTCCCTGCCGTCCGGCGTGCCCGTACTGGCAACAACCGCCACCGCGAATGACCGTGTCAGCCGCGATATTGCTGAGCAGCTGGGCTTTGCTCTTGCCGGTGTGCCAACTCCCGAGGTATATGTGGTGCGCGGCCCGCTCTCCCGCGATTACCTGCGCTTGGGTGTGCTCACCCTTCCCGAGGAGGGGCAGCGCTTGGGCTGGCTCCTGGCGCATCTGGGGGAGCTACTTGGATCCGGCATTATCTACACCCTAACCGTATCTGCAGCTGAGGATACCGCTTCAGTCCTGCGTGCGGCCGGGTACGACGTACTCGCTTACACCGGTAAAACCGACGCAGATGAACGCGCCGCTGCTGAGCAAGCTCTCAAGGAGAACCATGTGAAGGCACTCGTTGCTACCAGTGCCCTTGGTATGGGTTTCGACAAGCCCGATCTGGGCTTCGTGCTACACCTGGGCGCGCCTTCCTCGGCTGTGAGCTACTACCAGCAGATTGGTCGAGCGGGCCGAGGAGTCGCAAATGCGGATGTGCTGCTACTGCCCGGCCGCGAAGATCGGGCCATCTGGGAGTATTTTGCGACTGTATCTATGCCGGATGAGCAACAGGCCTTGGAGGTGCTGAACATTCTGCAGCGGGAACCTGCGGGGCTGAGCGTTGCCGCGCTGGAGGCGCGCGTGCACTTGCGCAAGTCCGTCCTGGAGCTACTGCTCAAGGTTTTGGACGTTGAGGGGGCGGTTGTGAAGAGAGGCAGTGCTTGGTGTCGTACTGATAATCCCTGGAGCTACGACCGTGAACGGTACGCGGGGGTGGCCGCCGCGCGTGTGGCAGAGCAGCAGTCCATGCTGGAGTATGAGCGGACGACAGGATGCCGTATGGTATTTCTAGCGCGGCAGCTGGATGATGATTCCGCTCAGCCGCGCGGGCGTATTCGTCCCGAGGAATGTGCGGAGCCTGGTTTCGTGCTGGCGCGCCTGAGCGATATGGGGTATGGTACCCGCTTACGGGAGCTTCTGTCGCGGGACGAGCGGGGTGAAGCGGTAGATTCGGAAGTGCCGGCCGATGTGGGTCGAGCCTGCGTGACAGTGCTGGCCGCTTGGCAGTGGGGTGGGGCAGGCTGTCCAACGGCGGTGTTGACGGTGCCTTCTCCGGTACGTCCTCGCTTGGCGCAATCACTGGGTCGGGGGCTGGCGCAAGTGGGTCGCCTGGTGGACTTGGGCCAGGCGCAGCTGGTGGAGTCTCCCCGTTTCTTTGCTGGTAATAGTGCCTTCCGCTGTGCGGATGTTCTGCGTAGCTACCGGGTGCCGGAGGAGGTGCTGGACTATGTGCGGGAGCATCATTGTCCGGTGCTCTTGGTCTCCGATGCGGTGGATTCTCGCTGGGTGAATACGGTGTTGGCTCGTGCTCTGAGGAAATCTGGGGCTAGCGCGGTGTATCCTTTTGCTTTGGCGTTGATGCACTAGCGTATTGTTCTCTTGAGCTATTTATTTGATTCTGACGAGTTTATATGTCAAATATAGAATGTTCTGAGTGGGCTGTGGAAGACGGCTCCCGCGCGGTGCTGAGCGATACTCCAGCCCCTTCTGAGTACTTCATCTGGATGGGGCGTGCTCTGGAAGAAGGGGAGGCGGCCGGCAATCGCGGGGAAATCCCTATCGGCGCCGTCGTGGTGAATCAGTGCGGGGTGGTTATTGCTGCCGCCGGTAATACTCGCGAGCAGGATCGTGACCCCAGCGCCCATGCAGAGGTGAATGCGATTCGGCAGGCTGCGGCGAAGCTGGGACGCTGGCGTTTAGGTGACTGTATCCTCGTGGTAACCGTTGAGCCCTGCCTCATGTGTGCCGGTACGATTCTGGCGGCGCGCATCCCGACCGTGGTATTTGGTGCCTGGGAGGAGAAAACTGGCGCGGCGGGCAGTCGCTACGATGTGCTTCGCGATGGACGCGTGGCGCCCATCCCCGAGGTGTATGCGGGGGTGCGTGCCGAGGAGTGTGCACACCTCATGCTGGACTTTTTCAGGAGCCGTCGCCCCTAGGTTTATCGGTGCGGGTTTCCCTCCATTGGTAGGCGTGACTTTTCGCGTTATTTGAACGAAAAACCCCAATTTTTTGAAAAATACTCCAAAAATTTCAAAATTGAACGCTGATTTACCTGATTTTCCCCACAGAATCACATTTTTGCGGGTCTACGATATATACACATTGGCGCCCGATACCCACTCACGACCGACCCGATGGTGAGCGGAGCAGTAATCGGGTTTGTGTTGATTTATCTTTCTGCACTGATAGAGGGGACTACCGTGCTGCGCGTTAACGATATTTGGGCCAAGGGGCGCCATCGCGCCCTCTTTGGTCGCACCACCTTTGAGGTGGGGGAGGGTGAAACTATTATTGTTCAGGCCGATAGCCAAATGGAGCGCACCGCTCTGGCTTTGGCTCTGACCGGACGGCTGCCGCTATCGGGCGGCACGATTGAGTGGGGTACCGGTGAGGATAAACCCCACCCAATCTCCTTGAAAAAGCTACGCCGTCTCAGTGAAGTCGTGGACTCACCCGAGGTCACAGCCCCCGAACAGCATATGCGTGTGCACGATTATGTTTCCGAGATGCTGTCCTATAACCTGCCAATTTTTGGTCGTCCGCGGGCGAGTCGCTGGCTGGAAGAGAGAGGCCTAAAAAGCCTGGGTAGTATGTGGATGGACGAGCTAGACGGCGAGATGAATATTGAGCTAATGGCTGCTCTAGCGCATGCCAGCCCTTCCAGCCTGCTGGTGTTTGACACGCCCTCTCGGCACCTGAACCACACGCGCATGTGGCTGCCGTTCCTGCAGGAGCTTGCCGCGGACGAGGATCGCCCCCGCACGGTGGTGGCAATTGTGCCGCACATTTCTAGCATCTGGCACGGTGCTCGCGCTGTGGTGGGGAATGCCCACGATGCCGAGCTGCTCAATGAGACCCCCGAGAAGATTCGCTACGAAGAGAGTGAGCCTGAAGACGTTGCGGGCCTCGATATTTTGCAGGCGGGGGCGAGGGAAGGAAAAGAAGGAAAACTCTCGGCCTCACCCAGCCCCCTTGTAACCGGCACAATGAGCACGGTAGATGCTGCGCCCGCTACCGAATCCGGGCCGTCCCCGGAGGTGCCGTTCCCGAATCTATCTGCCCTGACGAAGGGCAAGGAGTAAAGATGACTGTTCTGCGTGTTGCTCTGGTTGAGCTTAAGTGCTTGACTAGCGGTGTTCTGCCAGTTTTGGTGCTTATCGCGATGTCCTGTATCCCCCTGCTGTACGGCGCTTTGTACCTGTACGGTAACTGGGATGCTTACGGTAAGGTGAACGGTATTGTGGGCGCCCTGGTGGTTGAGGATGAAGGGGCCACGGATTCTTCGGGCCAGCAGGTCAATACCGGTGCTGAGGTGAAGCAATCCCTCCTAGATGCCGGTACTTTTGATTGGCGTCAGGTGCCGACCCGTGCCGAGGCGGCTGAGGGCGTGGAGAAGGGCACGTACGATTTTGCTCTGGTGGTTCCGAAGGATTTCTCCCGGAATCTGCAGAGCGTAGGAGCGTTTAAACCAGATGCTGACGGTAAGACCGGTCCGATTGACCCGAAACCGGCCAATATCGAGGTGATTACAAATGATGCGAATAACTATGTGCTAACGAATATCGTGACGAAGGCGGGTACGTCGGTGCGCGATTCGGTGGCGTCGAAGGTGGGCAATTCCACGGCAAATTCAATGCTGGCAAGTTTCACTACAATTCACTCGAAGATGGGTGAGGCTAGTGATGGTGCCGAGAAGGTGAATACTGGCATGGTCAAGCTGGCTGATGCAATTGTTCAACTCAAGGACGGCTCGGCTACGGTCAACGATGGCGCATTGAAACTTAAGGACGGCACCGTGACGCTGTCTGATGGTACCGCTCAGCTACTGGACGGTCAGAAGCAGTTGGCTGAGGGTGCGGAGAAGCTGGCCAGTGGCGCGGCAACTCTGGACTCTGGGGCTCAAACTCTGGACTCTGGGGCGGCAAAGCTCAATGACGGTGCGGCGAGCCTGAAGGATGGATCCGCGACGCTGGCTTCGGCTGCGGCATCGGCTTCTGACGGTTCGGCAACCCTTAAGGATGGCGCGGCAACCCTGGCTGCGGGCACCTCGAGTCTGAAGGATGGTGCGGCAAATCTAGCAAAGGGCGCGAATAATTTGGCTGACGGTACCCATAAGCTACGTGAGGGGCTGGATCGCTCGGGTGTGCGTGAGCTTCCGGGCGAGCTAAACGCGATGTGCATGAACCTGCATCAGACGGATACTTCGGCCCCGAGCGGCGATTTTGGCCGTGACCTGTCGAATACGGTGGTATCGGCGAGCGCGCAGAAGTTGGGTGAGCGTCTGGCACCGCTGGTAGCTTCAGGCGCATTGACTCAGCAGCAGGTTGACGAGCTAGTCGCTTCAATCGATTCCGAGGAATTTAAGGGTGAGGTAGCTGATCTGAATCAGAAGGCCCTTCAGAAGTACCTGGATTCCCGCGATGCTACCGCGAAGGATGCCCTGTCGAAGCTGGAGTCTTTGAAGTCGAGTCAGTGCGTGGCAGATGGTTCCTCGTCAATAGCTGCGAAGGTCCAGACGCTGGTGTCGGGTGTGGATACTCTGGACTCCGGTGCCTCCTCGCTGGCGGATGCTTCATCGTCATTGGCTGATGGTGCAGCCCGCGTGGATTCGGGCGCGTCGTCTTTGGCGAGCGGCTCGGCAACTCTGGCTGATGGCAATTCTCGGATTGCTTCGGGTGCTTCCTCGCTGGCTTCGGGTTCTGCAACCCTGGCTGAGGGTACCGAGAACTTGAAGTCGGGTACTGATTCGCTCAAGAGCGGTGCTGCAACTCTGAAGGATGGCACCGGCACCTTGGCGGAGAAGGAGCAAGCGGCGGTTGAGGGCCAGCAAAAGGTGGCTGATGGTGCCTCGAACCTGAAGGATGGTGCGGCTCAGCTGAGTGAGGGTACCGGTAAGCTGGTCGATGGTACGGGTCAGCTCGATGATGGTGCGTCCAAGCTAAAGGAGGGGACCTCCTCGCTGCAGAGTGGTCTGGCTTCGGGTACGAAGCAGATTCCGAACCTGTCGGAGACGGATCAGGCGAGGGTCTCGGACACAATGTCGAATCCTGTGGCTCTGTCTCATGATTCGCTGGCTTCGGGTCGTAACTACGGTGAGGGTATGGGTCCGTTCTTTATGTGCTTGGCGCTGTGGATTGGTGGCCTGATGCTGGTTCAGACATTGCGCGTGATGAATAACCGTGCCTTGGCTTCGCACGCCCCGTCGATTCGCGTCATGTTGGGTAGCTGGATGCCGTTTGGTCTGGTCGGTATTGTGCAGGCGACGCTTATGTTTGCCGCTATTAAGTTCGGCTTGGGCTTTGAGATGGCCCACCCGTGGTTGGCCTGGTTGTTCCTGTGCTTTGCGGCCTTGGTCTTTACCGGTTTTATTCACGGTCTGGTGGTATTCTTGGGCGCACCGGGCAAGCTGGTGGCGCTGGTGATCCTGATTCTGCAGCTGATTACCGGTGGCGGCACTATGCCGTATGAGACTCTGCCCGAGTCGATTCGCTGGATGCACGATTTCTTCCCGATGGGTTATGCGGTGACAGGTATGCGCCGCCTCGCCTACGGTGTGAATGAGTCGAGCCTGTGGGGTATTGTGCTGGTCATGGCTCTATGGGGTTTGGCGGGTCTGCTATTGGGCTACCTGGGTACACGCCGTGATCGTACGTGGTCGCTGAAGAAACTTGCACCGGAGATCACTGTCTAACTCGCTTAGGGGGCTGGTGTCAAATAAAATAGAGGTATATCTGCAAAGGGGGGGGGGACTTCTGATGTTGCAGCGTCCAGTCGCTGAAGCTTCAAGTCGTCGTCCCGGCCGTACCAGCAGAACTCAGTTGAAGTTGTTTAACGCAGCTATGGAGATCATGACCCAAAAGGGGCTTGAATATGCCACTGTTGAAGAGGTGGCGACTCGAGCGGGTGTGTCTAAGGGAACCGTGTACTACAACTTTGGTTCCAGGAAGACCATGGTGGATCAGCTGGTTCAGTATGGCACGCAGTTGCTACTGAGCGATGCACGCCGTGCAGCGTCGGTTTATTCCGACCCGCGTGAGGCGTTGCGGAGTGCCGTTCGTACTGCTTTTCAGTATTTAGAGAATCGCCCAGGTTTTACCCGGATGTGGCTTTCAGAGGCATGGAAGGGCTCAGATGGGTGGACTGAGGCGATGAGCGATAACCGTCAGAATCTTCTGGAGTATTTGGAGGAGATGACGGAGGCTGTGGCTCGTCGCTATACGGTTGATACCGCTCAGAATCCTCGTGCAATTGCAATCTCCATGTTCGGCGCGATTTATATGCTTGCTATGGATCGTGAAGTGCATCAGGCAGAACGTAATGCTGAGGACGCAACGCGTGCTGTCATGCTGATTGTAGATGGATATATTCGCCATTAGGTGGGTCTTCTAGGTCTGCAGGTGTCGCCGGGACTTCGGTGTCGGGTGTCGAAAAGGGCACGGTAAAAGGGTCGTGAAAAGGGCGGCACCCGGCTGCCGTACGCGGCACAATAGGTGGGCTCGTTCTTGCCCTCTGTGTGCGGGTATGCTATAGTTTTCCACTGTTGGTGGTGTGTCCGAGCGGCCGAAGGTGCATCACTCGAAATGATGTTTGGTGTAAAAGCCAACGGGGGTTCAAATCCCTCCACCACCGCACCAACGAGAACCCGTCGAGATTCGTCTCGGCGGGTTCTCTGTTTGCCCGGGTTCGCGGTGTTTGTCTGGTGTAGGGTGTGCTGCTTTGCGCTTGGAGTCGACGCGATCACGCTCTTTGAATTGCAATACGGGGTGGCAGGAAGGAGATGGCTTTACCTGCTGGAAGCATCCTCAGGGTACCCTAAGCGGGTTGATGGTGGGTTCTCTGCAACGGCAGGAAGGAATCTGTGCGTTCCGGCTTGGAGGTGGAACGTACAGGAGTTTGGATTGGTTCCCGTATTTCGCGTGTGAATGCTTATGAGAGTGCGGGTAAAATTTATGTCATGCGTATTAAGATTCTTGACCACCCGCTGGTCGCCCACAAGATTAGTGTTCTGCGCGATAAGAACACTCCTTCCCCGATTTTCCGTCAGCTGGTGGATGAGCTGGTGACCCTCTTGGTTTACGAGGCTACCCGCGAGATTCGCGTGGAGAAGGTTGAGGTGGTGACTCCGGTGGCGACGACGACCGGTGTTCGTATTGCCGATCCGAAGCCGCTGGTGGTTCCGATTTTGCGTGCCGGTTTGGGCATGCTTGAGGGTATGACCCGCATGGTGCCGACCGCTGAGGTGGGCTTCCTGGGCATGGCTCGCAACGAGGAGACTCTGGATATCGTGACCTATGCGGAGCGTCTGCCGGAAGATCTGACGGGCCGTCAAGTGTACCTGTTGGATCCGATGCTGGCGACCGGTGGCACCTTGATCGAGGCGATTAAGTTCCTGCGTAAGCGCGGTGCCGGGTCGGTGACCTGTGTATGTCTGATTGCCGCTCCGGAGGGCATTGCCGCTCTTGAGAAGGGTGCTGAGGGCATGGAGAACGTGGATTTGTTCTTGGCCGCCCGTGATGAGCGCCTGAATGAGAAGGCCTACATTATTCCGGGTCTGGGCGATGCAGGTGATCGCCTGTACGGTTTGGCCGAGTAGTCATTGAGGTTATTTGGCGTGTCGGCGCTTGTCGATGCGCTGGGCGCCCTCGCATGCTCAGCATCATATGCGGGGGCGTTTCATTGCCCTTGGGCACTTTGCTACCCGTTTAGCGCGTGCCTGTGTTAGCGGTATGGGCTTGAATTGGTGGTGCGGAAGGCAGGGAAGCAATGCGTGAAGTGCAGTACGGCATTCGGTGTGGGAGACGATAATTTGGTCTCTAACTGGCGGCCTGAACGATTTTTGTCGGTGCGGTCGGGTGTCTTAGCGATCCGGTGAATAATCCCAGATCCTATGTGGTAAAGAACACTATATCTAGGATTTAATGTACATATCGCACCTTAATTCTGCATTCCAATGACATAGAAATACAGACAGTGGCGTCAAGCTGTTGCATGTGATGAATATTTATGTAAACAGGGCGGCGAAAAGATTCACTGCACTTTGAGCCGTTCTCTAGGGGTGGGGAGCATTGTACCCCTTCCCGGGATAAAGACGAGTCTATAATGCCAATTTCGCTTGATTTATCCGTCAAATAGGAGAAATATTAAGTACAGAGGATTGATGCTTGAATAGGTATTGGGGACTGTTTGGCTTCGCGTCACTTCCGGCGCACCCCACCACAACGTACGCAAGGGATCCCGTACACAGACTTTGAGAGAAGGTTGAACCATGTCAGGTGCTGTACCTGGATACGTCCACATCTCCCAGCGAGGCCGCGCCGCAAAGCGTCAGGCCGTCCAGCCTCATCGCCCCGCTATGCCCGCTGCGACATTGCGCCCGATGACATTCTCCTTGGGGGACTCGTCCGCTCAGAAGAATCCCCAGGAAAACGAGGCTCGCGGATTCGTACTCTACGTGGGCCTGAATGAAGAATTGGCAGCTGCAAACGGCACCTCTCTTGTACGTATCGTTCAGGATTTGCGCACCTATGCCCATCATCTCGCTCCTGAATCGGAGTCCTATGCAGCTGTGGCCCTGGCACCGGTCAATGCAGAGGGTAGCGACCTTGAAGTGGTTCGTAACGCCTTGGGTGACCCGACCGCCGTGTATACTCATCCGGAAGCGCATGTGGCGCGCGAAGCGGAGGGTGCTAATAGCCACTCCAGCGGCGTGCTGATTGACCTGGCGCGTCGTGAGGTGTTCCTGGACGGTGAGCCGCTCATGCTGACCTTTAAGGAATTCGAGCTTCTGGCTCATCTGGTGGAAAATAGCTCCCGCACGGTGGGTCGTGAGGAGCTACTCAAGGCTCTGTGGAGCTCCGGCGACGAGCAGCCGCACGAGCGTACGATTGACGTGCATATCCGCCGCCTGCGTTCAAAGCTGGGTCGCCTCTCGGGTACCGTGCGCACGGTGCGCGGTCAGGGATACCGTTTCTTCGAGCACCCCGAGGTCGTCGTGTGGGCGGCTCCGGAGTACTCCATCTAAAACTAAAGCTAAAGCGTTAATATTTGCAGTCGCAGCTTTGAAGCTCGACCAAAGCCCCGAGGTGCCCCTGCATCTCGGGGCTTTGTCTCGGGGGATCTACGGTAAGCGGCTAAGATAGGTGTATGGCTGAACCTTCTTTCCACCCCGCCCCGCTACACCGCGGGGTCAAGCGATTGATCATTATGCGTCATGCGGAGGCCGACTGGGGTCTGAACGATTTTGATCGCCCCCTCACGAAGCGCGGTCACAAGCAGGCCGCCGCCGCGGGAGCCTGGCTGGCGAGCCGCGATTACATTCCAGAGCAGATTATGTCTTCGGCGGCTTTACGCACGCGACAGACAACCACCTGGGTTTCGGACGCCCTGGGGTCAAAGGCTCCCACCGCTCACCTTGACGAGGGATTATACGAGGTGTCGGCTGCCCGTATTATTGCGCGCATTAATGGAGTTTCAGAGAATGTCCATTCGTTAATGGTGGTATCGCATCTGCCGGGTGTGCAGGATGCTGCGCAGCGGCTCATGAGCCCCGATTCTGATCCGAATGCCTCAATGGATGTGTACTACGGTTTTCCACCCTCTTCTATTGCGGTGTTTGAGGTGCCGGGGGAGTGGGCCCTGCTGGACGGGGCGGATGCACGCCTCGTGGACTTCAAAAGCTTTTAACCCCCCATCCCCGCCTGTAAAACAGCCCGTATTCGGGAGGGTATCCCTGCTGAAGGGGGAGAGATCATATAGCAAAAGCCCCGCACCAACCGGTGCGGGGCTTTTGCTGGCGGAGACGGGGGGATTTGAACCCCCGGTCGAGTTTAACCCCGACCCTTCATTAGCAGTGAAGTCCATTCGGCCGCTCTGGCACGTCTCCACGGTGCGCTTGCGGGCGCATCCCTATAAGGATATAGGCTCAAGGGCGCCCGGTCAATTCGGTGTTTGGTGTCGGGATAATTTTTTGGGTCTCGGCCAATCTAGTAGCTCGCGCGCCGCAACGAGGTAGCCGAAGCATAGGATGAACGGGGCCCCTGCTGAAGGTGATATGTATCTTCGTTAGACTAGGCGCAATTTAACCGATTGGGTCGTCTCGCTATTCATCCTCTCGTTTTAGCCGGTATGGTTATCGCTCGGTGAGAGGGGGGCAGGGGGTGTGGCGGTGTATATGGCGAGTTCCCTCGACTTTTGTTATTTTTCTGGCGTTACTTCATGCTGCGCGAAGGTCCGTGTACCCCGTGTATGGGCGGACCCAGCGTTTTAACGAGCTATCAGCATCTCATCAGGGCTTCCACGGGGAAGGTTTCCAGGGAAAGGGTTTCAGATGACGAACTCGGTTGTGCACTGGTTTGTAATGTCATAGGGTAGGCATGAAACAACACATTGCAGACAAATGAAAGAGAGACAATAGTGTCCCAGAACCCGCAGGATCCCAACTACGGATATAACAGCCCGAATGAATCTGAGCACACCCAGGCCTTCCAACCGACCCCGCAGCAGGGTTACGGTCAGCCCATGATGGTTCCGGTCGGTATCGTGCAGAAGACTCCCGAGCAGCTCGCCGGTGAGAAGGCTGCCCAGACTTCCACAGTGCTGGGTATTATTGGCCTGGTCTGCTTTCTTTTCGTTAACTGGTTCGTCATTGGTCTTCCCTCCCTCATCCTGGGCGTTATCGGCATTATGAAGGCCAATGAGGCTGAGCGCTTCGGTACCGCCGCCTCCGCTGGCCGCATTATGAGCTGGATTAGCGTTGTTGCCGGTGGCCTAGGCCTGCTCTTGATCGGCGGTTTTGCACTCTTAGCTCTTATGGCAGCAGGCAGCGCAGCCTCCTCTTCGAACCACTTTACCGAGCTGGTCAGCACCCTGACCCTTTTCTAAATCGCTCCACCTTAGAGCGCATAAAAGCCCCGTCCCTCATGCGAGGGGCGGGGCTTTTATCTACCTCAGCCTGAGGCATACCGCGGATGGTAAGGGATTTGAACCCTTGAGACGGGGTTACCGCCTACTGGTTTTCAAGACCAGCTCCTTCGGCCGCTCGGACAACCATCCCTGCGCTCCAGAGACCGGCATTTTATGGCAATACCATACTATAGGGCACTAGGAGATTATCGCACGTTGTATGCTTTTCTGTAAATCGGGCACCGAAGGCGGCGCCTCATCCAGCACGAGGAGCATGTATGCGAGCCATTATTGAGAACCACCACGGAGGACCCGAGGTTCTGACTTTGAGCGAGGTTCCCACCCCAGTACCCCGCACCCACGAGGTACTCCTGCGCATCCACGCAGCCGGAATTAACCGTGCCGATGCCTTGCAGCGTCGGGGCTTTTACCCTCCGCCTCCCGGGGCAAGTGCCATCTACGGCCTGGAAGCGGCAGGCATTATTGAAGCCGTCGGCGACGGTGTCTCTGTGGAAAACCTTGGCGCACCGGTTCTGGCGCTACTGCCCGGAGGCGGATATGCAGACTACGTGACCGTTCCGGTGGAGCATCTGCTACCCCTCCCCGAGGGCCTAAGCTTTGAGGAAGGCGCCGCGCTACCGGAGGTGGCCGCCACCGTCTACTCCAACCTCGTGCTGACCTGCGGGATGAGCCTGAATCCTGCCCAGAATCTGCGCGAAAACGGTGAGAGCGCCGCGGTTCTCGTGCACGGAGGAACCGGTGGCATTGGGGTACATGCAATTCAGCTGGCCCTGGCTGCGGGCACCCGCGTGTTCGCCACGGTGGGTACCGAGGAGAAGGCGGAGTACGTGCGCTCGCTGGGCGCTGAACCCATCGTCTATCGTGAACATTCATTCCGCGAGGTGGTGCTAGCTGAGACAGACGGCCGCGGAGTGGACTACATTCTGGATGTGGTGGGTGGACGCTACCTTGAGGAGAACCTGCACACCCTGGCCGACGGTGGGCACCTGTGCATTATTGGCCTGCAGGGCGGCGCTAAGGCCGAAATTGACCTGGGGTATATGCTCTCCAAGCGCCTATCGGTGCATGCGACGAGCCTGCGTACCCGCATGGCCTCCCAGAAAGCGGATATTCTGCGCGGGGTTCGGGAGCAGGTGCTTCCCCTGGTTGAATCTGGTTGTATCGGCGTGGGTCTGGATAGGGTCTTCCCCCTGGAGGAGGTGCCCGCCGCTCACGCTTACTTTGACTCGGGGCGACACCGCGGCAAGGTGGTTCTGCGGATGGTGTAGCGGGTTGATTGGAGGAGTCCCACCGTATGTGACGAAATGGTGTCGGTGGCTGCTGAGATACGGCGACAATCCGTCACCAAGATAAGATTTAGGGTAACCTAAATATAGAGGGGGTGATGCGGAACGCCGCGCCCATTGTGTAGCGCGAGCTGGAGAGAGGCGCACGACACCGAACATCCCCGGAACACATATCCGAGGCACACACAGAACGTAGAGGAAGAACCATGGGACTTAAAAGCTTCCTACAATCACGTCGTGACGACGCCGAATTGGGTAAGGGTATTTGGCGCCGCTCCCACGACCGGTTCATCCGCGGTATCGACCGATTCCACCAGGTACTTGAACGCCTGGCGGCCACCGAATCCTCCGACTCCATGATTGAACTGATCGTCCCGGACGCCAATACCCTAGCCGACCTCATTCCTCGTGTGCGTGCCGTCGCCATGGAAGCGCACCGCCTTGCCCCCAGCGACGGTGATATTCCCGCTTCGCCGCACGGCACCTACTCCGACCTCAACCGTGCTCTCTCCAAGGCAGGCAACGCGGTGGCCCTCTGCGCCGAGGCACTGGCTATGGCTCGTTGCTTCGGTCGGTGCGCCACCGGATGCGACCGCCAGGTTACCGTGCACCGCCGGGTCGAAACCGTCGTGCAGCACATTGAAGAGGCAGAAAGGATTATTCTCCGTGCCCAGAGAGAAGCGGCCGGCGAAATTCCTTTTGATGACGGTATTCCCGTGGGCCGAGTGGAGCTGATCGAAGCATAGAGTGGACATAGGGTGCGTTGGTTTGAGGTGCCCGGCAAGCGCGCGATAGGCTTAAAAGAGAAGCACTGGACTTCCGTAGCGGTTCGGTCACAACGGAGGTGACAATGGACTACGGTCGAGAATCGCTGGTTGTTCCGGGCTCTCTACGGCATAACTCAATGCAATAACAACCCACGGAAGAAGTCACACACCATGTTTGAATTCCACCGCAACGAGCGTGCACGCCAGTTGCGCCCCAGCCTTTCCCGTTCCTGGCTCCTTGTGCGCCCCAACGCAGATGAAGAAGCCTTCGAACAGGCCTACGAGTCCGAGGCTGACTCAATCATTATTGACCTTGAGGACGGTTGCCCTCCCGAAGAGAAGGACGCCGCTCGCGAAAAGGTCGTGCGCATGCTGAACTCCGGCCTGGTCGCCTGGGTTCGTATTAACGCCATTACCACCGAGCACTGGTGGAAGGACGTCAAGGCTCTCAAGAATGTGAAGGGCCTGCGCGGTGTCATGCTCGCTACCGCAGAGCACGCCACCGATATCGACCGTACTGCCGCTGAACTACCGGCCGGCACCCCGATTATTGCGCTCATTGAGTCCGCACTCGGAGTGCACCACTCGGTCGATATTGCCCGCGCAATCGGTACCTTCCGTCTAGCCTTCGGCGCTGGTGATTACCGCCGCGATACCGGTTCCTCCGCAACTCCCATGGCTCTGGCCTATGTGCGCTCGCAGCTAGTCATCGCCTCCACCTTGGGCGGTCTGTCCGGCCCCATCGACGGCCCGACCCTCGGCGCCTACGGTGTAGACCTCTCAAAGGCCTGCGGTTTCGCCAGCGACCACGGTATGACCGGCAAGATTACCCTCGATTTGCGTCAGGCAGAGACCATCAATTCAGCCTTCTCACCCAGCGATATCGAGATTGAAGAAGCACATCAGATGCTTGATGTACCCATTGACGGTCCCCGCGATGGCTCCTACCTGCCGCGCTACCTGCGCGCCAAGAAGGTCAAGGAACTTGCCAAGGTCTACGGCCTGTGGGGCAAGACCGACAGCGACTTCCAGCGCGCCGCCAAGTAGGCACATCACCCTGGCCGTGTACTGACCACGCGTCCGGGTATGCAAAGGCCGCGCATCCTGACCCTACGAGAGGAGGATGCGCGGCCTTCCTGCACCTTTGGCGCTGGGATCGGGATTTCCCCGTACCGGTTGCGGTTGTTGCCGACTGTTAGTTATGCGGCGAGCGACCACCGGTCAACGCATGAGTGCAGATATAGGAGGTAACCAGGGAAATAACGATGGGTACCAGGAACGGGGTAGTGTTCTCGTACACCGAACGGTAGAAGAACCACACGGCTAAGGAAAGTACGAACGTCAGCGCGTATACCAGTCCAAACCAAGTCATGGAGCTCATCTGCGCGCGAGAGACGGAACGGGCCGCACCGCGTGAAGACTGGCCCGAATTCGAACGTGTGAAGGGACGAGACGATAACATAAGGTCTCCTAAGAATAATGGTGGGAGCAGAATTTTAACCGGAAGGACGAGGATACTAAAAACCGCCGCAACACACCGGAAACCGGAACGCGTTACGACGGATATGGAGCCCCCAGTGGGATTCGAACCCACGACCTTTTCTTTACGAGGGAAATGCTCTACCCCTGAGCTATAGAGGCGTATACGCTCCTGCGTGGCCGGGACCTAACAGTGCATACTCCGCAATAGTACCAAAAAGGCGGGGGAGAGGCTAATTGCCGCGCTACGGTTACTAGCCAAATACTGGTAGTAGCGATGCCCAAAGGCTGTGAGGTCTTCGTCTCGATGGGGGCATCCGGCCGTGTATACCCCTGAGCCTGGACCATCTCTCAGGCTAAGATAAATCTAAACAAACCCGATACCACCGAATGATAGGATCATTATGACCTTCCCCGTATCCCGTCGCGCCCTACTTATTGGGGCACTGCCCGTTGCCGCGCTGGGCCTGAGTGCCTGTGGCTCCTCACAGAACTCATCATCTAGCTCCCCTAGCGCTTCCCCCGCCGCTTCTTCGGCCTCTTCCTCGGTTTCTTCTGCGGCTTCCTCCTCGGCCGCCACCGAAGCGGGTTCTTCCGCCTCCGCTTCGGCCAGCGACGGTTACGTCGGCTACCGCCTCAATAGTGAGGTTCCCGGTGCCGGCACCGCAACTCTCTACACCGACTACCAGTGCCCTTATTGCGCCAAGGCGGAGCCCAAGTTTGAAGAGGCGGCCAAGAAACTGGACGGTGTGCTGAATGTGACCGTTCGCCACATGCCGCTGGATATTCATGCCAACGCCGTACCCGCCGCCCTGGCCGTGCAGGCTGCCGAGGCCCAGGGTAAGCACGTGGAGATGGCGAATAAGGTATTCTCCACCCAGGAAGACTGGAAGAACACGAAAGATATCGCCGCCCTACGCACCCTCTTCGGCAACTACGCCAAGGAGCTTGGTCTGGACACCGATAAGTTTGACAAGGATCTGGTGGACAAAAAGACCCTCGAAATCGTCAAGAAGGATTACGACCATGCCCTCAGCATCGGTGTGAAGGGCACCCCGAGCTTCGTTGTCAATGACAAGGTTGTGCAGGGGCTCGACTCCGCTTCCTCGGTTGATGAGCTAATCGAAACCTTTAAGCGTGAAGCCGGCGTAAAGTAGTGGCGCATATTCAGCTCTCCGGCGGGCAACGGGCTGAGATTACCCCCGACGGCTTCAGTGACCACGGGTACGTACTCGAAATTGGAGGCGCCGAGCAATCTCACGTAGATATCGCCGATCCAGGCTACGTGTTCTACGAGTACCTGCGCCGCATTGCCAATGCGGTGGATACGTTCGCTCCGGCCGGTGAACCCATCACGGCAGCCCACCTGGGTGCGGGTGCTCTGACCCTCGTACGGTATATTCAGGCTACCCGCCCCGGCTCCCATCAGGTGGCGGTGGATATCGAACCCGAACTTATGGGCTTTGTCACCGACCGGCTACCCCTGCCGGCCGGTACCGATTGCCGTCTGATCGTGGGGGATGCCCGCGAGCAGCTTGCGAACCTGCCTAAGTTGCTGAACCTGCCAGGCTTCGATGTGATTATCCTTGATATCTTCACCGGCATGGACGCGCCCGCGCACCTGGCTAATCGAGAGTTCTACCGTGAGGCCGCCGTAGCACTGAACGAGGGCGGCTTCCTGGCCATTAACGTGGGCGATGATGAGGGACTACCCTTCTTCCAGCTACAGGCCACGGCCATGCTGGAAGTCTTCGAACACGTGTGGTGCCTGTGCGAAAGCTCCATGCTAACCGGGCAGAACGAGGGCAACCTCGTGCTAATCGGCACCTCTCGCGAGCTGGACGAGGACAGCCGGGATCGTCTCTACGCTATGGGACCGCATCCGGCGGAGGTGCTGGATACCGAAGAACTGCGTGAGCTTCTGCAGGATCTGGCCGAGGCCTAGCTTCCAGGCGGATTTAAGCGGATGCTAACCGCCGGGGAAGCAGCTGGTACACCCGGAAATATAGCCGGGTGGAACAGTAAAATATAACTCAGATCATTGTGCATAAGAACGCTGCGGGGCGGGTACCTTCTCGGTGCCCGCCCCGCAGCCATGTTGCCCGATTTACAGGTTCTTGTCCTTGCGATTTGCAGCAATCTGTTCGGCCGTAGGAAGCTGGATTGAATTCGTGGCCATCTGCGCAATATCCACGGCGTGCGTATCTACGGCACCGGGTAGGTAGCGGTCCATTTCCTCGCCAGCGCCCTCAGTCAGAGCCTTCTTCTGAGCCCTTGCGTGCGAGATAGAAATGCCAATACTCGCCGCCACCAACAAAGAAATCGCCAACCAGCGAACCGCGTCGGTCGGCTCGGACAGCACGATGATACCCACCAACGCCGCAATGGCCGGTTCTAGGGAGAGTACCACGCTGTAAATGTGCGCCGGTAGTAGGCGCAGAGACGACACCTCGCCTAGCGCCGGAATAGCCGAAGCTAGCAGACCCATCACAAAGCCGATTGTCAGAAGATGTATATCCTGGGTGACCTTCAGTAGGTTATTGCCGCTCAGAATAAACGGGAAGGGGATCACCAGCAGGGTTGACACGGCGTTACCCATGACCATGCCGCCCATACCTGGAATGAGCGCACCCACCTTCTCTGTCGCCAGAATGTAGGCGGCGCGAGAAACCGCGGTCAGCACCGCAAAGAAAACGCCAACCAGGGCAAAATCCTCGGGCTTAGCCTGTGACTCCGCCGTCAGGATTGCCATACCGCTAAACGAGAGAGCAATCCATACCAGATCCAGCTTGCGGCGCGACATAACAGTTGCCAAAACTAGCGGACCCATAAACTCAATGGCCACGGCAATAGCCAGCGGCACCTGCTCAATTGCCACGTAGAAGAATGCGTTCGCACCCGTCAGTGCCATGCCCATTACAACGACCGCAAGCCACTGAGCGCGCTTCCAGGTGCGAATATTCGGGCGGAAGAATACGTAGAGTAGAACGGTCGAGGTTATTAGGCGCAGGGCTACCACGCCCCAGGGACCCAAATCCCCCATCAACTGCTTAGCGAGAGCAGCACCGAACTGCGCCGAAATGATTGCGCCGGTTGCGTAGGCGACACCCAGCCCCTGAGTAGCCAGGGGAGAACGCGCGGCACTGGGCGTATGGATGGAAGAAGTCATGGCAGTCCTTTACAGAACGGACCGCGTAGTCCGCTCGTGATAAGGCGCAACCCGAATCATCATGAAACAGGTCACGCACTATGCAAATAATGAATAGTGTGTAATCTAGGTCAATTCTACGCCCAAACGCGGGGTGTGCAAATAAACATGAGACCATCTCAAGACGCTACTAACCGTATCCGCAATAGTACTCCGGTGACCCCTCACGCCCTCGGTGAAGAACTACTCCACAGCACCCCGAGAACACTACCCCTTTAGGAAAAATTTACCCGGTCGTGCTTTACTGGGAGCATGATTGACCCGAAGAAGTCTCTATTCGACGAGAACGGTAACCCTCGTCCCGCACTCACCACAGCTCTCGACAACGTGCTACGCCTGCAACGACCGCTCGCGTTGTCTACCGTCAAGAAGCTGCGTGAGGCGTACCCCAACGAAACCCCCGCCCAGATTCACAAGCGCCTGGACCGCACCTATCTGCGCGATATCACCGCTATCGGTGGCGTCACCGGCGCATCCGCCTTCGTGCCCGGCATTGGCACCGTTACTTCCATGAGCCTCTCAGCGCTCGCTGTGGGCGGCTACATGGAACGTACTGCACTCTACGCCCAGGCTGTTGCCGAGCTACACGGGGGGCACGTGCATGATGCCGAAACTGCGCGCTCCATGGTTATGGCCATTATGCTCGGCGAGGAGGGCTCGCAACTGATGAACACGGTCCTGTTGCAGACCGGCAAGGCCAGCGGTGTTTCCAGCAAATGGGGCATGCTACTGGGTAACTCCTCCGGCGGCAAGATGTTTAGCGTCGAGCGCACAATCCGTAACCTCTTTATCCGCCGTTTCCTCTCGCGTCAGACTGGTGCGCTCCTCGGTCGCGCCCTGCCCTTCGGCGTGGGTGCCGTCGTCGGGGGCGGCGCGAACTTGGCTCTCGGCCGAGACGTGGTGCGTAACACCCGCCAGGCCTTTGGTGACGCACCCGCCTACTTCCCGGTTGAGCTCATGATTACTCCGCGCGCACCGCGCCTGCAGGATGAACCGCAGGCGGGCTCTGCGCGCCCGGGTGTGACCGGCTCGCTACTCAAGGGTGCGGGTAAGGCCGCCGGTAAGGTCTTTACTCGTGGCAAGGGTAAGGATACGCAGGCAGGTCACCGCCGCATGCTCGACCGCTAGCCGGATTCTTGGGGCGTGTCTCGGCGCTCCAGATCCCTACAAAATATGTGTGAAAGCCCCCGGGCTCCTCAAGGAGGAACCCGGGGGCTTTTTCGATAATGCAACCGATACCACCGATACCGAGGCGCAGGCTAGGCGTTCTTAGCGTGCTCCAGTAGCTGGGCCGCAATACCGTTGTAAGTATGCGGGGTCAGGTTGGACAGGCGTGCCTCAGCCTCCGGAGATAGACCCAAGGTAGCCACGAACTCCTTGAGGCGAGCTGCATCCACGCGGTGACCGCGGGTCAGCTCCTTCAAACGCTCGTAGGGGTTCTCCATGCCCGGAACGCTGGCGATTGCCTCAGCGCGCATGACCATCTGGATGGCCTCGGCCAGAACCTCCCAGTTGGCATCCAGATCTGCAGAAATAACCTCGGTGGCAATATCCAGACGCTGCAGGCCCTTGATCACGTTCGAGATGGCCAACACCGAGTGGCCGAAGGCTACACCGATATTGCGCTGACCCGAGGAGTCGGTCAGGTCGCGCTGCCAGCGGGAGGTAACCAGGGTCGAGCCCAGCGAGTCCAGCAGTGCGTTGGACAGCTCCAGGTTAGCCTCTGCGTTCTCGAAACGAATCGGGTTCACCTTGTGCGGCATGGTGGACGAACCGGTTGCACCGGCCACCGGAATCTGGCGGAAGAAGCCGATAGAAATGTAGCTCCACACATCGGTGCAGAGGTTATGTAGTACGTGATTGAAGTGGGCGATGTCTGAGTACAGCTCGGCCTGCCAGTCGTGCGATTCAATCTGGGTGGTCAGGGGATTCCAGGTCAGGCCCAGATGTTCCACGAAGCCACGGGAAATTTCCTGCCAGTTAGCGCTGGGGACAGATGCGTAATGCGCGGCGTAGGTACCGGTTGCGCCATTAATCTTACCGAGGAACTCGGTGGCGGCAACGTGCTTGACCTGGCGCTTGAGGCGGTACGCCAGCACCGCCAGTTCCTTACCCAGAGTGGTCGGAGTTGCGGGCTGACCGTGGGTACGCGAGAGCATGGGGACTTCGCGGCCTTCTTCGGCTAGGTCCAGCAGAACCTGAATCAGTTCTTCGGCGGCGGGAATCCACACGTTCTGCACGGCGTCCTTGATGCCCAGGGCGTAGGCGAGGTTGTTAATGTCTTCGGAGGTGCAACCGAAGTGAACCAACGGCACCAGGTGACCTAGGCCCAGACCCTCTAGGCGGCGGCCGATGTAGTACTCGACGGCCTTCACATCGTGAACGGTTACGGCCTCGATTTCAGCCAGCTCGGCCACGGAATCGGCGTTGAACTCGGTGACAACGGCTCGCAGGCCCTTCTTCTGCTCCTCGCTCAGCGGGGATAGGCCCGGAAGTACGGCGTGTTCGCACAGGTAGATGAACCATTCGACCTCAACGTGGATGCGGTCGCGGTTCAGCGCTGCCTCGGAAAGGTAGTTAGTCAGGGGTGCGGTCACGGAGGCGTAACGTCCGTCTAGGGGGCCAAGGGCAAGTTCGCCGGTGCCCAAGGCAATACGGCCAGAATGCCGAGGGGGCGGCTACGAGTGAGACATAGCTCCATTCGCGCAGGAATGGAGGGAAG
>CAUQVM010000005.1:0-34634 GCA_963521575.1 uncultured Rothia sp.
AAGGTCACCGGATCGACGCCGGTCGGAGCCACGAAATCCGCCTCCAGGCTTCTACGGTGGGGCGGGTTTTGTTTTTAAAAAACTTTGTGGTTGGCAGAGGCTGTGACCAGCAAAACTGCAACTAGTAAAAGGCGGCATCTTGGGAATAAAACCCCAAGATGCCGCCTTTTTGTATATAGTTCGGACCCACCGCACTACTGTAGATAGCTCCGCGCTGGAACCTTTTCGGGTAATTCCCAAGTGTGAGCGCACACAATGAGCTGCAGAAAGGATCGCTGCACCCATGATTGCCCAGAATCCTAACGTACAGCCTCCGGAGAATGCCACCCAGATCCCCCGAGTAAAAAATCCTGCCACTGAAAGTACCCGGGCAGGTGGAATCCGCTTCGAAAACATTATCAAGAGCTACCCTAGCCAAACCGGTGAACCCACCACGGTGCTGCAGAATCTGAATCTGTACATCCCTGCCGGGCAGATTACCGTGTTTGTCGGTCCCTCCGGATGCGGTAAAAGCACTAGTCTGTGTATGATTAACCGCATGGTGGAGCCCAATAGCGGAACGATCACCATTGACGGCGTGAACGTGCACGAGAAGAATCCGTACGAGCTGCGCCGCGGCATCGGCTACGTGATGCAGCAGGGCGGGCTCATGCCGCACCGCACCGTCGCGCAGAATATTGCCACCGTGCCGCGCCTGCTTGGTGCCTCCCGCAAGGAGGCGCAGGCGCGCGCACTCGAACTGCTCGAAGTAGTCGGTCTGGATTCCTCCTATGCCAAGCGCTACCCCTCGCAACTTTTGGGTGGTCAGGTGCAGCGCGTTGGCGTGGCGCGTGCTCTCGCCGCCGATGCGCCTATTCTTCTCATGGATGAGCCGTTCTCTGCGGTGGATCCTGTGGTGCGTACCGACCTACAGAAAGAGCTGTTGCGCCTACAGAATCGACTCGCCAAGACAATCGTGTTCGTCACCCACGACATTTATGAGGCGCTCCTGCTCGGCGATACAATTGCCGTCTTCGCGGAGGGCGGTCGCCTCGCGCAGTTCGGCACTCCCGAAGAGATTCTGTACAACCCTGCCGATGATTTTGTGCGCTCCTTCGTGAGCCGATCTGTTGCCGGACTGCTGGATGAGCAAACGGTGCGCCAGGCGCGCGCACGCCGACTTGCCGTATCCCGAGAAGCGCAGAATGGCGCGGTGGAAGGCGAGAAAAGCAAATGAGTCTTCTAGAAAATAGTGTGCTCGCGGTATCACCTCTCGCCATGCAGCCCCTTGGTGCAAGCGATATGCACTGGGAGTGGGTCGCCACCAATAGTCAGCGCATCCTTGAGCTGATCCTCAGCCACCTCTACCAGGGCGTTGTACCCGTCGTAATTGGCGCTTTCGTCGCGCTACCGGTCGCCTACTATGCGAGCCGCCGTCGTGACTGCCGGTTTGAACGCCGTATCGGTGCGCGAACCCTCATGCACCTCTCCTCGCTACTGTACACCATTCCCTCGATTGCGCTGTTTGTGCTGATGCCGCTCATCCTGGGAACTTCGATTATTTCCCCGCTGAACGTGCTTGTCGCCCTGGGCCTCTACTCCTTCTCGCTCATGGTGCGCTCCGGTGTGGATGCCTTCGACTCCGTACCCGATAGCGTGCACGAATCTGCCCGAGCCCTTGGATACACGCCCCGGCAGGCCCTGACGGAGCTCTACCTGCCCCTCGCGGTGCCCGTCATTATGGCGGGAATTCGCGTGGCAACCGTCGCCAATATTGCGATGGTGTCCGTGGGTGCCCTCATCGGTGTGCCTTCGCTCGGCACGCTCTTCACCGAAGGTCTCGCGCTCAATATCCCTTCGGAGATCCTGATTGGCGTGATTCTCAGTCTGTTGCTGGCGCTGGTCCTCGACCTGCTCCTTATCCTTCTGACCAGTCTCTTTACACCCTGGCAGGCGGCTGCGGTTAAGCCCCGCCGAAGCCCCGAGAGGAAGGTATAACCCGTGAACGTCATAGAACGAACCTTCGCCTACCTCATGGACGGTGCCAATTGGCAGGGAAGCGCCGGAATCCTCGTGCGCCTGCTCGAACACCTGAGCGTCACCGCCCTCGCCACTGCCTGCGCGGCAGTCATCGTCGTGCCCCTCGGGCTTTGGGCTGGACACCATCGACTCTCCGACGGCACCAACCGCCGCCGTAGCAACCTGCTCATGAGCACCGTCGCCGCCACCCGCGCGCTACCCGCACTTGGTCTGCTCACTATCCTGGCTCTCTGGCTGGGCGTCTCGACCCTGCCCGCCCTGATTGTGCTCATTATTATTGCGGCGGCACCTTTGCTTGCCGGAGTTCTTGAAGGCCTCGCCGCCGTACCAGAAGACCTCGTGGACACTGCCCGCGCCCAAGGCCTCGCCGAATGGCAGATCCTGACCCGCCTCGAAATCCCGCTTGCCGCCAACATAATGCTCGGCTGACTCCGCTCCGCACTTGTGCAGGTTATCGCAACCGCGACCATCGTCGCCTACCTGAGCGGCGGAACCCTCGGCAGGTACCTCTTCGACGGGCTCGCCGTGCGCGACTACCCGCGCATGCTCGTCGCAACCCTGCTCGTGGCGCTTCTCGCCTTCGCCGTGGATGCGCTCATGGGCCTTGTGCAGTGCGCGCTCACCCCTGTGGGGCTCACCATCAACCGGAAGAAGGCATGAACCCAATGAATCAGACGCCTCAAACCTTCTCGCGCCGTACCGTATCTCGTCGCGCTGTACTCACAGCCGCCGGAGCGCTGGGCATGGCGGGTATCCTCAGCGCCTGCGGACTCAGTGGCGACAAAGTCTTCAGCGGAGAACATGAAGGCATTATTGTTGGTTCAGCAGCCTTCGCTGAATCCCAGATTCTCGCCGAAATCTACGCCGGAGCCCTCGCCAGAGCGGGATTCAACGCCCGCACCCAGCTGAGCATCGGCGCGCGTGAGGCCTACCTGGGGGCACTCGCCTCCGGCGCGGTGGACGTTATCCCGGACTAATCTGGAAACCTGCTGCTCTACCTCGATCCGAAAGCAACCGCCTCGACCGTCGAGCAGATTCTGCAGGCGCTACCCGCCGCCCTCGGCACCCTTAAGACGGGTGGCTCCGGGCCTGAAATTCGCGCGCTGAACTGCCTCCGAGGCAGAGGATAAGGATTCTCTCGTGGTCACCGCACACACCGCCCAAAAGTACGGTCTGCGAAGCATCGAAGATCTAGCCTCCCGCTGTATCAATCTGAAGCTTGGAGCCGCCCCGGAGTTCGCCGAGCGTGCCTACGGTATCCCGGGTCTGAAGGAGAAGTACGGATGCGTTCCCGCCGAGTTTGTGCCCCTCTCGGACGGTGGCGGTGCTCTGACCGTCAAGGCCCTGCTGGATGACACCGTACAGGTGGTTGACCTCTACTCGACCACCCCCGCGATTGAGCAGAATCAGCTGGTGGTGCTGGAGGATCCGAAGAACATGATTCTGGCTCAGCAGGTACTACCCATTATTAATACGTCGCGAGTTCCCGACTCCGCCGTGGAGGTTCTGAACCGTGTCTCGGCGAAACTAACCACCGCCGACCTGCGTACCCTCAACGACCGCGTTTCGGGTACCTCTAAGCAGGAACCCGCACAGGCAGCGGCTACCTGGCTGGATGAGCACGGTTTCTAAGAACCCGCCTAACATTCCACATAAATTCCTTTGAAGGAATGGGTATGAACAAAACCAACCTGGTAATATTCTAACTCTAGAATATTACCAGGTTGGTTTGTATTATTTTCACTCTGCCAACCAGAGACAGCGTAGCTTTTAGCCCTCAATCATCAGTGCAAGTGCCTCATAGGGGCGTAGAGTCAGGTAACCGCTTTCCTCCGGCTCAGACGCCGCATCCCCCAGTACGGAGTTCTCGTAATTGCACACCAGCACGCGACCCGAACGCACGAACTCAGCAGGAACCTCAACCTTCGTCGGCTCGCCGTAGAAATTCGTCAGTACCAGCAGGTGCTGCCCGGGGTGCTCATCTGCAGCAGGTAGATCACGCAGGTACGCAAACACCTGCTCGTGATCCAGCGCATAGGGCGCGTACGAGCCCACAGAGATGACCGGGTACTGCTTACGCAGAGCAATCAGGTTGCGGTAGTAGGGCAGGATAACGCCGTCGCGTTCCTCATCCTCCACCGAAATACCGGCGCCGGTGGCCGCATCACGCGTTGGAGCGGGGGCCAGCCACGGCGACTCCGAACCGAAGCCGGCAGTCACCGCATCTGCGGTCCACTGCATCGGCACGCGCGAATTATCGCGGGCTTTTGTGCGCACAATCTCCAGGGCTTGCTGCTCGCTCAGGCCGCGCTCACGCAGCCTCGAGTAGGCGTTGTGCGCCTCCACATCCACGTACTGATCAATGGAGGTATAGACCGGGTCAATCATGCCGATTTCCTCGCCCTGGTACACGTATGGGGTGCCACGTAGCAGGTGAATCGCGGTGGCCAGCATGGTCGCCGACTCGGCACGGTAGCGCTCAACATCGCTAAAACGGTTCAGGGCGCGCGGCTGATCGTGGTTATTCCAGAACAGGGCGTTCCAGCCGCCGCCGGCCTGCATGCCCAGCGCCCAGTCGTTCAGAATCTGCTTCAGCTCGGCAAAACGGTACGGTACCTTCGACCACTTTTCACCGTTGTCGTAATCCACCTTCAGATGGTGGAAGCTAAACACCATGTCCAGTTCGTGGTTTGCCGCGTTGGAGTAGCCCACACAGTTCTCAATCGTGGTTGAGGACATCTCGCCCACGGTCACGGTGTCCGCATGGCGGCCGAAGGAGGCACGATTCAACTCCTGAAGGCGGGTATGCACAATCGGGGTGTCGGTGTATTGGGCCTTGTCCACGGTGCCTTCGGGGGCCTCGAGCAGTTCCTCGCCCTTGCCGATAACGTTAATGACGTCGAAACGGAAACCGCGCACGCCCTTGTCGTACCAGAAGTTCACGACCCTATAGAGCTCCTCGCGCACCACCGGGTTATACCAGTTCAGGTCAGCCTGGGTGCGGTCGTAAAGGTGCATATAGAACAGGGGAGTACCCTGACCGTCGGTATACTCGCCGAAGCGGGACCAGCAGGGGCCGCCGAACTTTGACTCCCATTTGGTGGGTTCGCGCAACTGACCGGCCTCGGTGTACCTACCGGGGCGGATGTAGAAGTAGTCCCAGTACTCGCGCTCACCAGCCAGAGCGCGCACAAAAACCATTCGTGCTCGGTGGAGACGTGGTTAAGGACCATGTCAAACATAACCCCCACCCCGTGCTCGGCCAGGGTAGCAATCATCTCTTCGACATCTTCCATGGTGCCCGGGTCGGGGTTAATGGTGTAGTAGTCGGAGATATCGTAGCCATTATCGTTTTGAGGGGAGGCGAAGAAGGGATTGAACCAGACCATATCCACGCCCAGGGAAGCGATATAGGGAACTTTCTTGATAATGCCGCGTAGGTCACCGTAGGCGCTACCGCCGGAGGCATAGAAAGACTTGGGGTACACCTGGTAAATCACGGAGGAAGCGAAGTTCTTGCCCCCGAGTTCGTTTGCGGCGGGGGTGAGGGGCACATGCGTCCGCGAGGGAATCTGTGAAGAAGTCTGGGTATGAGTCATGAGAACCTTCGAATCGTATGCGGCGAGGCGAAACCCGGGATACTCCGGAGCTCATCCGTTCGCCGGTTGAGTAGTGGGCCTGATGCCCTAGGTTCAATCCAGACTAGAGGGCATAATGGGGTGTTGTCCCCGTAACCCGGGGTGTTCCTCCTAATGAGGAAAATCTGCCGTAGATCCGGCATAAAAACTCAGGCTCCAATTGGATGCCTACCATCCCCGTTGATCCATCCTAATCACATTCCGTGTACCGTGCGGTCTCAAGGTGTCCGGTATGCATCACGTGTTTTAGCGTGTATTTGAGCTGTTCCGGCGCATTTCGATGCGTGAAACCAAAGTAACCCTGAGCTGAAGAGTGCCGGGCCCCGCGCGTAGAATCAGTAGTTGCATCACTACGGAAGGTTTAACAATGCCCGAATTGCGTTCACGTACTTCAACCCATGGCCGTAATATGGCTGGTGCTCGCGCCCTATGGCGTGCCACCGGTATGGGTGACGATGATTTTGGCAAGCCCATTATTGCGATCGCTAACTCGTTCACCCAGTTCGTACCCGGCCACGTGCACCTGAAGAACATGGGTGAGCTGGTGGCCGGAGCAATTCGTGAGGCCGGCGGTGTCGCTAAGGAATTCAACACCATTGCTGTCGATGACGGTATCGCAATGGGCCACGACGGTATGCTGTACTCGCTACCCTCGCGCGACCTAATCGCTGATTCTGTGGAATACATGGTGAACGCTCACCGAGCTGACGCTCTGGTCTGCATCTCGAACTGCGACAAGATTACCCCCGGTATGTTGCTAGCCGCGATGCGCCTAAATATCCCCACTATTTTCGTGTCCGGCGGCCCGATGGAATCCGGCGCCGGTATTGAGGGTATTGTGGAGCACCGTCTGGATCTGATTGACGCCATGGTCATGGCTGTTGACGATAGCGTCAGCGATGAGAAGCTGGCCCAGGTGGAGAAGAATGCTTGCCCGACCTGCGGCTCCTGCGCGGGCATGTTCACCGCGAACTCCATGAACTGCCTAAACGAGGCCATCGGCCTGGCCCTGCCCGGTAACGGTACGACCCTAGCCACCCAGGTGGCACGCAAGGAACTGTTCCTGGACGCTGGCCGCCGTATCGTTGAGCTGGCAAAGCGCTACTACGACCAGGACGACGAATCGGTCCTGCCCCGCTCGATTGCGACTAAGGAAGCTTTCGAAAACGCTATGGCTCTGGACGTGGCTATGGGTGGTTCCACGAACACCGTGCTGCACACCTTGGCGATTGCGCATGAAGCGGGCGCCGACTTCACTCTGGACGATATCGACCGCATTTCGCGTCAGGTACCCTGCCTGGCGAAGATCGCCCCGAACTCCACGAAGTACCACATCGAGCATGTGCACCGCGCCGGCGGTATTCCCGCCCTGCTAGGTGAGCTGAACCGCGCCGGCCTGCTGCACAAGAACGTTCATTCCGTTCACGCCGACTCGCTGGACGAGTGGCTGGACGAGTGGGATATTCGCGGTGGCAAGGCCAGCGATAAAGCCAAGGAACTGTTCCTAGCCGCCCCCGGCGGTGTGCGCACCACCCGGGCCTTCTCCACCGCCAATAAGTACGAGTCCCCCGAGACCGACGCCGAGAACGGTTGCATTCGCGCCGTGGAGCACGCCTACACCAAGGACGGCGGCCTGGCGGTTCTGTACGGCAATATTGCCCAGAACGGTGCCATTATTAAGTCTGCAGGCATTGATGAGGAGCTCTTCCACTTCAAGGGACGCGCCTTCGTGGTGGAATCTCAGGACGAGGCCGTATACGAGATTCTGTCGAAGAACGTGCAGGAAGGCGACGTCGTCGTCATCCAGTACGAGGGTCCGAAGGGAGGCCCGGGTATGCAGGAGATGCTGTACCCGACCTCCTACCTAAAGGGCCTGGGCCTGGGTAAGAAGTGCGCCCTAATCACCGACGGCCGCTTCTCCGGCGGAACCTCGGGCATCTCAATCGGTCACGTCTCACCGGAAGCTGCCGCCGGCGGTGCAATCGGACTGGTGCAGACCGGTGATGAGATTGAAATCGACGTGAACAACCGCATCCTGCGCGTCAACGTTTCGGATGAAGAACTGGCTGCTCGCCGAGAGGCAAAGGGCGCCGCACCGTGGCATCCGACTAAGCCGCGCGAACGCAAGGTGTCGAATGCACTGAAGGTGTACGGCATGCTGGCTGCCTCCGCTGATAAGGGCGGTGTGCGTATCCTACCTGAGGACGTCTAGACTGGCCTCGACGGGTTGCCTTAATGGGCTCGTCATTTGGTGCCCCTGCCCACTGATGTGGACGGGGGCACCGTCAGTTTAAGGAGGTATCCGGAGTGGTGTATTGCCTTGTCAGCTAGGGTACAGTAGGGTTGAAAGAGTACCGGAACACTATTCACCGACTCAGCACGACCACTTATACACATTGCACTTCACCATACCCTCAAGGATTGGCACTATGGTTACCTTCCCTGCACGTTCACGGCGTTCCCTGACTCGCCGTACCCTGACCGCCCTGGCTTGTATCGGCGCGCTGGCTCTGAGCTCTTGTAGCGCTCAGGAAGAATACGACGATTCGGACTCCTTTACGCCCGTCGCGATGGCCTCAACTGCCGCCACCTTTAACGCGAAGTCACTTTTCCATGCTGATGATGGCTCCTGGAAGCCAAACACCGTGCAGATTCCGCTGGGCCTAGACGCCCCGGTCACCTTTGATGCCGTTGCCACCCCCGCCGCCGAACCGAGCACAGATGCCGAGTTCGAGGCGGCCTTCGTCTCGGCTAGCGCGGCCGAGAACGTGAATGATCCGGGCACCCGGTGTGGTCTGACGAGCCTGCTGGGTGAGCCTGCGGGTATTTATGTGTACGACGGCTCCGATTGCGCGAAAGCGCAGGAGGCAATTCGTCTGTTCAATAACCGTAAGAACCAGAACGGGGTGGAAACGGTGGAGTGGTACCAGTGCACGGACAAAGTGGGGCGCAGTTATGTGACCGCTGCTTGCTTCACGCACGGTGGTAGTGCCGAGAAGCCCCGCCTAGCGCTGATTCCGGCGAAGACTCGCATGCTTTCGGGCGCACTGAACTTTGCGGAGGTATACGGTGGCGGCACATTCGGCCAGGGTAAGAAGGCAAAGATGGTGGAAACACTGCGCTTCACTAGCCCCGATGCTAAAGTAGCCTGCTCGATTAAGCCTGAAGGCGTGGATTGCCAGGCTCTAGTGGGTGTGAATCTGGAAGGTTGGGATACCGCGGCCGGTGCACCGCAGCACCGCGTACACCTGGCGGCAGGTGCCCCGGAGGTGAGCCTGGTCGGTCAGTCCTCCGCCCCGGAACCGGTAGATACGCAGAAGATTGCCCCGCTGGGTACCGGTCAGGTGGTGACTGCTTACGGATATACGTGCAAGTCGGTGAATACCGGCAAGGTGCACTGCGTGAGTGCAGGCAATGGCTTTACCTTGGATACCCTGGAGGTGGGCCTGGAGCGCCGTTAGGATACTTGCCGAGTATCGCCTGAAGAGATTTGAAGAGGGCAGTGCCCGTTCCCCATGACGGGGGAACGGGCACTGCCCACTTGCTTGCCTAAGCCCGTTGACTTAGCGTTACCGCTACAGTCCAGCACATCTAGTGAGATGTTTATGGATGGGCGGGGTGTGTTTAGTTGTACTGGAAGTTGACGATGCGTACGTCCAGCTCAGAGGCCAGCAGCGGTTCCCATACGGCGACAGCTTTCTGGAAGTGGTCGGTGGCCATATGAGCGTCAAGCAGATCCTGGGATTCCCAGCGCTCGATGAAGGCAAATTCGCGCTCGGAGACAGCTCCGAAGTCGTAGCTGACGTTTCCCTTATCCTGACGGCTTGCCTCGACGAGTGCACCGACGGTGGCTAGGAATTCTTCGACGTGCTCGGGCTTAACGGATACGCCTGCGTAGACACCAATCATGAATTTCTCCTGAGAACGGGCGGTTTGAACCGCATTATAGATGAACCCTTTTAAAGTACACCTTTGGGGACCCAGCGGTAGTGTGTACGGCCTGAAGTACACCCGGTGTTTGCCCGGTGTTTGCCAAGTGGAATGGTACGCGGCGGGGGCATTCGCTGACTGGAAAAAATCACGGATGGTATTTGCGCCCGCATTCTCTTCGACCTATAAAAGAAGGGTAATAGATATACCCGCAGCATAGAAAGGAGAAGCGGACATGATCGTCACGGGAGGTGACTGCGTTGGGATTTTCACCGGCTCATATCAAACGATGTGCCCTGACATGGGAAGCACCCGACTATAGCGCATCGTACCCGGCCGGGTATACCGATGAAGGGGTCGCTGTTATCGCGGTAGCTCAGGAACACCGTAAAGCGCAGAGTATGTGCTATTCGGCACTGTCGACGGTAGTTTTTATTTCGAAGCAAGACGGCACTCGCACCGTGGTGAACGGGGAGCCCCTGATGTTTACGCACTCCCATTCTTTAATGGAATCCTGCGATGAAGTACATCCCCGCCTGTTGGGTCGTGCCGTGCTGAGCGCCTGGGACGTTATTCCGGAGCAGCACCGCAAGAATCTGGTGACAATTGCGGCCGATCGTAAGCATCTGAAGCGTCTTTTCAGGGACTGTGATCATCTGAAGATGATTATGGAGTACCGCGCCTTTGAGAAAGTGCTCGACCCTTACGATAACCATTCGCTGGGTGAAGTGCATGTAAAACTGGCCGGAACCCCCGCCTATGAACGGATGCAAGCTGATGTAACTCGCGTGCATGAGTCCGTAGATTCCCTGGTGCGTGAGGCACTTACTCCTCAGCCGCTGGAGCAGCTGGAAGACTACAGCGTCTTTACGGACTGCTCGTTCCGTTCCACGCATAACAAGAAGTATCAGCGTGGCGGTCGCATGGGTATTGCCGGTGTGAGCGAGGACGGCTTCTATTTTCACTCCCATTACGACGGGGTGAATATTATGACCGGTGAGTTGTCGGCTGTATTGGCAGCTTACGCTGTATTCTACAGCGGGTCGCGTCGCCTCATTATCAATACGGATTCGCTGGGCGCACTCACGTTTGTGCTGCGTCTGGCGCATAGCCGCTGGGTTTTTGAGACCTGGGCTTCTGAGGGTGTGCAGGACGAGCGTGTGGTGGCTCAGATGCGCGAGCTGACAGAGGCGATTCGTCAGAAGCGGGTGCTGGTCAAACACGTTCCGGGGCATACCGGTCACGGTTTGCAGGAAAGTAGCGATTCGGTGTCAAAGATGCATCGCCATTTTCCGGGGCAGATTGTTGATAAACGGCATCAAAATGAATTTAATCAGCGTTGCGAGTCGATTATTACAGCCTTGGCGGGATGCGCGAAGGCGGTCCGCCTGGCAGCTCCGGAATGGTTGCAGATTAAGCCCTCTTCAATTCACACGGGAAATCGTTTGTGGAGGTAGAATAAGGTTGGGTAGAAATAAACGCGCGGTGCGTTCACGCTATGCGAGAGCATAGTTGAGTGGAGGCTTCGCGCGTTTCTTTTTATCCGTTTAGTCCTGTCAGCTAATTTTTTACGGGTTCAAGGTGAGAATCAGGTTGAATTCTTGAGCTTTTTTACGCGGCGTGTACACTGGGGCGTACCTCGTATTCAATGTGAAGGAACACCATGCCTCTTTTGCCTCCAGCCGATGCCCCGTTGCACGTGCCGCTAATAGTGCTGTACCTGCTAACTTTGTTCTCCTCGGTTGGGTTTCTTCTGCTCTACCTGCGGGAACGCCGTAGCGTGTTCGTGGGTTGGCTTCTGATTGCCAGCGCGGATTTTCTGGGCGCAAGCCTGGGGATGACGGCTGTTGCGTTGGAGAACCAGATTTTGCTGATTCTGGCTCTCCTCATTTTTATTGTTCCGGCGATTCTTGGAATTTTTACCCCTACGGTTTTGACGGGTCTTTTCCTCTATAGCGGTATTCGCCTCATTGTTCGCGAGGGTTTTTCGCTCACTAATTCTTTGGCGTTGGCTGCCGGCGCGGCACTAATTTTGGGTCCGATTTTTATTCCTGGCCCTACGGAGCATGTACCGCTGGGCGGTGTGTGGGGCACTATTTATTTCTATTTTTCACTGGTGCTGATCTATTTCACCGTCTACGCGGTGGGGTACACGGTGGCTGCGGCGTTGAACCTGGTGAATATCCGCAAGCAGGCTGATTATGTGGTGGTGCTCGGTTCGGGTCTCATGGGGGATCAGGTGACTCCGCTACTGGCGGCGCGTATTGATTGCGGCATTGAGGTGTACCGCAAGAACCCCGGTTCGAAGCTGATCATGTCTGGCGGTCAAGGCCCGGACGAGGATGTTCCCGAGGGCGTAGCGATGACTCGTTACGCGGTGTCCCGCGGTGTTCCCGAGGCTGACATCATCGTGGAGGACCGTGCGGTGAATACCCGCGAGAACCTGCTCTTCTCTTATGCTCTGATGCCGGAGGTCGCCGAGGGGAAGACCCCGAAGGTAGCGCTTGCAACCACAAACTATCACCTGTTCCGTGCACTGCTGTTGGCGCGTTCGCTGAACCTGAAGTGTTGGGGTGCGGGTGCACCGACGAAGGTATATTTCGCGGTGAATGCGTTTATTCGCGAGTTTATCGGCTATTTGAGCATGACGCGCCGCCGTCACATCATCACGTTGAGTTTGTTCACGGTTCTCTACATTGTGCTGGAGCTTTTCGTGTGGTGGATGTACTCCTTCGATCTGGTGGGCCCGGGCAACCCGGTCTAGCTGACAGCTGTTGCTGCATCCTGTTATTGCGAGGGTAGATGAAAGTTCCCCTGACCTCAGGTAATCTGAGCTTCAGGGGAGCTTCTAGGCTATTTACCAGCGTGAGTGAACATATACATTCATAATGTCAAGAGTAATAATGGCGAGGGTGAACCATACTGCGCTTCGGACAGTACGCCAGCAGATTGGTTCACCGCGGTAGCGAGCAATCGCGAAGTTGAGGCTAAAAATACGCCACACCACGGTTGCCAGGCAGAGAATAATTGTGAGGTCAAAGATGATGTCATAGTTGCCACCAGGCGGCAGAAGTGCGGCCACAATCAGCAACTTGACGGGGTATACGGTGGTGCCAAGAATGGGGCTTGCGTTACGTAGTGCATGCTTAACAAATTCACGAGGAGGGGTGCCGCCGTGTAGCACCCGGTACTCCTGCATTTCTGAGATGACGTGGGCAATATAGGTGGTCAGACCGGTACCCGTAATGTAGAGGATTGCGGTACCGTCAGAGATGGATTTTGCATCGTAGAGGGTCAGCAACGCCGCTAGAACCAGAAAATTACCATAGGTGTACGCGGAAATACGGTGGGCAACGTCGTGCGCATCGAATTCAGCAAATTTACGGTGTGCTTTACGGAATAGAAGGGGCAATCGATAGTCCTTTGACGAGTGCGGAGATGAAAATGCAGACTCTCGGGCGTGAAAATAGTTTAGAGGAGCGATGACCAGAGTCGGCAGAGATTTTCCACCATTTTAATGCGGCGTGGGCGCTCCGCCCACTGGGTGTAGAGCAACTCGGTGCAGACCTTTTCATACTCGGTGGCAACCCCCTCCAACATAGTGACCATGGTGCGGTCGGTAATGAAGGTGGAGACCTCCAGGTTTAGCGAGAAGGAACGCGGGTCCATGTTAGAGGAGCCGATAAAGGCCAGGTCGTCGTCCACAATCATAAACTTCGAGTGTAGTACGGTGGGACTGGGGTACTGCAGGATGCGCACGCCCGCCTGTAGCAACTGCTCATAGTAGGAGCGCTGTGCCATATTGGGCAGGAATTGGTCACCCTTTTCGCACACAATTACGGTGGTTTCAATACCCGAGTAGGCGGCATTGGTGAGTGCTTGCAATAGGGTTTCCTCTGGTACGAAGTAGGGTGAGCAAATGGTGATGCGCCGCTCGGCATTGTAGATCATGTAGTTAATGAGGCGCAGATTGTTTTCGGTCTCAAACCCGGGGCCGGAGGGAACCACCTGGGCGCGCATGCCCTCACCCTCGTAGGGGATAGCGGTGTTAATTTCGGCCAGTAGCAGCTGGTTCGTCTCGGAGTACCAATCGGAGATAAAGATTGAATTGAGCTCCTCGACAATGGGACCGGTGCAGGAGAAGGTGAGATCCTTCCATTCCAGGCCCTTCTTTACGTTTTCGGGCATGTCGTAGGAACGGTGAATTACATTTTGGGAGCCAGAGAAGGCGACCTGCCCGTCCACGACGAGGACCTTGCGGTGGTTGCGCAGGTCGGGGCGTTGCCAGCGCAACTTCCACGGCTTCAGTGGTAGCATGAGTTGCCACTGCATGCCGGATTCGTTGAGCATCTTCACAAGCTGCCTATAGGAGGGGTACTTGCGGGAGCCTATGTGGTCGATGAGCACGCGCACCTGCACACCGCGGAGGTGCGCGGCGAAGAGGGAATCCCAGAGTACGGCGCTGGCTTCGTCGTAGGCCGCGATATAGAACTCGAAGTGCACGTAGTCGGTGGCCCGGTCAACAGCCTTGGACATTTCAACCATGGCCTGATGGTTATCGGTGTGGAGCGTGAACTGGTTGCCGCCCACGAGGGGGAGCGCCCCGAGGGTGTAGTTGAGCTGGCTGGCGACAAGTGCTGGTTCTGAGAGGCCATCGGTGCTGGTCAGGAAGGGGGTGCCGTCGGTGGCATCGCGGATCATGTCGTTCATGGCATGTTGGCGTGCACGGCGGTAAGCGGGTAGGCGCGATGAGCCGAAGATAAGAAAGGCAATGAACCCGACGAAGGGGATGAAGAAGATGGCCATGAGCCAGCCGAGGGCGACCACGGGCTTGCGGTTGTAGGGTAGCCAGAAGAGCGTGAGGATTCGGATGGCGAGGTCGAGGAATCCGAGAACGAGTCGAATCCAGTCGGGGAGGAAATCGAGGTACGCGGGGGCAAATAGATTCACCCGTCCATTATGCCGCTTGACTTGAGAAGATATAGGTATGGGAGCATGCGAGACTCGAATATAATGCAGGATGAGGAAAGATTCGGGTTATAGTTGAGTATTTTCTGCAGAAATGAAATAATTGCAGTTATGCAGAAAAAGGAACAAAGTCTTCGAGAACGCCGCCGTGAACAAACCTGGACGGCAATCCATGAAGTAGCCCTCAAACGCGTCCGCGAACATGGAATGCGCGGAACTACCGTTGAAGAAATCGCTCAGGAAGCCGGAGTGTCCCCCCGCACCTTTTTTAACTACTTTCCCTCCAAGGAGGATGCGGTTCTTGGGCTACGGGAGCCGGTTGTCAGCGAGGAAATTCTTGAAACCGATCGTGCCCACGAGGATGAAAACACGATTATCCGCGTGACTCACCTGCTGTGGCAGATTATTTTCCACAGCTTCTACTACATCAAGGTCAAGGACAACGATTTCCAGACGCACTGTCGTCAATTCCCTGACTCAATCAAGCGTTTCAAGATGCACCACATGCGGTGCGAGCAGGTGCTTACCGAGTATCTGAACACGATTGACTGGGTTGCTTTCGATGCAGCCGGTCGCCGCGGTCCATTCCCGCGCCGATCCCCGTCGGACCCGATAACTGACCACCTGCAGGAGCGTTCCCGCGCAAAGGTGCAGTTGGCATCTGCGGTGCTTCACCAGCTGGAGTTTGCCCGCCACTTTGAGGACGAGGAGGAAATCAACCGCGGTATTCGACAGACGGTGAAAACCTACCAGTTCCTGCTCTTTGAGCAGAGCCGCCCGGTGATATAGCGCCTCCTCATTCCACCCCATCGGGATGGGATACTTCGGGTTTCTCGAGGGAACCTCGGATATATCTCGGAGGGGGCTCGGGGGAACGCGGTGCTCGCGGTGTAGCACGACAATGCATTAGGTATAGGACGTAACTAGAAGAGGTCATTATGAGTTTGGAATCCACGAACCGTACCGCGTCCTCTCCAGCAGGAGAAGATGCTGTGCAACAGAGCGCTCAAGGAGCGGGCGCGCAGACGTTCGGTAAGAACCGCATCCGTACCATGTTCCTAGGCCTGGTTATTGTGATGCTCATGTCCTCGTTGAATCAGACGATTCTGGCGCCTTCGCTACCCACTATCGTGGGCGAGCTACACGGTGTGGAGCACATGAGCTGGGTGATTACAATTTTCATCCTGCTTTCGACGATTACGATGCCGGTCTACGGCAAGCTTTCGGATCAATTTGGTCGCAAACCTTTTCTGCTTTTTGCGATCATCTCCTTTATGGCCGGTTCAGTGGTGGGTGCACTTGCCGAGGACATGACCTGGCTGATTTTTGCCCGCGCCCTGCAGGGTCTGGGTGGTGGCGGTCTGATGATTCTGTCGCAGGCCGTGATTGCTGACGTGATTCCGCCTCGTGACCGCGGCCGGTACATGGGTATTATCGGTGGCGTGTTTGCATTCTCCTCAGTGGCAGGGCCGCTGATTGGTGGCTGGATTACGGAGGGGCCTGGCTGGCGCTGGGCCTTCTGGCTAAACCTACCGTTGGCGGTTTTGGCGATTCTCGCCGTAATCTTCTTGCTGCCGCACCGCCCGTTCCGTGACCGTGAGAAGCACCGTGTCGACTACCTGGGCTCGCTGATTCTCATGTCGGCTACGAGCGCACTGGTGCTTGCCACGATTTGGGGCGGTAACCAGTATGAGTGGACTTCGCCGCAGATCATTGGTCTACTGGTCTTCTCGGTGGTGGCGGCACTGGTGTTCATTCCGGTGGAGAACCGTGCGGCTGAGCCGATTATGCCCATGTACCTGTTCAAGAACCGTAACTTTGCGCTGACTCTGGGAGCCTCCCTGACCCTGGGCGTGGCGATGTTCGGTGCGGTGGAGTACATCCCGACCTACCTGCAGATGGCGTTAGGCGTGAGCGCTACGGTGGCAGGCCTGCTGATGATTCCGATGATGGGTGTCATGCTGGTGGTGTCGATTATTACCGGCCGCCTGGTGTCGCAGACGGGACGCTACAAGGTGTATGTCACTGCGGGTACAGCTATTGTGGCTCTGGGACTGTTCCTGCTGTCCACGGTGAATCTTGATACCCCGACCTGGCTGTTCTGTGTGTACCTGGGTGTGATGGGTGCTGGTTTGGGAATGTCGATGCAGTTCCTGACCCTGATTGTGCAGCATGCTTTCCCGGTGAGTGTGGTGGGTACCGCTACGGCGGCGAATAACTTCTTCCGTCAGGTGGGTGCTACTGTGGGTGCCTCGCTGGTGGGCGGTTTGTTCACGTCCCGTCTGACCTCGCTGATTTCTGAGCGCATGCCGCAGCAGGCTGTGCAGTCTTCGGGTGGCCATGCCTCTTTGTCGTTGACCCCTGAGTTGGTGGCGTCTTTGCCGGAACCGGTGCATGGCATTATTGTCAATGCGTATAACGATGCGTTGATTCCGCTATTCCTGTACCTAGTGCCGCTGGGGCTGGTGTCGACCGTGTTGCTTTTCTTTATCCGTGAGGAGGCACTGGCCACCACGATTAAGACGGAATCCGCGGTAGATATTCCTCGTGTGGCCACCGGCGCGATTGATGTGATTACCCCGGAGATGGCGGCTAAGGATGCGCAGGTGCTAAAGGCGATGCACGGTGAGGCGCAGGCTACGGTGGATGAGTCTCTGCGGTCCTCGGAAGGTCCTGGGATTAGCAAGCCCGGATCCCCGGAGGCGAAGGCCTAAAGGTTGTACGCTCGGTGCCCCGGTTGCGGTATATTCAGCAACCGGGGCACCGGCCTATCCGAAGGGTGAGGGGCACTTGGAATCTAGCTTGTGCGGACGGGTTTGTGAGGTATGCCTTAGCTTTTGCTATAGCTTTTTAAACTGTTGGCTTAGCCTCTGAATCAGTTGGTTTGCGTGGTGTTTTGACCCACGAGAACCCCTATCGAAAGAGTCATGACGTCCTGATCTCGCCGGGTATGTTTCAGATGTAAAATTTTCGTGAAATTATTAAATTGCCCCTGTGCCCCGGAATACCGGGGCACTTTTTGTCTCAGGGGTTTTCCAGGGTCTGTACAGACTGTTCTAAGGAGTGAAAGTTACCAATGTGGGTTTGGTGGAAGCCCCGCGGGCTATATAAGATAAAGTAACTATGCTCCTAGTGACAGTCATCACGAAGCAGTGCACTAGAGTCAGCAGCATGACACACATGCCTTAACACCGACATCTATATAAGGAGGGGAACCGTCCCATGTTTAGGTACATCCTCCAGCGATCGCTGACGTATCTCGTCATGGTCTTCATTACGACCACGATGGGTTACTTCGCCGCGGTTACTGCCCTGAAGCCTGCCCTCTTGGAGCAGGAGAAGGTTCCGAAGCCTAGCCCTGAGCAGGTGAACCGTAACTTCGCGTCCCTGGGTCTTGACCCGGAGATGAACCCTTGGGACCGCTACGTTCAGTGGCTGACCAACGTGGTTACCAAGTTTGATTGGGGTCGCAGCCCCAACGGTGCGTACATTAACCAGGAATTTGGTCAGCGCGTGTGGGTTTCGACCCGACTGTTGCTCGTAGCGACCATCCTGTCCATCGTGATCGGTATTGCCCTGGGCGTGTACTCGGCAGCTCGCCAGTACAAGTTCTCTGACCGCGTTATCACCGGTTACTCGTACCTTGTTTACATTATTCCTGCCCCCGTCGCCTACTTCGTGGTGCAGCAGGGTGCAACCACACTGAATAATATTTCTGTCGCTAACGGTGGCGAGAAGATTTTCTACGTGACCGGTATTTCGACTCCGGGCCTGACGGGCTTCTGGGAAATTACCCTAGATATGGCAGCGCACTACATCGTGCCGACCTTCTGTATGACCATTTTCGGCTGGGCCGGTTATCAGATTGCGCAGCGTCAGTACCTGCTCGATAACGTGAACGCCGACTTCGTACGTACCGCCCGCGCTAAGGGCCTGACTCGTAACCAGGCGATTACCCGCCACGCACTGCGCGTTTCCTTTATTCCTGTGGCACAGTCCATCGCGTACCAGATCCCGTTGATTTTTGCGGGTGCATTCTTTGCTGAGACCGTGTTCGCGTGGCCCGGCATCGGTAAGTGGTCGATCGACTCCATTTCCTCGCAGGACGTGAACGCTGCAACGGTGACCCTTGCCTACGGTTCTGCCCTGTTTGCTGTTGGCGCGATTATTGCTGATATCGCGACTACCATTGTCGACCCCCGAGTGAGGATCTCATGAGCCAGGTAACTGCAACTTCCTCCGTGCCGGCGGTGCAGGAGAACGGTGACTTCAAGGTCATTAATAAGAGCGTCATTATTCTGCGTCGCTTTCTGCGTAACAAGGCTGCCGTCTTCGGCCTGTCCGTGTTCATCGGCATGGCTCTGTTCGGTCTGTTTGGCAAGTACCTGACCAAGTACAAGCCCAACGATATTGACTACATGGCCCTGGGTGAGGGCCCGACTGCCGATCACTGGTTCGGCACCACCATTGCGGGTAACGATGTTTTTGCCATGATGGTGGAGGCAGTGTGGACCTCCCTCGAGATCGGTGTAATCGTCGGTTTCGTAACCGTGCTGGTCTCTGCCGTGTATGGCTGTGTTATGGCATACTTCGGCGGCTGGATCGATAAGATCATGCTGTTCATCCTGGAAACCTTGATTATGGTTCCCTCGCTGCTGATCCTGGCTATTCTGATTAACGGTCAGGTGGGCAAGCAGATCCAGAAGAGTGTTCCCACCTGGGTTCTGCTCTCTGCCGTGCTGATTGCCTTTGGCTGGATGGGTAGCGCCCGTGTGATTCGCGCAATGGCGCAGTCCCTCATTAACCGCGACTTCGTGAAGGCTGCACGCTACATGGGTGTGCATCCCTTCAAGATTGTGATGCGCCACCTGGTCCCGAACATCGGCTCCCTGCTGGTTCTGAACTTCACCAGCGGCATTATGAACGCCGTGCTCTCCGAGGTTGCATACTCCTTCATCGGCATCGGTATTAAGTACCCGAACTACTCACTGGGTTCGTTGATTTCGGATGCGTCGCAGCAGATTAACACCCTGCCGCACATGTTCTGGTTCCCGGTTCTGTTCTTCTTCCTTCTGGTTGGCCCGCTGGCCCTTATGAACGACGGCCTGCGTGATGCCTTCGACCCGACCTCGATGTCCGTCGGTAAGATCAAGAAGTCCAAGAAGAACGAGAAGAAGGAGGCGAAGAACTAATGAGTATCTCTCCCGTTCTGAGCGTTAAGGACCTCAACGTCCGTTTCAACACCGAGAACGGTGTTGTGCACGCCGTGCGCGGTGTGAACTTTGACCTGTACCCCGGTAAGACTCTGGGTATTGTGGGTGAATCCGGCTCCGGTAAGTCCGTGGCCTCGATGGCTATTATGGGTCTGCACCCGACCACCGCGGATATCACCGGATCGATTAAATACAACGGCACCGAGCTGCTGGGCCTAAGCGATAAGGAAATGTGTACCTACCGAGGCAAGCACATCTCCATGGTCTTCCAGGATCCGCTGTCCTCTCTGACCCCCGTGTACACCATTGGTGACCAGATTGCCGAGGTGCTCAAGGTCCACAACAAGGGTATGAGCAAGCAGGCAATTAGGGGCCGTTCGATTGAGCTGATGGGCATGGTGGGTATTCCCTCACCGGCGGACCGCCTGCGTTCCTTCCCGCATGAGTTCTCTGGTGGTATGCGCCAGCGCATTATGATTGCTATGGCGATTGCGAACGACCCTCGCGTGCTGATTGCCGATGAGCCCACCACCGCGCTGGATGTGACCATCCAGGCGCAGGTGTTGGAGGTTATGGAGAAGGCGCAGGAAGAGACCGGCGCGGCGACCATTATGATTACCCACGACCTGGGTGTTGTTGCTGGCATGGCTGACGACATTCTGGTGATGTACGCGGGTAAGCCGGTGGAGATCGCTAAGGCGGAGGATCTGTACAAGCACCCCTCCCACCCGTACACTATCGGTCTGCTGGGCGCCGTGCCCCGCGTGGACCGTTCTGAGAAAGTCTCCCTGGTTCCGATTGAGGGTACCCCGCCGAACCTGATTAAGCCTGTGACCGCGTGCTCCTTCCGTCCGCGTTGTCCCATCGCTAAGAGCGGTGGCCAGTGCTGCCAGGACTCCAATGGCGAGCCCGATTTGCAGCTACTGGAAGGAGTTGGCGAGGGACACTACTCCTCCTGCACCATTTCCCAGGAGCTGGTTGGTAAGACCGCTGAGGAGCTATACCCGGTTCCGGAGCCTCCGGTTTCCAAGTACGACGGTATTCCGCGTGAAGACCGCGCTCCCGTTCTCGAGGTGCGCAACGTCAAGAAGCATTTCCCGCTCATGAAGGGTGCGCTGATTAAGCGCCGCGTGGGTACCGTGAAGGCTGTGAACGGTGTGACCTTCGATATTCGCGAGGGTGAATGTTTCTCCATCGTGGGTGAGTCCGGTTGCGGTAAGACCACGACTCTGCTGGAAATCATGGAGTTTAACAAGAACACCGACGGCGAGATTCTGATTAACGGAACCTCGACCAAGGACGGCAAGTCCGCCGGTGAGATTCTTGAGTTGCGTAAGAACCAGCAGATGGTGTTCCAGGACCCGACCGGTGCCTTGGACCCGCGCTTTACCGTCTTCGAGGTTCTGGCTGAGCCCCTGGAGAACCAGGGTATGAAGAAGCCCGAGATTAAGAAGCGCGTGATCGAGCTGATGCGCACCGTGGGCCTGCAGCCCGACCATGTGAACCGTTTCCCGAACCAGTTCTCTGGCGGTCAGCGTCAGCGCATCGGTATTGCCCGCGCGCTGGCGGTGAACCCCAAGCTGGTGGTTCTGGACGAGCCCGTGTCGGCGCTGGACGTGTCGGTTCAGGCGGGTGTTATTAACCTGCTGGAGGAATTGCGCGCAAACCTGGGTCTGAGCTATCTGATGGTGGCTCACGACCTCGCGGTGATTCGCCATGCCTCCGATCGCATCGCGGTCATGTACCTGGGTCGTATTGTCGAGATTGGCGATATTGATCAGGTGTTCGATAACCCGATCCACCCGTACACTCGTGCTCTGCTCTCGGCGATCCCGGTTCCGGACCCCGAGGTTGAGGCAAACCGCCACCGCATCATGCTGGAAGGCGACCTGCCCACCCCGGTGAACGCGCCGAAGGGTTGCGGCTTCTCGAGCCGTTGCCCGATCTTCAAGCTACTTCCTGAGGATAAGAAGAAGCGTTGCTTGGAGGAGATGCCGGAGATTACCCACGTTGAGGGTGAGGATCACGGATATGCTTGCTACTACCCTGAGGCCAAGGTCGCCACGGTGTAGCTCTAGAGTCGGCTGAATAAGTCGCGTGTGTGCCGAGGGGCGAGTATTCATGGGATGCTCGCCCCTCGGGTTTTTTATGGTCTCTCTTCCTCCGTCAAGGAGAGTGACGAGAAGCTGGGTCGCGCCTAAAGGTCTGTGCCACGGGATACTGAGGAGAGGCTTATGCGCTGCTTACCCATTCCTGGACTAGGCGTAATCTTTCTCAATATTCAAGATATGAATATTTATAGCCGGGTATTGGGTGTGGAAGTAAGCGATAATTAGACCGAGGGCACGCCGCTAGGGGCGCACCCCAAGGAACACATTCATAGACCGGCAATAATGGGCGGTGACCGCGGCGAACGCGCGGAGCTGTAACGCGTGTGTAAGCCTCGTCGCTTGGCGCATGGTTATTGGGGTCAAGAGTACAGAGGACACTCTCATGGAGAAGAATTTCATCCTGAATCGTCGTACCGTTCTCGGTGGCGCTGCAGCCCTGGGTGCCGTGGGCGTGCTGGCTGCGTGCGGTGCTTCGAAGGAGTCGAAGGCCACCACTCAGGGCGCTACCACGGGCACCGACACCAAGGAACTCTACGATATGGCGGAGGCCGCCGTTTCGGAGCTGAAGGATGGCGGTACCCTGCGTCTATCGGTTACCTCCATCGGCCCCGACTTCAACCTTCAAAGCGCAGGTACCGACGCTTACACCCAGACTGCTCTGAGCCCCGTGTATTACAACGGTATCTGGCAGTCCGACCCCAAGGGTAAGCGCACCCTGTCTCCCGAGTTTGCCGAGAGCTTTGACATTGCTGAAGAGAATGGTCTGCCCGTGGTCTCCATTGCGCTGAACCCGAAGGCCAAGTTCAATGATGGTACTCCCATTGACTACAAGGCCCTGCAGGCCACCTGGGAGATTCTCAAGAGTGTCGATAACGGCTACAAGATTGAGACCAGCGGTATTTACGGCAACGTCGAATCTGTGGAGCGTGACGGCGATGACTTCAAGGTCAAGGTTACCTTCGCCAAGCCCTACTACCCGCTGAACATTCTTTTCGGTGAGATCATGCACCCGGCTCTGCTGGATAAGGAACTCTTCAACGATGGGTTCGTGGATAAGCCGCACCCCGAATATGCTGCCGGCCCCTTCACCATTGCAGAGGATGGCTGGAACTCCTCCGAGAAAACTCTGACCGTGGTCCGCAACGAGAAGTGGTGGGGCGAGAAGCCGGTTCTGGAGCGCATTATCTTCCGCCAGATGGACTCCGCAGCCGAGCGCGCCGCCTTCAAGAACGACGAGCTGGATGCGGCTCCCGCCCTGGCCGCCGCCGCGTACAAGGAGCTGAAGGAAGTTGCTAACACCGAGCTGCGCCGCGGTGCCCGCCTCTTCTCCGGCGGTATCGTTATGAACCCCGCCCGCATGGAAGACGTTGCCCTGCGCCGCGCCGTGGTTGCCGGCCTGAATCGTGAAGCTCTCTCCAAGGTTCGTTTCCAGGGCCTGGACTACGAGGAGAAGGTACCCAACTCGGTCATTCACCTGCCTTTCTCTGAGTACTATCAGGACACCTACCCTACCCCGAACAACGATGCTGCCGCAGCTTCCAAGATTCTGGAAGAGGCCGGTTACACCAAGAACGGCGAGTTCTACGAGAAGAATGGTAAGCAGGCCGCCTTCAAGTACTCTATCTTTGGCGATGACCCCACGACCAAGGCTGTGGCTCAGACCCTGTCGCAGCAGATGAAGGCTGTTGGTATTAACGTTGAGATTGATGCACGTGCCGCCAGCGAGTTTGGTAAGGCCACGCAGGCCAAGGACTACGACGCCACCGCCGCGGGTTACAGTATGACCGACCCGGATGCCACCCAGGCTACTCAGCAGTTCTACCTGCGCGAGAAGCCCGAGGATGCCGGCTCCGATGAAATCAATGAGATGATCGAGAAGATGAAGCTCATTGCCGATGACAAGGAACGCAACCAGGCCTGCAATGAGATTGAGAAGAAGCACCTGGCTGAGATCGCCGTGCTGGTTCCGCTATTCAACGGCCCGGACAACAAGTTCGTTAAGAAGGGTCTGCGCAACTACGGTGTGTCCCTCTACCAGGGCACCGGCATTCACTGGGAGAAGGTTGGTTGGGCTAAGTAGCACTTCCTCCGCTCTCCACAGCCCGTAAGCCCTAAGGGCTTGAAGGCGGTGTCCCCTTCCGAATTATCGGAGGGGGACACCGCCTTTTACTTGCCCGAGGTGTGTTCCGGGTTGCTTCCGGGGTGCGCTCGGGAGATATTTGGGAGATGCTCAGAATAGGTCGGGAGGTATTCAAGAGGCTGGAAGGGTAGCCCGGAATCACATAATCATTCTCTTTTAAGGGATCTGGTGGTCTCGAAAATCAGACATCCATAGTATGAATATGTGAAATATTCGATAAATATTAGAAATTTTTGTGAAAATACTTGGAAAAGTTGATGGATGGATCTATGGTGGAGTTATTCAAAGTTATACATTAGTATGCATACCTACTCATTGCACTGTACGTGCGGGAGCCCCGCCAAGCGTCAGAAGGAAGACCCATGACCGCGCCCATCGCCTCCATTGTCTCCACCGCGACCAGCCATGAAGCCACTAGTCACGGCTTCAGTCGCCGTGCGCTCCTTGGTGGCACTGCGGCTCTGGGCGCCGTAGGCTTGCTCAGTGCCTGCGGTAACGGTGGTGCTAGCGCGGAAAAGATCAAGGCTGCCGGTGCCGGGGCTGACCTCAAAGACCTCTACAACGTCAATGCCCAGGACGTTAACACCCTCAAGAAGGGCGGTATCCTGCGCCTATCTGCTGGCGCCATTGGCCCGAACTTCAACCCCTACACCCAGAGTGGCAATACCAGCGATAACGGTACCGTTATCGGCAGCATGCACCAGGCGGGTCTCTGGCAGCTCGACTTTGACGGTACCTATAAACTCAACCCCAACTTTGCCACCGACTTTACTCCCGGTAAGAGCGGGGACAAGGTTCAGGTCTCCATTAAGCTCAATTCCAAGGCTGTATTTACCGATGGAACCCCTGTGGACTATAAAGCCCTACAATCTACCTGGAACATCTTCAAGAGTCTGGATGGCGGTTACAACATCGTCTCCAGCGGTATCTACGGGTTTGTGGAGTCCGTGGAGCAGGGCGAGGATGATTTTAGTGTGACCGTCACCTTTTCTAAGCCTTACTACCCGCTACAGAGCCTCTTTGCCGAGATTCTGCACCCCGCCCTTGAGAACGTTGAACTCTTTAATAATGGATTCGTGGATAATCCTCACCCTGAGTACTGGGCGGGCCCTTTTACCCTGGCTGATAAGGGTTGGGACTCGGCTGGCAAGACCTTTAGCGTGGTACCGAACGAGAAATGGTGGGGCACCAAACCCCTGCTGGACAAGATTGTCTTTACTCAGATGGAATCCAGCGCCGCCCGCGCCGCCTTTAAGAATGATGAGATTGATGTCCTGAGCGCCAATACCTCCTCCTCCTACGCTGAAGTGAAGAATGTGGCCGGGGCTGAGCTACGTAAGGGGACCCGCCTATACGCTGGCGGCCTGGATATTAATCCCCGCCGCGTTAAGGACGCTGCACTGCGCCGGGCTATCTTCGCCGGCGTGAACCGTGAGGCTCTCGCCAAGATTCAGTTCCAGGGTCTGCCCTACGAAGAGACGATTCCGGGCTCGATGCTACATATGCCCTTCTCTGAGTACTATCAGGATTCCTATCCGACCCCGAACAATAGCATTTCTGAGGCTCAGAAGATTCTAGAGACCGCCGGCTATACCAAGAATGGCGAATACTACGAGAAGGACGGCCAGAAGGCCAGCTGCGCCGTGGTGACCTTCGGTGACGATCCGACAACCAAGGGTAAGGCTCAGACCTTCAGCCAGCAGATGAAGGATGTAGGTATTGAGATCCGCATTGATCAGCGCTCCGATAGCGAGTTTGCGGGCGTGCTGGGCAACTGGGATTACGATATTTCCTTCAGTGGCTACGGTGTGACTAGCCCGGATGCTACCGAAGGTACCAAGCAGTTTTACCACTCCGAGAACAACGACGGTAACGGTAGTCCCGAAATTGATGCCCTTATCGATGCAATGACTGTTATGGAAGACGATAAGGCCCGTAACCTCGCCTGTAACGAGATCGAGAAGAAGCATATGGCGGAGTTTGCCTTCTTGGGTACGATTACCAACGGCCCGGACTTCATGATGGTCAAGAAGACCCTGGCCAACTATGGCCCGAGCCTATATAAGTCGATGGACTGGACCGCAGTGGGTTGGATGAACTAGCGTCGGGCCCGGGTGCTGAGCCGATAATATCTCTCTGCGCCACTCCTCTCGTCCTCTCTGGGACGAGGTGTATGCTTGAGCGGACCGGATACGCGGCGCGTATCCGGTCCGCTCTCGCTGTCTTGAGTGTTTTTAGAGCAATGATGTTTTTGGGAACATTGCCTTCCGGAATTTGGGATTGCATGCTGAGGGCGTAGATATTGAGCGAAATATTGAAGAAATAGTTCGTGTTGCTTATCTGCACAGTTGCATGTGGTGTACACTACTAAAAATATTAAATGTGGCTTAAAGCATAGTCTTTCCTCACACTTTGTGGGGACTGCTCCGCTTCGCCGTATCACCGACGATGACAATCGTTCCTTCCGCGCCCGTGCCCATAAGGCACGGAGAACGCAAGGTACCGGATCACCCCATTTCATCACCCACACTGCGTTCTGCAGGAGAGCTGCAGACTTCTTATCTAGGAGCCAATATGAGCCCCCTCCCCGTATCCTCGCCCCTTGAATTCAACCCCGTGTTGAGCCGCCGCCTGCTGTTTGGTGGCGCCGGTGCCCTCGTCACTACGGGTGTCCTGAGTGCTTGCGGTTCATCCTCCTCCTCTAAGAATGAGCACAAGGCTTCCGAGACGCCCCTGTATGAAATCAACGAGCAGGATCCCTCCACCCTTAAGCAGGGCGGTACCCTAAACCTGAGCACCTACTCAATCGGCCCCGACTTCAACCGCTTCTCACAGAACGGCTCGAGCGTTTCCATTGCTGAGACCATGGGCGTGATTGCCAGCGCAGGTATCTGGCGTAGCACCTTCAAGGGTGAAGATGAGCTCGATCCCAACTATGCCCTCGGCTTTGAGGTCAAGGAAGTCGACGGCAAAATTACCGCCGAGGTCCGCCTGAACCCCAAGGGCGTCTTCAATGACGGTACCCCCATCGATGTGGAGGCTCTGAAGGCCACCTGGCAGATTCACCGCGATCCCGATGGTCCCTACAAGATCGCTGCCTCGGGTGTGTACGAATATATCGAAAGCGTTGAAGCCATTGATGGCGATAAGTTCCACGTACGCACCGTCTTCAAGACCGCTCACAATCCGATCAAGGGTCTGCTCTTTGCATCCATCCTGCACCCGGCTATGCTCGACACCACCCTCTTTAACGAGGGTTTTGTGGATAACCCCCACCCCGAACTCGGTTGCGGCCCCTTCACTCTGGCCCCCAATGGCTGGAACTCCTCTGAGAAGACCTTCACCGCCGTGGCGAATGAGAAGTGGTGGGGCGATAAGCCCAAGCTGGAACGCATTATTGTGCGAGAGATGGCCGAGCCTGCCGCCCGCGCCGCTTATAAGAACGGTGAGCTGGATGTTGTGGAGGCTCGCGCCCTCAGTGCCTACAACGAGATGAAGGAGGTGGCGAACTCCGAGATTCGCCGCGGCCACCGCCTCTTTGCGGGTGGCTTGAACCTAAATGCCGAGCATATTACCGATGTGGCTGTGCGTAAGGCCATTTTCCTAGGCCTTGATCGTGGTGCTCTGGCTAAGATTCGTTTCCAGGGTCTGCCCTACGAGGAAGAGGTTCCGGGCTCGATGATTCTGCTTGCCTCCTCTAAGAATTACCGCGACAACTTCCCCGCACAGGATAAGGATGCCGCACGTAAGGTCCTGGAGGATGCCGGATACACCAAGAACCGCGACTTCTACGCCAAGGATGGCAAGCCTCTGGCCTACAAGCTGACCACCTTCGGTGACGATGCAACGACCAAGGGCCAGGCTCAGACCCTGATCCAGAACATGAAGGAAATCGGCATTAACTTTGAGATTGATGCTCGTAGTTCCTCCGAGTTCTCCAAGGTCACCGGTAACCGTGAGTACGATGTCACGATTGCGGGCTTCAATGTGGGCTCCGAGCCGACTAGCGCTACCGAATACTTCTACAGCTCGAAGAACTGGAACGGCGTGGGCAGCCCCGAGATTGATGCCATGATTGCAGAGATGGTAACAATTCTTGACGATGACAAGCGCGCCGAGAAGTGCAATGAGATTGAGAAGAAGCACATGAACGAGGTCTGCCTCTTTGTCTCCTTCCTCAACGGCCCGGACTTTAAGGCTTGCCGTCCTAAGCTGGCCAACTACGGTGCTTCGCTCTTCAAGAGCACCGACTGGAGTTCTGTTGGCTGGATGGCTTAGTTTCTGAATCTCCGGCCTTAGTCCTCGGTCGAGCTATTCGACCGGTGATAGGAATTTCCTGTTCCCTCGGTTCCCCGCCCAGCACGTGTCATAGTGGCGTACTGGGCGGGGTTTTATACGGAGGAACGCATGAAAACTTGATACATGAAATTTTATTTCCTGGTTCTCATGCATATTTTTACAGATTTTACGCGACTAAATGCACTAAATATAGTATTTTTATGCAATATTTACCGCTTGATACTGCCTCAAAATACACTATCTAAGGCATTTTGAGGGTATACTAGGTTTCAATAACTAGAATGTGGGGGCTCTCACAGATAGGTAGTGTGAGCGGGGGGCTCCGAAGCCTCTATTTGTTGGAATGTGATTGGGGCGAACTATGCCGTCACCTCCAGAATCCCCAATACGAGGAGAAGATCATGACTCATCTACAGCTCAATCGTCGCACCCTGCTGACCGGCACTGTTGCTCTGGGCACTGTTGGCCTGCTGGCAGCTTGTGGCGGCGGCGGTGAAGAGAAGAAGCTTAGCGGCAAGGCAGCCGGAAGTGCCGAGGAAATCGTCAAGAACCTCGAGATTAACAAGCAGGATCGCTCCAGCTTGAAGCAGGGTGGTGACTTCCACGGTAGCGTCTCCGCTCTCGGCCCGAACTTCAACGTCATGACTCAGAGCGGATACACTACCGAAAATCTAACTGCCATTGCGGCCTGCAATATCCCCGGTGCCATCGGTTTCACCTCCCTGGATCCCGCCGGTAACTATAGCCTCAATGACGACTACGTCTCCGAGTACAAGGCTGAGACCGTTGACGGTAAGCAGACCATTACCTACAAGCTCAACCCCAAGGCTGTCTTTAATGACGGTACCCCGGTTGATATTGAAGCCGTGCGCACCGCCTGGACTGTTTATCGTAGCTCTGACAACGGCTTCAATGTCACCGCCAACCCCTTCTGGCAGCAGGTGGCTTCCATTGATCCGGTGGATGGTGATAAGACCCATGTCAAGATTGTCATGTCCAAGCCTCTGTACCCTGCAGATATCCTTGGTCTGCTGGCTGTGCATCCCGCTCTGGCTGACAAGGAGCTCTTCAATAATGGCTTTGTGAATAAGCCCCTGGATCAGTACTGGTCCGGCCCCTTCAAGGTGGGCGAATGGAACGCATCTTCTAAGGTCCTCACCCTGGTTCCGAACGATAAGTGGTGGGGTGAGAAGCCCCTGCTGGAGCGTATTATTTGGCGCGAAATGGGCGATGAGGCAGCTCGTGCGGCCTTCAAGAACGGTGAGCTTGACAGCATCGGCTTTGCCGACTTGGCTACCTACAATGCCGTCAAGGGCCAGGCAGGCACCCAGATCCGCACCGGTCAGAGCGTCGGCGTGATTAACTTGCAGTTCAACCCCACCCGAGTGACTGACGCCGCCCTGCGCCGCGCGGTATTTGCCGCTGTGGACCGCTCTCAGCTGGCCAAGGTTAAGTTCAATCAGATTAAGTGGGAGGAACCTCTGACTGGCTCTCTGATTGCTATGCCCTTCCAGAAGGGTTACCAGGATGCCATGCCCTCCCAGGTTGGCGCCGATGTAGCGGCTAAAATCCTGGAGGGTGCAGGCTACGCTAAAAATGGTGACTACTACGCCAAGGACGGCAAGACCGCTGGGTTCTCCATTACCTACTTCGGCACGGATGCAACCTCTCTAGCTCAGTATCAGAATCTGGAGCAGCAGCTCAAGGCCGTCGGTATTAAGCTTGAGCAGGACAACCAGCCGCAGTCTCAGTTTAACTCTGTGATGGGCTCCAAGCAGTACGACTGCGCATTCTCCGGTTGGGGTATTGGCACGGACCCGGCCGATAGCGTGCAGTACTTCTACACCAGCGAAATCAACGAGGGTGTGGGTGACCCTGAGCTGGACAAGTACATCGCCTCGATTTACGAGACTGAGTCGCACGACGAGCAGCTGAAGATGGCTGCTGAGGCCGAGAAGCGACACATGGAGAAAGTTGCCATCTACATGCCCTACGGTAACGGTCCGAGCTATGTGGCTGTGAAGGAGAAGTTGGCTAACTACGGTCCCTCCCTATTTGCCACCAGCTATGCTGACCCGAAGCGCTGGGCAAATGTGGGTTGGCAGAACTAAGCCACATTTGTCTTCGGGTGCCCTAAGGCTTGCTGGATGTGTCTAGTGCGCTAGAGGGTTTGTGTATCCAGCAGGCAAGCGTCCCGCGATATTTCACCGTAAGGTGGGGTATTGCGGGACACTTTTGTCTACGCCTCTTCGCGCTGGAGAAGGGGAAGGGGCTTTTAATATTTCTCCCCAAAGGGTGATTTGAATCATTTTCTGTGGAGTTTGTGTGTATACTAATCCCAACACAAATGTGTGTGCTGTCACAGGTGTACGGTGTTGTTCCCCGTAGACCGCCTGCACGCCACCCCTCACAAAGGAAACGCCATGACTACCTACACCCTCAATCGCCGCACCTTGCTCACCGGCACCGTCGCCCTGGGCACTGTGGGCCTGCTCGCAGCTTGCGGCGGGGGCTCCGCAAAGAATGAAAGCAACGCTCTCTCCGCAGGTGATGACCTCTCCAAAGCAGTCTCCTACAACGAGAAGGATCGTTCTGCCCTCAAGGATGGCGGTGAACTGCGCCTGAGTGCCGACGGCATCGGCCCGAACTTCAATATCCTCAATACCAACGGCTACACTGCAGGAAATCTGAACATTCAGGCCGCTCTGAACTCCTCCTTTACCGGTGGCTTTTACGCCGACTTCCGCGGCGAATCGCACATGAATGAGGACTTCGTCACCGAGTACAAGGCACAGACTGTTGATGGCGTGCAAACCGTAACCTTCAAGATTAACCCCAAGGCAGTCTTCAACGATGGTACCCCCATCGATGTGAATGCGGTTAAGAGCTACCAGACTATTTATACTGCCGCAGCATCTGGCTCAGACTACCAGATCACTCCCTCGCCTATATGGGAGCAGGTTGCCAGCGTTGAGGCTGTGGATGGCGACTCCCGCCACGTGAAGGTCACCATGTCCAAGCCGTGGTATCCCATTGAAGGTAGCTTTACTTCCTTCCTGCACCCGGCATTCACCGAGCCTAAGTTCTTCAATGACGGCATGAATGATAAGCCTCTCGACCAGTACTGGGCAGGTCCCTTCAAGGTCGGCGAGTGGAACTCTTCCTCGAAGGTGCTTACTGCCGTTCGCAACGAGAAGTGGTGGGGCACTCAGCCTCTGCTTGAGCGTATCATCTGGCGTGAGATGAGCTCTCAGGCAGAGCAGGCAGCCTACAAGAACGGTGAAATCGACTACGTTGATGCAAGCACCCTCAGCTCCTACAACGAGCTCTCCAGTGTTGCCAACACTGATATCCGCAAGGGTAGCGCCTTGGCCGTGGGCAACTACGAAATCAACCCCGAGAAGGTTCCGCTGCCGGTCCGCCGAGCATTCGTCGCAGCCCTCAACCGCGAGCAACTGCAGAAGTTGCGCTACGATAAGCTCGGCTGGAAGGAAAACCTGCCCGGCTCCATGTGCATGTTGCCCATGCAGGAAGGCTACCAGGACAACTACCCGACCAGCCTCGGCAAGGATGTCGCCACCAAGATCCTCGAAGATGCAGGCTATACCAAGGAGGGCGACTACTACGCTAAGGACGGCGCTAAGGCTTCCTACTCGGTGACCACTTTCGGTACCGACCCGGTCGTCAGCTCCACCGCCCAGTTCCTTGTGCAGCAGATGAAGGAAATCGGTCTTGAGCTAACCATTGATAACCACGGCTCTTCCGAAATGGCAAGCATCATTTCCGCAAAGAACTTCTCGATTAAAAGTGGCGGCTACGGCATCACCACTTCCCCGGTGGATGCCGCAAACTACTTCTACATCTCCGAAACCAACAACGGTCACGGTAAGGAACTGGACTCGTTGGCCGCCACCATGATGGCCACCGAAAACCCGAAGGAACAGCTTAAGATCATGAATGAGCTGGAGAAGCGTCACCTGGAGGAAGTAGCTATCTATATCCCGACCCACAATGGACCGAACTTTAAGGCCTGTCGCAAGGGCCTAGCTAACTTCGGCCCTATGCTCTTTGGCTTGCCCTACTATAACCCGAATGTGTGGGTGAATATCGGCTGGGAAAAGTGACCTAGAGAATAGCAACTGGATGCTTCTGACGGTCTCACTGATACGGAGACATAGAGACACCCAAAAGCGGCATGTCACAGAAGGAATAAACCTTCGTGGCGCGCCGCTTTTTCTCTTGCAACAAAGGGCACAAGGATATACTTAAACCAGAGTGAGTGATTCGCTCACCTCGGCCGAAAGCCCGCCGAAACACCTCGTCGGGGCGGTCACAACGGAATCCTCGCGGTGCATCGGTCGCACCGCGAAGACTTTCGTACCACTGCGAATACTTAGGAGAATTTCAATGACGAGCATTTCTGTCTCCCGCCGTGCCCTCCTGACCGGAACCGTTCCCCTCGGCACCGTTGGTCTATTGGCTGCCTGCGGTGGCTCGAAGGAAAAGGTGGGCGGTAGCGCCGCCAGCAACGCCGAGGACATCCTGAAGAACATTCAGGATAACAAGCAGGATCGTTCCTCCCTTAAACAGGGCGGTACCCTGACCCTTGCAGCTCTGGCTATCGGCCCGGACTTTAACCTGCAGACCCAGAACGGCGCCATTGGTGGCAACCTTGAAGCTCTGTCTACATGCAACATCCCCGCAGTGTTGGGTTTCTACACCATGAGCCCCAATGGTGAAAGTACCCTTAACACCGAGTTCTGCACCGAGCACAAGACTGAAACCATCGACGGCGTGCAGACCGCAACCTTCAAGATCAACCCCGAGGCCGCCTTCAACGATGGCACCCCCATCGACGTAAACGCTGTGCGTGCCTACTGGAAGGCTTACCGTGCCGCGACCGACAACCCCTACCACATCACCGACAGCATCATGTGGCAGCAGGTTGAGAGCATCGAGGCTGTAGACGGCGACGATCGCCACGTTAAGGTCACCATGAAGACCCCGTACTACCCCTCCGAGGGGCTATGCGCCTTTGCGATGCATCCCGCATTGGAAGACGAAAAGCTATTTAACGAGGGCTTTATTGACAAGCCCCTCGACCAGTACTGGGCAGGCCCCTTCAAGGTGGGAGAGTGGAACTCATCCCAGAAGGTGCTCACCCTGGTCAAGAACGAGAAATGGTGGGGCGAGAAGCCGCTTCTAGACCGCATCATCTGGCGTCAGATGGACTCCGAAGCAATCCGTGCAAGCTTTAAGAACGGCGAACTGGACGCCTTCAGCTTCGTGGGTGCAAGCAGCTATAACGTGGTGAAGGGACAGGCAGGTACCGATATCCGCCAGAGTCAGAACACCAGCGTCAGCATCATCCAAATTAACCCCAAGAACGTTGATGACCTGGCTGTCCGTCGTGCGGCTTTGGTTGCTATTGACCGTGAGCAGATCGCTAAGGCGTACTTCTCGCAGCTGGGTTGGACCGAGCCAGTACCCGGCTCCGTGCTCGCAATGCCGTTCCAAAAGGGCTACCAGGACAACTACGCGGGTGACAATGGCGCTCAGGCGGCCGCCAAGATTCTGGAGGCTGCAGGCTACTCCAAGTCCGGCGACTACTACGCTAAGGACGGCAAGGTTGCTGGTTTCGCACTGACCTCCTTCGGTTCCGAGGCTGTCTTCCAGGCTGTCTACCAGATTCTGGAGCAGCAGCTGAAGGCAACTGGTATCCGTATTACCTCTGACAGCCAGCCCCAATCGAATATGAACAGCGTGCTCGGCAACAAGAGCTACCAGGCAATCTTCAACACCTGGGGCGTTGCATCCGATATGGCTTCTTCCGCACCGTACTTCTTCGCTACCGAGGCTCTGGGCGTGGGAGCCCCTGAGGTGGACGCTCTCATCGAGAAGCTGAAGAACACCGAGAACGAAGACGAGCGCGCCAAGATTGCTAACGAGGCAGAAAAGATGCACTTCGAGAAGGTTGCGGCGTACCTTCCCTATGCAAACGGCCCAATGTATATTGCGACCAAGTCGAAGGTTGCAAACTACGGCCCGTCCCTGTTCAAGAGTGGCTACACTAACACTAGCTACTGGGTTAATGTTGGCTGGCAGGAGTAATACCGTTTCAGGTAGTGCTTTAGCTGTCCTATAGGACTCGAAATCCCGGGTGCTCTCATAAGAGAGTGCCCGGGACTTTTCTGTTCCCCTTCTTCTGGGCTCTTTAGCAGGATATGTAATGACAAAACGGAGGAGGGGAGCGCCGCTGTGACCGGTTGCTACCACTCGCCCAGGTACAGGGCGCGCTCCTGCAGGTACCTCAACA
>CAUQVM010000006.1:0-32048 GCA_963521575.1 uncultured Rothia sp.
GGTCCAAGACGTCATCCCAGGTCAGCGGGTAGTCGGCGGCAAGACGCTGCACAATAGCCTGGGCGCGACCGGCGCGGCTGGCGCGAATCTCCTCCACCCGGTGCGCGAGTTCCGAGTTCACCGGGTCAAAACCATAGGCGAGCAGGTGAATCGTCTTGGTGCACCCGTGACCTTCGGAATCCGTGTAGCGGTAGCGGCAGGAGAACTCGGCGCCGGGTAGGAAGTCCAGGCCGTACTGCCCGGCTAGGCTCGCGGCCTGCTCCCAGCCGGCGCTCGTATCGTGGTCGGTTAGGGCGAATCCAGCCAGGCCTGCCTCGGCGATGCGGGGTACCAGCTCGGTCAGCGATTGCGTACCGTCAGAGATTGCGGAGTGAATGTGCAGGTCGTAGCGGCCGCCACCCTCGACGCCGGGAGCTGTGCTCGAGAGGTCATCGGTGCTGTATCGTTCCGTATAGTCGTCAACCTGCATCATAGTATCTCCTTAGACTGCACCGGCCCTGAAGGTAGGGTTGGAGGCCGTATCCCGTTATTATCTGTTCCCTTCAACCCTACCAATATTGGAAGACTCGTAGCTGCTGTTAAGTCGCCGACCCGGCCGGAAACCAAACGCAACGGTCCCGCTCGAGGCGAAGACGATATGATTAAGGCATGACTGAGAACAATGAGAAGAGCACCGAAGCTCAGAAGACTGATCACCGCAGCACCCCCAAGGCGTCTGCATTCACCGAATTCATCGCACAGAACTGGGCCAAGGCCGAGGACGATGGCTACACTCGCGAGCGTGTGGCCGACTTTGCCGCCGCACGCCGCGCCAAGATCTCCAAGGCGTTCCCCGGCAAGCGTCTGGTGCTACCCGCTGGCCCGCTGAAGGTCCGTTCCAATGACTGCGATTACCGCTTCCGCCCGCACTCGGCCTTTGCGCACCAGACCGGCCTGGGCATCGACCACGAGCCGGATGCCGTGCTCGTCTTTGAGCCCGTCGAGGAAGGTACCGGTGACAACGGCTCCAACCACGAGGTGACCCTGTACTTCCGTCCGCTGGCCGGCCGCGACACCACCGAATTCTACGCGGATGCACGCTACGGCGAATTCTGGGTTGGCCCCCGCCCGACCCTCAAGGAATTCTCCGAGCGCTTCGGCCTGCGTACTCGCGACCTGTCCGAGCTTGAGGTGGCTATCACCAAGAACGCTGGCAACCAGGGTCTGGGCGGCGTAAACATCCGCCTGGTCCGCAACGTTGACCCGGCCGTGGACGCACTCGTTGATACTTCCCGCTACAACACCGGTGTGGAGCTGGAGCAGGCCGATAAGCTGGATTCCGAGCTGGCCGTGGCTCTGTCCGAGGCTCGTCTAATCAAGGACGAGATCGAGATTGAGAACCTGCAGCATTCGGTGGATATGACCGTTAAGGGCTTTGAGGAGGTTGTTCGCGCCCTGCCCAAGGCTGTGGCGCACCACCGCGGCGAGCGCGTGGTGGAGACTGCCTTCTTCTCCGTGGCTCGTACCGACGGTAACGACCTGGGCTACGACACCATCGCGGCCTGCGGTAATAACGCCACCATCCTGCACTGGATTCGCAACAACGGCACCGTGGACGAGGGCAAGCTCCTGCTGCTGGATGCCGGTGTTGAGGACGATACCCTGTACACCGCAGACGTGACCCGTACCTTCCCCGTGAACGGTAAGTTCACCGAGGTTCAGGCAAAGGTCTACAACGCTGTGCTGGACGCCGCTGACGCCGCGTTTGCTGTGGCTAAGCCGGGCACCAAGTTCTACGAGATTCACGAGGCCGCCATGAACGTTCTGGCGCACCGTCTGGAAGAGTGGGGTCTGTTGCCGGTTTCCGCGGATGTTTCGCTCACCGTTGAGGGTGGCCAGCACCGCCGCTGGATGCCGCACGGCACCAGCCACCACCTGGGTCTGGACGTACACGACTGCGCACAGGCGAAGGCCGCGCTGTACATGTGGGCCGAGTTGGAGCCGGGCATGGTCTTCACCATTGAGCCGGCCCTGTATTTCAAGGACGAGGACCTGTCGGTTCCCGAGGAATACCGCGGCATCGGCATCCGCCTGGAGGACGATGTGCTTTGCACCGAGGACGGCAACGTGAACCTCTCGGCTGCTCTGCCCCGCACCGTCGAGGAGATTGAGGAGTGGATGGCGAAGCTGTCCAAGTAGGTGTTGCCTACCGTCCGCGACTGATTGCTAGAAGCGGTTAAAGCGCTGGGTCCCTCACCACGGATTCGTGGTGAGGGACCCATTGCCGTAATTTAAATCTGTTGAGCGGCGCTCAGCTACATTCGAGCTCTGCTATAGATATATGCGTTTACGGGAGGCCGAGAGTTCTCGGGGGGTACTGTTACTTCTCTGAGGCTGACTTCCCTGAGTGGTCCTCGCGCAGGCCCTTCGGGCGTGGAGTGAGGCGTTCGGGTTTGGGCTGAATGAGCTTGGCGTATTCCTCCGGATCATCCACACGCAGACCGAATCGCTGGGCGGGGCGACGGGGCGCTCGCGCGGGCTGGTCAGGCTGGGTGGGCTGGATCTGTTGGCTGGGTTGGGCGGGGTGGGTCTGATCGGCACTCTGGGGTGGTGTATCCTGTACGTTCGCGTCATGGAACGGGACGTTCTGCTTCGGGTTCGGCTGGCTAGCGGTCGGCGTACGGTGCGAGGGGACCTTCGGTGCGGCGGTCGGTGCCGGGGCGCCGTTCATCGGTGTTGTGCCCTGGGGTGCTACCTTCTGCTCCCCCGAACCCTGAGCATGCTGCGCCGACGAGGGAGCGGGCGCATTGGTGGGCTGAGACGGGGAGTGCGCTGCATCCACCGCGGCGGAGAATCGGGAGTTCGGGCCCAGGATACGACGGGCCTCCTGGGCGTACTCGGGAAGAGCGTACACCACGGTGCGGGTGGGAATCGCCTCCGAACGCATGGGGTAGCGTATCCCTTGGCCGCGACGCAGATCGAATACCCGCCACAGCACAAAAATAGCTACCGAAATCGGAACGGTTGACAGGGCCGCGCTTATAAAGTCCGTACCTCCTGCGGCGACAATCGCCGAGTAGACCAGGCCGATGACCACGCCCTGGACGGCGGAGGCGAGCAAGGCGCGACTATAACCGGCCTGCACGGGGTACTCTACCTGGCGAATTCCGTCGTTGACCAGGTATAGTGCGGTCACCGGGAAATCCTGCTCGGTTAGCACGTCCATGGCCGCCAAAGCATCGTCGTGACGCACGAAGGATGCAACTGGCTCGCCGGAGGGCATAGGCTGACCGTTCGACTGGGCTATGCGCGAGGCCAGGAACGAGGAAGGCGGAGTGTTGGGCAGGTTCGGCAAATGAGAAGTCATACTTTTATTGTACCGGCGGCCCTTCGGGAGCCTTCCGATGGAGCGGGGCTGTCCCAGACAGCGAACCGGGTAGCAGCGTAGGGAAATAATGCTAATGGCGGGATAAAGAGCGGACAGCGGGAAGCCCCGGGTAGGATATCCGAAAGTGCGATTCTGAGCGGCGGAGCGTACCCTAGAGGGGTGAGCAATTCGAAGTTCAGCACCCCCAGCAAGATTTACATTGCCCGCCTTCTGGGCCTCGACGTTTTTGACCCCTTCGGTGACAGGCTCGGCCGTCTCCGCGATGTTGTCGTGCTCAAACGCGGTCTGGGTGCCTCTATCGCCGGTGCACGCCCAGCCAAGGGTACTGAACCGATTGTAGTGGGCATCATCGTTGAGGTGCTCGGCAAGAAGCGCGTGTTCATGCCCATGACGCGTGTGCGTAGCATCGATGCTTCCCAGATTATTTCAACCGGCTTGGTAAACCTGCGTCGCTTTGAACAACGCAACTCCGAAACGCTTATTGTCGGTGAGCTCTTTGACCGTCGCGTGCGTCTGCTCGACGGCAGTGGAGACGCCGTTATTGAGGACGTAGCGATTGAGCAGCGCCGCAACGGCGACTGGGGTGTAACCGAGCTATTTGTCTCCCGTACGAGTGGCTCTTCTACCTCCTGGCGCCGCCGCTCCAAGGAAACCCTCATTATTGACTGGGACGAAGCGTTGCTCTCCACCGATGTAGAGCCGCAGGCGGCCACCGCTTTTGTGGCCAACCACGAGAACTTCAAACCCGCAGACCTCGCGGACGCCATCCATGAGATGAGCGATAAACGAATGGTTGAAATTGCCGCCGAGCTGCAGGACGAACGCCTCGCGGACGTGCTACAGGAGCTGCCGGCCGAGGACCAGGTGCAGATTCTCTCGCACCTTAACGACGAGCGAGCCGCGCAGGTGCTCGAAGAAATGGAGCCCGATGATGCGGCCGACCTTCTAATTGAGCTCGACGATGCCCAGCGAGAGAAGCTCCTGGAGCTCATGGAGCCCGATGATGCGGACGATGTGCGTCGTCTGCTCGAATACGATGAGGGTACCGCCGGTTCACTCATGAACCCCGTGCCGATTATCCTCTCCCCCGAAGCTACTGTCGCTCAGGCTCTGGCGCATATCCGCGCCGAAGAGATTTCCCCGGCTATGGCCGCAGCCGTGCTCGTTGCCCGCCCGCCCCTGGAAACACCCACCGGCAAATACCTTGGCATGGTGCATATGCAACAGCTACTGCGCGTGCCGCCGAGCGAGCCGATTGGCCATATCCTCGACACCGACACCGAACCGGTCTCTGACCAGGCCAGCCTTGAGGAGCTAGCCCGCGTGCTTGCGACCTACGATTTGACCATTGTTCCGATTGTGAACGATTCCCATCGCCTCGTCGGCGCTGTCACCATCGATGACGTACTCGATGCGCTACTGCCCGAAGACTGGCGAACCAACGATGATGGAACTCCCGTACGAAAGGTAGGACGACGCTTTGGGTGATGCTAACCGCCGTGACACAAACCGTACCGAAGAGAACCCCCGCATCGATAAAGCGCGCATTCTCGAGGACCGCCTCGAGAAAAAGTACGTCGAACGCAATCGCGAGCGCGGTGATTCTCGCCAGCAGCGCGGTGATTCGCAGCTGAGCACCCCCGGGATGCGTAAGCCCAGGTTGTTCTCCAGCCCCAACCCGGACGCCTTTGGCAGGATGACCGAGGGCTTCGCACGCTATATGGGCACCCCGCAGTTTTTGATGTGGATGACCATTTTCTGTGGCCTGTGGCTAGCCTGGAACTCCCTGGCTCCCGAGGAAATGCAGTTCGACCCGCGTAGCCTGAACTTTACCCTGCTAACCCTCATGCTGTCCCTGCAGGCATCCTATGCCGCTCCCCTGTTGCTACTCGCGCAGAACCGTCAGGATGACCGCGACCGCGTGGTGGCCTCCGAGGACCGTAAGCGTGACCAGCAGAACCTGGAAGAAACCCAGTACCTCACCCGCGAGATTGCCTCGCTGCGTATCGCCCTGCGCGAGGTGGCAACCCGCGACTTCGTGCGTAGCGAGCTGCGTGACATTCTTGAGGAGCTGCAGAACATTGCGCAGGAGCAGGAGCGTCACGCCGAGCAGCTGCAGGACATCAGTGAAGATATTGAGGATCTTGAGGAGGCCATCGACGATATTGACGTCTCCGAGGAGCACGAGGCCAAACATCCCGAGAGCGCCAAAGACACCCAGGTGGAGGAGCATCATTCCGTGAAGAATATTCCTTCAGCCCGCGCCAGTGAGCCGACCGAAACCTCCGCTGAAGCGCTTTCTGAAGGGGGAAACCGTGAGCACCGATAATCCCCTACGGGATGCCCTCTACGCAGCCCTCACACGCGTGGAAGACCCTGAGCTACGCCGTCCCATCACCGAGCTCGGCATGGTCGAGACCGCCCTGGTACACCCCGAGCTTGACGAGAATGGTGAGGCACTTCCCAACCGTCACTGGGCTGAGGTAACAATTCTGCTCACCATTGAGGGTTGTCCGCTTAAGAACACCATCGAACAGCAGGTACGCGAGGCCGCCGCAACCGTGGCAGGCATTGACCGCGTGCACCTGCGGGTCGGTGCGATGAACCCGCAGCAACGCTCAGCCCTGCGCTCAATGCTCAAGCCCGAACGCGCCAACCCCTTCACTGCCCCCGGCTCGCTAACTCGCGTGTTTGGCGTGGTCTCCGGTAAGGGCGGCGTAGGCAAATCCTCTATGACCGCGAACCTTGCGGCGGCCTTCGCCTCGCGCGGGCTGTCCGTGGGCATTATCGATGCGGATGTGCACGGCTTCTCCATCCCGGGCTTGCTCGGTATTACAGATGCCCCCACGCGCCTGGACGATCTCATTCTGCCCCCGACCGTGGATGTGCCCGCTCCCGCCCGCCGCTGGGGTGATACCCCGGTAAACGGTGGATATATTCGCGTCATCTCCATCGGTATGTTCCTCAAGGGCAACGAGCCGGTAGCTTGGCGCGGCCCCATGCTACACCGTGCGCTGGAGCAGTTCATTATGGATGTACACTTTGGCGCTCTGGACGTTCTGCTATTGGATTTACCCCCCGGCACCGGCGATATTGCCATCTCCATGGCTCAGCTACTACCCAATGCTGAGTTGGTACTCATCTCCACCCCGCAGCACGCCGCCGTGGACGTGGCTGAACGCGCCGGAACGCTCAGCCTGCAAACCCACCAAAAGGTTGTGGGTGTGGTGGAAAATATGGCAGCTATGACCCTGCCCGACGGTACAGTCCTCGATATGTTTGGCTCCGGAGGCGGTCAGGTACTGGCCGATCGTCTCACCGAGGCGCTCTCCTACCCCGTCCCCCTACTCGGCTCGGTCCCTCTAGACGTAAACCTGCGCACCGGCGGCGACGAGGGCACACCCATCGTGTGGGCCCACCCCGATTCAACCACCGCCGAAGAGATTCAGACCATTGCCTCCAAGCTATTGCATGCTGGTCCCTCGCGGGCAGGTAAGACTCTACCGCTCTTCGTATAATTTCCTCCTCCTCGTGGAGAAGAAAGATCCTTCCCTGTTGCACACCCCACCAGGACGTGTAGCTCTCGGCGGGGTCGTGGCGTTATCTTGTTCTCCCCCAATAGTGCTTCCGCTCTAAAATGCAGAGAGCCCCGCACCGGAATACACCGGTGCGGGGCTCTCTTATTAGCATCTGAGGTGTTGCGCTTAGGTGGCGTCCACGTCGAAGGGAGCATAGGCGCCGTGCGGAAGGAGTCGGTTCTCCGCCTTCTCCTCCTGCCTCAGCATGGCCTCCTCACGTTCCCTCGCCTCACGCTCACGCTCAGCGTCGTCCTCGGCAAATGCCTGACGCACAATGACGCGCGGGTCGTACTGACGGGGGTCGTACTGGCGCCAGTTAATATCCTCCAGGCCCGTCTCGCCCAGCACATCCTTGAAGTCGTCCTTAGCATCAAAGGCCATGCGGCGTACAGTCTTGACGAACTCACGGATTTGACGGGCGTATTCGGGCATGCGCTCGGGACCGATCACAAAGAATGTGATAACGGCCAAAATAATAAACTCAGTGCCACTAATACCAAACACAAAATATAGAGTATCAGCTCAGCGGCAACCCCGCAGAACCAGCGGGCCGTTCTGGACGTGTCTTTAAACTCCGGGTGCGAGGCCCCATCCACCCGAGGACAGACCGCCGGCAGCACCCCGACGGCCACACCTAGCCCATCGGTTTACGGCGGATAATCCCCACCGCCGGGAAGCTGCTTCCAATGCCACAGCCAGCCAACCCAGCCCCACTGCGCGCATGCACCCGCCACCAGCAGCGCCCACCGGTACGCCCGCGAACGGCTTGCCGCAGCCGCCACCACGACCAGCGGAAATAGGGGTAGCAGGAGGCGGAACGTTGAAGACTGCGGATTCAAAAATAGAATCAAATACCCGAAATAGCACAGGCACCACAGGTTCAGCGGAGCCGCCAAGACGCTACGCGCTAACGGGCTCAAGCACAGGGTCACAAAACCTAGAATCAGCATCACCAGCAAGAACGGTGCCGCATACCCAAAGTAGATATACCCCTGTGTCAGCCACGGCTCAATCGGAGCCAAATGCGTACCACGCCAGGCCGTCTCCGTAGCCGTATACGCATCAACACGGCCGGTCGCCCACCAGGCAATTGCCGGCCAGGCCAAAGCACACGCGCACACCGCCAGGGCGCTCAGCAGTTGCCCTGCGTGACGGCCAAAGGCACGCAGCGCACCCATTTCACGGCTTGAACGAATCCAGCACACAAACCACCACAGACCAGCCGCCGCCCCCAAAGGAACACCCACCGGACGAGACAAACAGGCCAGCGCCGCCACAGGAACCAATAAACCGTAGCGTCCCTTGACCAGGCACAGCAGGGCCCCAGCGAGGAACACCAGATTGAGCGACTCAGCGTAAGGCACCTGCAACACGGGGGCCACCGGCAAGAAAGATACCAACGCCACCGACCACAGCGATAATGTGGCTGCAGGCTCCCCCTCGTCCTTACGCCCGACTGCCTTCAACGAAGCCTCAAATAGTAAGAAAATAACCCAGGCCGCAGCAAACCCGGATAGCAAGGCCACCGTTGCCGCCACCGGGTAGTAGTCCAGACCCGTTACGCAGCTAATACCCGCCGAAAGATACGGAAAAATAGGGTAAAAGGCCCACTGGTTCTGTTGCACCACGCCCGTAGCGTTTACCGGTAGATCACTCGGGTACCCCTTCACCGCAATCTGCTCATACCAGCCCGAATCCCAGATACTAATAAAGGACAGGTAATCTAGATGCTGACCCCAGGGGCTGCGCAACTGCTGCTGCCCCACCACGGTAAACACCACGTACCCCCACACCCGTGAGAACGCGTAGATAATGAGCACCGCAAGCCAAGGCGGTAGGGTACGCAAATGCTCACCTACCCGGTACAGGCGCAGGCCAATACAGGTGTACATCCAGGTCAGGATTTCACCCAGGGATTCCCGCGACGCGGCCGAAGGGGTTGCCGAAATCTCGGTGGCAGAGATGGTGACAGAGGGGTTAGCGTCCTCAAAAGGTGCTGGGTTTTTATACACCGTTCTCTCGGGCCCTCGCTCCTGTTCATGACCCCGACTCATTGTCCCTCAAGCTTTCTAGAGGACCCATCCGCCATGTGTTTCTCAACGAAGGCGTGAGCGCTCAGAGTTTTCTCCACATTACCGGTAATCGGCACAATAAGCGGAGGCTCCGCCGGGGCTCCCGAATCAAGGCCCTCACTACCGGCGGCCTGGCCACCGGCACTCTCCGCCTGCTTCGGCTCGGGTCTAAAGAAGCGCGCCAGGGGCCCCAGATCCTCCACTGTGTCAAAGGTACCCAGGCCATCGCGGCCCACCCCCACAAAGAATGAAGCACCCGGAACGGCACGGCGCCCGTTCAGGGCCACCACGCTTAACCCGGCAACGCCCAAAATGGCCAGGGCGACCAGAATCAGCAGAAAGCTCATCGCATCCTCTCGGAATAAAGGTTTTGGTTGGCTTCCAGATTAGCTAAGAAGCCTGAGAATCAAGGTTGAGGTAAGCATTAGTCCTCGTCGCGATCATTCAGTAGCCAGGAGCGCAAATCAGCATGGCAACGAGTTAGCTGACTAAAGCGCACATGCTCATTGTCAGTGTGGGCCAGTAGCGCATCCCCCGGACCAAAGTTAACGGCCGGGATACCAATCTCGCTCAAGCGCGCCACGTCCGTCCACCCGTACTTGGGCTGGGGCTCCTGCCCCACCGCTTCGATGAGCGAGGCGGCTAGCGGGGTATCCAGACCGGGACGCGCCGCCGGGGACAGGTCCACAAAGTCCAGCTCGTAGCCCTCAAAGATCTCGCGCACATGGGCGACCGCCCCATCCAAGGTCTTATCGGGCGCAAAGCGGTAGTTTATGTGCATGGCGGCAGCATCCGGGATAACGTTGCCGGCCACACCACCGGAAATCTGCACGGCGTTCAGACCCTCGCGATACTCCAAACCCTGCACGGCAATGGTCTTCGGCTCGTAGGAGGCCAGCACCGCCAGCGCCGGGGCAAGCGCATGAATCGCGTTCTCGCCACGCCATGCGCGACCCGAGTGAGCGGCCAGACCTCGAGTGCGCACGTAGAAGCGCATGGTACCGTTACATCCGCCCTCAATCGTGCCGTTAGTCGGTTCGAGGAGCATGCCAAAATCGGCGTCGGTAATGAGTTCGCCGTGGTTGCGGATTAGGCGGGCCAGGCCGGAGAGCTCGCTAGCGACCTCTTCGTGGTCGTAAAAGATATAGGTCAGGTTGTAATCGGTGTCCAGGGCGGTCAGCTCGGCGGCAAGCTTGAGCTGAACGGCCACGCCGCCCTTCATATCGGTGGCACCGCGGCCGTAGAGCACATACTCACCCCCTTCTTCGCGTACGGTAGACGGCACAGTTCCGAGAGATCCCTCAACGGTGGGCAGGGGCACGGTATCCAGGTGACCAGCCAGAATAATGCGGGTGCGCTCACGCTCGGTGCCGTCTGCGGAGGCGATCGGGGGGAATTCGGTGCGAGCAATAATAGCGTCACCGTCGCGAGTTAGGTGCAGGTGCGGGTAAGCCGACAGGGCCGCGTGGACGGCATCGGCTACAGCCTTTTCGTTACCGGAGACCGATTCGTAGTCGAGCAGGGCGCGGGTTAGCTCGGGCATGGAGACATTCAGGTCCAGTGCCGGCTGGGGGGCGAGGTGATGAAGGGAAAAAGTCATGACCTCCACAATACAGGCTGTTCCGCGGCCGCGCCGCCGCGGCCGGGCTCCGTTCGTGAGACGAACACCGATCTCGCGGGGGTAGGCCCACTGGCACCCATATAATGGTGTGCATGTCTGAAAACACTCCCCGTTACGCCTCCGGCGTCGCCCTGGTTAATGTTGTTGTCTCCGGTGAGTATGCCGGCACCGTCCTGGATGCTTGGTTCCCCGCCCCGTCTCTCACCCAGACCCCCGACCTATCCCTCGCGGATGAATTGGAGGAGCTGGCCGCGGAGCATCCGGCCCGCAATGCCCGCACCGTGGTTCGTACCGCCTCCATTAATCTGGATGAGGCCCCCGAAGACGCCGTGGATGCGTACCTGCGCCTGCACCTGCTTTCGCACACTCTCGTGCGTCCGAATGAGCTGAATCTAGACGGTCTGTTCGGCGCTCTAGCAAATGTGGCGTGGACAAACCACGGCCCGGTGTTGGCCTCCGAGTTCCAGAAGTTGGCGCTGGGCCTGCGCAAGTTGGGTCATCTGAGCGTGAGCCACATCGATAAGTTCCCGCGCCTGGTGGACTATGTGGTGCCCGCAGGCGTGCGTATTGGTGACGGCGACCGCCTGCGCTTGGGTGCGCATTTGGCTTCGGGTACGACCGTAATGCACGAGGGCTTCGTGAACTTTAATGCCGGCACCCTGGGTATCTCCATGGTGGAGGGCCGCATTTCGCAGGGTGTTGTGGTGGGTGACGGCTCGGATGTGGGCGGCGGCGCCTCCACGATGGGTACCCTCTCGGGCGGCGGTAAGAAGCGTGTGTCCATTGGCGAGCGCTCTCTGCTGGGCGCGGAGTCCGGCATCGGTATCGCTCTGGGCGATGACTGCGTGGTGGAGGCAGGCCTGTACGTGACGGCCGGTTCGCGCGTGAGTGTTCTGCTACCCGGTCAGGAGACGCGCGTGGTGAAGGCTGCGGAGCTGTCGGGTGTGTCGAACCTGCTGTTCCGCCGCAACTCGCTGACGGGCGCGATTGAGGTTCTGCCGCGTGCAACGAACACCGTGGAGCTCAATGAGGCGCTGCACGTAAACTAGTCTGTGCTCGATCTGGTTCAGGCGCATTTATAGGCGTTAGGGTCGGGATGTTTGAAGCGTCCCGGCCCTTTTGCTATCCAGTAGGCGAAACGGGAGGTCTGGGCAGAGCACGACCTATTCCAGTCTCCACCTACTTGAGCTGAAGTGTATAAGCGCACAGTTCCCGAAGACGCACCCGTGCGGCGTGCGCCTGTACCATTAAATATACAGCTCAACAACACTAGCATCCCCCGGATTTATCCCGGATTTAAGCCCGAAAGGACATTATGAAGGTACTTGTCACCGGCGGCGCCGGCTACATTGGCTCGCATACCGTACTGGAACTGCTGAAGGCAGGCCACGAGGTCGTGGTCATGGATAACCTCGCCAACTCCTCTGAGGAGTCTCTCAAGCGTGTAGCCGAGCTAGCCGGCCGCGCCCCCGAATTCCACAAGGTTGACCTGCTCGACCTCGAAGGCATGAAGGCCCTCTTCAAGCAGGTTAGCCCCGACGCCGTGATTCACTTCGCCGGTCTGAAGGCTGTGGGTGAATCTGCAGAAAAGCCGCTGTGGTACTACCAGACCAATGTGGCCGGTACCCTGAACCTGCTCTACGCGATGGATGAGGCAGACTGCCACTCTATCGTGTTCTCTTCCTCCGCTACCGTGTATGGTGAGCCCGAGTCCATGCCGCTCATCGAGAAGATGAACATGGATGCGCAGTCCTGCTACGGTCGCACTAAGGAGCACATCGAGGATATGCTGGTTGATCTGGCAGCCTCTGACTCCAAGTGGAATATTGCCCTGCTACGCTACTTCAACCCGGTGGGCGCGCACGAGTCCGGCCGCATCGGTGAGGACCCGGCGGGTATCCCGAATAACCTGGTGCCCTTCATTGCACAGGTTGCTGTGGGCCGCCGCGACCACCTGAACGTGTTCGGCAATGACTACCCGACCGTGGATGGCACCGGTGTGCGCGATTATATTCACGTGGTCGACCTGGCAGATGGCCATCTGAAGGCCCTGAACTACATTATCGAGCACGGTGGCCTGCATACCTGGAACCTGGGTACCGGCAACGGCTACTCGGTGTTGCAGGTTCTGCACGCCTTCGAGGAGGCCTGCGGCAAGGAGCTACCGTACAAGATTGTGGATCGCCGCCCCGGCGATGTGGCTGTCTCCTACGCCGATCCGTCCTCTGTCCTGGCTGACCTGGGTTGGAGCACAAGCCGTGATATTAAGACCATGGTGCGCGATCACTGGAACTGGCAGAAGAATAACCCGAACGGTTACGAGGCCTAGGAGGTTTTCTCCCCGCTCCTTTGTGTTCCGCGTGCAGCGGAGGCGGTGAATAGATTCGGTGCCCGGTAGGTGTATCTCACCTATCGGGCACTTTTGTGTCCGGCGGCACGTGTGGGCGTCGGTAAGACAAAGGTATCGGATGCGCGGCTTGCGACCCACTCAATTGAGCATGTTTCACCTAGTGAACGAGCTTTTATGCGGGGTGTTTAGTCCGCATTTTCTTTACGTCAAAAAACTATAACTATGCACGATGTCTAAATATTTCACAATGTTTACACAGATAAGCGAATAATTTACACGGGTGTTACATGGGAGCCGTAAGCTAAAAATCTCAACTCTTTGCAACCCGCATCATAGATAAACAGCACATGAAAGGGTTAGTAATGTCCGCACAGACAGCTCCCGCAGCACGCAAGAATCTCGTCGAAATTCACGACGTCAACAAGTACTACGGCACTAACCACGTTCTCAAGAACATTAATCTTTCCGTGGGTAAGGGCGAGGTCATTATCCTCCTCGGCCCGTCCGGTTCCGGCAAGTCAACCCTTTGCCGCACCATTAACCGCCTCGAAACCATCTCCAGCGGTTCCATTCAGATTGATGGGCAGGAACTGCCTAAGGAGGGCCGTGCCCTCGCCAAGCTCCGTGCCGAGGTCGGCATGGTTTTCCAGTCCTACAACCTTTTTGCCCACAAAACTATCCTGGATAACGTAACCCTCGGCCCGCGCCGCATCCGCAAGATCTCCAAGTCGGAAGCCGAAGCGGAAGCCATGAAGCTACTGGCCAAGGTGGGAGTGGACTCCCAGGCGCACAAGATGCCCACCCAGCTCTCGGGTGGCCAGCAGCAGCGCGTGGCCATCGCCCGTGCCCTCGCCATGAAGCCTAAGGTCATGCTCTTCGACGAGCCCACCAGCGCCCTCGACCCCGAAATGGTTAACGAAGTGCTCGATACCATGGTCTCCCTCGCTAAGGAAGGCATGACCATGATTGTGGTGACCCACGAGATGGGCTTCGCCCGTAAGGCCGCCGACCTCATCGTGTTCCTGGCCGACGGCGAAATTGTCGAAGAAGCCCACCCGGACGAGTTCTTCACCAACCCGAAGAGCGATCGCGCCAAGGACTTCCTCTCCAAGATTATCGACCACTAGGAGCAGGAGCCAGAAATGAAAAAGTATTCACGAAAGCTGGCTGCGCTTGCTGCCGCCGCTTCTCTGGCTCTCACCGGAGCCCTCACCGGTTGTTCTAGCGCCGGTAGCGACCACAAGATCCGCATCGGCATTAAATACGATCAGCCCGGCCTGGGCTACCAGAACGGCAGCCAGTACACCGGCTTTGACGTTGAGGTGGCACGCTACGTCGCGGGTAAGCTCGGCTACTCCGAGGACCAGATTGAGTTCGTCGAGTCCCCCAGCACTAACCGCGAGAACATGCTCAACAACGGCCAGGTGGATATGATTTTTGCGACCTACTCCATTTCGGATAGCCGCAAGAAGAGCGTGGACTTCGCCGGTCCCTATTACACCGCCGGCCAGGACCTGCTGGTGCGCGCCGATAACACCGACATCAAGGGCCCGGACGACCTCAACGGTAAGAACCTCTGCTCCGTGACCGGCTCCACCAGTGCCCAGAAGGTGCAGGATAAGTTTGCGAAGAACGTGAACCTGGTCAAGCAGAATAGCTACTCCGACTGCGTGGTCGCCCTCAACGGCGGCGTGGTGGACGCGGTCACCACTGACGATATTATCCTCGCCGGTCTGGCTGCCACTAAGGCCAACAAGGGCAAGCTCAAGGTCGTAGGTTCCCCCTTCACCACCGAACGCTACGGCGTGGGCTTGCCCAAGGGTACCGATAAGTGCGAGGCAGTAAATAACGCCATTAACGAGATGGTTGCTGACGGCACCTGGGAAAAGCTGATTAACCAGTACACCGATGGCACCGGCTACCACTACAACACCGAGACCAACCCGCCGCACCTCGGCACGTCCTGCGCCTAGGCTAGAGAAAGGTTTACGAAATGTCATTCTTTGACCAACTCGGCGCCCTTCTGGCCAAGTACGATGTGGCCGGCGCCTTCATGACCAACGTTGAGCTCACCTTCTGGGCCGCGATTGGCTCCTTCGTCCTCGGTACCGTGCTGGCGCTTATGCGCATTAGCCCCGTCCCTTCCCTGCGTTGGGCCGGTACCGCCTACGTACACCTGGTGCGTAACACTCCCCTGACCATTCTCATGACCCTGGCCATCCTGGGTGTGTGGACGCAGTTCCAGCTCTCGTTCTCGAGCAATTTTGACACGAACTTCTTCGTGTACGCGGCGATTGTGCTGTCGATCTACCACGCGGCCTTCATTTGCGAGGCGATTCGCTCGGGCGTGAACACTGTGCCCAAGGGTCAGGCGGAGGCAGCCCGCGCCATCGGCTTGGGATTCTTTGACACCACAGGCCTGGTGATTTTCCCGCAGGCGCTCCGCGGCGCGATTACCCCGCTGGGTAACACTCTCATCGCGCTGGCGAAGAACACGACCGTGGCCTCGGTAGCATCCGTGGCAGAAGCCTCGGGCCTCATGAAGTCCATGATTGAGTTCGACGCGAACATGGTTCTGGCAATCTTCCTGCTCTTTGCCATGGGCTTTGTCATTATTGTTGTTCCCATCGGTGTGCTAACCACCTGGGCCTCGCGAAAGCTGGCGGTGAAGCGATGAAAAACCCCTTTATCAGTAATGAGACTCGCGCGACTTCCTCGGTTCTCTTTGACGAACCGGGCCCCGTGGCTCAGCGCCGCACCCGCATCTTCAATATTGCGGTTCTAGTACTCTTCGCACTCTTCGCCATTTACGTGCTAACCGTCATGGGCCAGAAAGGCCAGCTGGAGGCGGAGAAGTGGACCGACCTGTTCACCGCCCGCGCTTGGGCCTCCTACTACCTGCCGGGCCTGGGCGCAACCCTGTCGGCCGCAGCCATTTCGGTGGTCACTTCGATTGCCTTTGGCATGCTTTTCGGTATTGCCCGACTTTCCCAGCACCGCACCCTGCGCTGGTTCGGTACCGTAGTTGTGGAGTTCTTCCGCGCCGTGCCCGTGCTGATCATGATGATCTTCTTCTGGCTGTTCCTGGGTAAGTACAGCGGCCTTCCCCCGGCCCAGCTACCCTTCATCGCCGTGGTTATTGGTCTGACCCTGTACAACGGTTCGGTGATTGCCGAGCTACTGCGTTCGGGTGTGCGCCAGCTACCCCGTGGCCAGGGTGAAGCTGGCCTGGCGATTGGTCTGACCCCCGGCCAGACCCTGCGCCAGATCCTGATCCCGCAGGCCTTCACCGCGATGATGCCCTCCATGCTGAGCCAGTTCGTGGTGATTCTGAAGGATACCGCACTGGGTTACATCATCTCCTACCCCGAGCTGCTGGCTTCGGCCCGCCGCATCGGTTCCGGTGACGGCAACGTGCTGCAGACCCTGCTACTGGCAGCGGCCCTGTTCATTATCGTGAACTTCGCGCTGACCGCCCTGGCAACCGGCATTACCGACCGCCTCTCCTCGCGCACCTCCGCGAAGGTGACCCGCGAGCTGATCCCCGGCGAGATCGACAACCCGAACCCGCCGACCCTTCAGATGTTCGTGCTCCCCGGCAAGCGCAAGTAGCCATCCGGCTTCTCGAGCCCCGACCGGTGCATACGAAAAGCCCCCCCCGCTCTCCCCTTTCTTAAGGAGGGGGCGGGGGCTTTTTTATTGCCCTATCGAGATCTAGAGGGCCCGGGGTAGACGGTACCGCAGACAGGTAAAGCCAGAAAACCCAGGTGACCCCAGCTTATTTGGCGGCAGAAGCCTTCAAACGCTCAGCGGCCTTGGCCACGGCCTCATCGGAGGCGGTCAGCGCAATACGCACGTAGCCCTCGCCATCCTCACCGTAGAACACACCGGGGCCGGCGATAATGCCCAGCTGCGCCAGGCGGCCAATGGAATCCCAGGTAGACTCACCAAAAGTGGTCCACAGGTACAGACCGGCTTCGGAGCCCTCAATGCGTCCACCGGCAGCGGTAATCGCCTCTTCAAGCACCTCGCGGCGGGCGCGGTACAGATTCTTCTGCGCGGTGACGTGCACCTCGTCCCCCAGGGCGGCAATCATGGCGGCCTGCACGGGTGCGGGCACAATCATGCCTGCGTGCTTACGGCTGTTAATGAGGTTCGGAATGAGCTCCGGCGCACCGGCAATAAACGCGGCACGGTAGCCGGCCAAGTTTGACTGCTTAGAGAGCGAGTACACGGCGAACAGGCCGGTGAAATCACCATCGCACACGCGCGGATCCAGGATGGAGGGCACGGGCTCACCGCCGCGCGCCTCATCCCACGCGCCCCAGCCGAGTTCGGCGTAGCATTCATCGGAGGCGACCACGGCACCGATTTCGCGGGCCTGAGCCACAATCTCTCGTAGCTGTTCAACAGATCGGACGATGCCGTTCGGGTTAGCCGGCGAATTCACCCAGATGAGCTTCACGCGACTGCGCGTGTCCGCATCCAGCTCATCGAGGCTATCGGCGGGCACGGATTCGGCACGAGCAAAGCGTGCACCCATATCATAGGTGGGGTAGGCGACAGGCGGGTAGACGACCACATCACCGGGCCCTAGACCCAGCAGGAACGGAAGCCAGGCCACGAGCTCTTTCGAACCAACGGTGGGCATAATGGCGGCTGGATCCAGACCCTGCACGCCGCGACGGCGTGCGAACCACTCGGCAATGGCCTCGCGTAGGGCGGGGGTGCCGTGGGTAGTCGGGTAGCCGGGCGCATTGGAGGCCTCAGCTAGGGCGCGGCGAATCAGCTCGGGAGTCGGGTCGACGGGGGTGCCAATGGACAGGTCCACCGGGCCGTCCGGGTGCGCTGCGGCGGTGGCGCGATAGGGAGCGAGTGTCTCCCAGGGATATTCGGGCAGGTTCAGGCCGTAAGTCATAGTGTCACCTGTGGTCGGGGATGGTTCTTCGTCATTTCAGTCTAACGCCCACGCCCCCGGCCCGCATAGGACAAGAGCCCCCATTCCACGTCTGCGCCCGCGAGGGGCTTCAGGTAGGATGGGGGCTCTTTTTCACTCTGGCTTCTACGGTAGCCGCAGCCGGGTACTACTCGCCCTGCGGGGGCAGTGCAGCGATGAAGGGGACATCCTTGCCGGTGGGGCCGAGCTTGGCGGCGCCGCCCGGGGAGCCCAGGTCATCGAAGAAGTCTGCGTTGGCGCTAATGTACTCGGACCATTCTTCGGGAACGTCGTCTTCGTAGTAGATGGCTTCTACGGGGCAGACAGGCTCGCAGGCACCGCAGTCCACGCACTCGTCGGGGTGGATGTAGAGGGTACGGTCACCCTCGTAGATGCAGTCCACGGGGCATTCTTCCACGCAGGCGCGGTCTTTGACATCCACGCAAGGGAGCGCAATAACGTAGGTCATGGGTCGGTGCCTTTCTTCAGCTGTGCGCCCTGTGCCCGCCGGTCTGCGGGTCGCCTTCCCAGGGCAGGGTCTGCAGAGTAAACCGCCGAGTACGCGGTGCTCGGCGGGGAAGTCTGTGTATAAGTCTATCGTGTGTGGGGTGTTTTACAGTATTTTCGTGGCGCAGAAGACAGGGAGTAGGCGCAGAATAACCTCTATTTTTTAGGCTAGCCTGCCCTGTTATTTTTAAGTATTTCCACTAGTCAAACGCTGATAAAAATAAATATTCACCAAAAATGAAATCTTCATCACATGATTTTTTGGATGAGCTCACCTCTATTTCTCAGCGGTGAAAAACCCGGATTAACGCATACTTTTTCTGTCCTATTTACCGGCAGACTCAGCCTTCGCACGTGCACGCTGATGTGCAGAACGCGCCGAAAAGAACTGTGCATCTTTCACGCGAGCCCGCGTGTAAGCAAGCATGCCCGCCATTGCCGCCACCGGAGCACCGAACCACCACAGGGCACCGTACAGGCCAATCGCCGAATGCCCCGGATTCACCAGAACAAACGGTGAATCGGCTCGACCGTACGCCAAAACGTAGACGGTCAGGAACACCATCGTAGCTACAATTGCGGCAGCCGACCCGCGGCGCGACGATAGGGTGCACCACAGGGCGGTAAAGAAGACCGTCAGGTATGCAACGAGCAGACCCACCGGCAGGGCTGCATCCCCCGCATAGAACACCCAGGCGTGGTAAATTGAGCCCGCAATACCCGCTACCGCGCCCAGAATCGAAGCGGTAACCATAGTGGAGGCAAGCCCCGCCTCCTGCGGTTGCGGGTGTACCGTGCGACTCGGATCGCCGTCGAGCACGCGGTAGGTCTCCACCGCAGAAATCTTCTGCGGCACTTTATTGGAGTACTCAAAGGTCTTCTCGTCAAGTACCGTAATCTGGGTGCGATGCGCTTCCATTGCCTGACGCTTAGCGGTGCCGTCACCGTACACGGCAGACTGCACACGGGTATCGGCGGGATCATACTCACCCTCAATACCCCAGGTGAGAATGGGACGCGCCTCGTCCTCACCCAGTAGTTGCAGGGCACGCTCGACCATCTGATGCACACACACGTGGTCGGGATGGCCGTAGCCTCCATCGGCATCATAGGTGACCAGAACGTCGGGGCGGATGGCCCGAAGTGCAGCAACGACGGCCTGCGCCTGCTGCTCGAGCGGCTGAGCGGTCAGCGAGTCCTCGGATGCGACTGGGTTAGCCACGGGCTTGCCATCCGGCCCCCAAGCCATGCCGGAGTCGCGATATAGCCTCGGTACGCCCGGCGCACTGGCGGGCTCCTGTCCCAGGAAGAACTGCTTCGTCACGCCCAGAGCCTTAATAGCCTTCGCCAACTCTCCCTCGCGGTACTCCCCCAGCCCCTCGCCGTTATCAGCGCAACCGGGTTTACCCACCTCCAGGTACTGCAGATCCGACGGGATAACTTCGCCCAGTTCGCCACGGGTCGCGGTCAGAAGATATACCTTAGCCCCCTTCTGCGAGTAGTAGGCCATGGTGGCACCGGTTGAGGAGGTCTCATCGTCGGGATGCGCATGCACAAAAAGAATGCGTGATTGCTCAGGCTTGTAGTTATTGGGCAGCAAATCGCGGCGGGAGCCGGGCGCGATGCGCTCACCCTGCACGGGATAGCTGGGGGTCGCGGTATTAGGCTGAGTGTTCTCGGGCACGGGCTTTCTCTCTCGTCACAGACGGGGCTGGGTGCGCCTTCAAGGCACGCACGGTTTTATCTTACACGGCACGCGGGATTCCCTTCCCCGGTGGCAGGGGTGGGTGGCTAACGCGAAGCCGCCGCGTCCTTCACGGTGCCCCTAAGGTGACACGCGGTGAGGGAAGCGGCGGCTTGACTGGCTGACGCTAAGCGAACGCTCGGCGCAGGCGCGGCGGCTTTAGTCGTTAGCGCGGGCGCGGCGACGGAATTCGCGCACGCGCTCATTGGAGTCCAGGATAACCTTACGAATACGGATGGCCTCGGGGGTTACCTCAACGCACTCGTCTTCGCGGGCGAATTCGAGGGACTCTTCGAGGGTCAGCTTCTTCGGCGGGGTCAGGTTTTCGAAGTTGTCCGCGGTCGAAGAACGCATATTGGTCAGCTTCTTTTCCTTGGTGATATTCACTTCCATGTCGTCGGCACGGGAGTTCATACCAACAATCATGCCCTCGTACACCTCGGAGGTGGGCTCCACGAAGAAGGTGCCGCGCTCCTGCAGGTTAATCATCGCGTAGGGGGTCACCACGCCGGCGCGGTCGGCAATCAGCGAACCGTTGGTGCGGTACTCAATGTCGCCAGCCCAGGGCTCGTGCTCAATCGAGTACGAGGAAGAAATACCGGCGCCGCGGGTCTCGGTCAGGAACTGGGTGCGGAAGCCAATCAGGCCGCGAGCGGGCACGGCAAACTCCATGCGGACCCAGCCGGTGCCGTGGTTTGCCATGTTCTCCATGCGGCCCTTACGTGCAGCCATTAGCTGGGTAACGGCACCCAGGTACTCCTCGGGCACGTCAATAATCATGTGTTCCATGGGCTCGTAGACCTTGCCATCAATGGTCTTGGTGACCACCTGGGGCTTACCCACGGTCAGCTCGAAGCCTTCACGGCGCATCTGCTCCACAAGGATGGCCAGAGCCAGCTCGCCACGGCCCTGAACCTCCCAGGCGTCGGGGCGCTGGGTGGGAAGAACCTTAATGGAGACGTTACCGATCAGCTCGCGGTCCAGACGGTCCTTCACCTGGCGTGCGGTAACCTTGGCACCCTTAACACGGCCGGCCAGCGGGGAGGTGTTAATACCGATGGTCATGGAGATGGCGGGGTCGTCCACCTTAATGAGCGGTAGGGGCTTGGGGTTCTCAGCGTCGGTCAGGGTCTCACCGATGGTGATGTCCTCGATACCGGCCACTGCCACAATCTCGCCGGGGCCGGCGGACTCAGCGGGTACACGCTCGAGGGCCTTGGTGGCCAGCAGCTCGGAAATGCGCACGTTCTTAATCTCGCCGTCGTGGCGTGCCCACGCGACGGTCTGGCCCTTCTTCAGGGTGCCGTTGAAGATACGGACCAGCGCCAGACGGCCCAGGAACGGGGAGGAATCCAGGTTGGTCACGTGTGCCTGCAGTACCTCGTCGGGGTTGTAGGTGGGGGCGGGCACGTGCTCAATAATGGTCTTGAACAGCGGCTCAAGGTCATCGTTGTCAGGCAGCTGGCCGTCGGCGGGCTGGTTCAGGGAGGCGGCGCCGGCCTTACCGGAGGCGTACACCACCGGAACGTTCAGCACGGCGTCCAGATCCAGGTCGGGAACCTCATCGGCCAGGTCGGAGGCCAGGCCCAGTAGCAGGTCCATGGACTCGCCAACAACCTCTTCAATACGAGAGTCGGGGCGGTCGACCTTGTTCACCACGAGGATTACGGGTAGTTTGGCAGCCAGTGCCTTACGCAGCACGAAACGGGTCTGGGGCAGCGGGCCCTCGGAGGCATCCACGAGTAGCACCACGCCGTCGACCATGGACAGGCCGCGCTCCACCTCGCCGCCAAAGTCGGCGTGGCCAGGGGTGTCAACCACGTTAATAGTGATGGTCTCACCGTTGGCGGAGGGACCGTTATAGAACACGGTGGTGTTCTTGGCGAGGATGGTGATACCCTTTTCCTTTTCGAGGTCGCCGGAGTCCATGACTCGGTCTTCAACATCTGCGTGGGCAGAGAAGGCGTGGGTCTGCTGCAGCATCGCGTCGACGATGGTGGTCTTGCCGTGGTCCACGTGTGCCACGATGGCCACATTACGAAGGTCGGGGCGCGAAGCGGTATTTTCAGACATGCGTAAAGTTTCTCGCTTAAATCTAGGGGATAATCCTACCCGCCGTGAGGGCGCTCCGGGCGCGAAGGTCCGATAACGCGCAGGGGTCGTGGGGCGACGTCTTGAGAGATATCGTCGCGGGGTTGTTGCGGTCGCCCTCCCGTTCACTAGGCGGGTGGGATTGGGCAGGCGCTGAACCAATACGGCGAGGCGCGTGCGGGCATGGCAAAACAGACCCCCTCCGTTGGGCTCAGCTACCAGTGTATCACTAGGGCTTTTCGGCGAGCCAGTCATCAATCATGCGGCGGGCTACTGCATTAGTGCCGGGTAGCTCCAGTTTGGCTGGGTCATCCTGCCCGCTGTTCCCGCGCTGTTCCGAAAGGGCGATAGCCTCGCGCAGAGCGGGTGCGGTAAACCAGCGTGCCGAGCGAATCTCGCCGTCGTGGTGCACGATGGGTTCACGTTCGTCCACGGTGACCCGGTAGCAGATCATGAGTGAGCGCGGGAAGGGCCACACATCGCTCATGCGATACTCACTGCGTAACACACGCAGGCCGGTCTCCTCGTAGACCTCGCGTGCGGTGGCCTCCTCCAGGTTTTCGCCGGGGTCCACGAACCCGGCGATGAGGGCAAAGCGGTTGGGGTGCCACTGGCGGTTATTGGCTAGCAGGATCTGTTGCCCCTCGCGGCTGATTACCAGCGCCATAACGGCCGGTTCGATACGGGGGAACACCATCTCGCCTTCCACGGTACGGCGAATTCCCTTGCGGCCGAGCGGCGCCTCTTCGCCCGTGTAAGCGGAGTAGCGCATCTCAATGAGGTAGTCGCGCCATGCCAGAGCGGCGGCATAGCGGGCGCGTCCAAGTGGGTCGGCGTGCACCGGGTAGTAGCGGAAACCATTCGTAGAGACCCTCACCTCCTCCCCTGCCTCCTGCAGGGTGGCGGCAATAGCCTGCAGCGTTTCGTCCTCGCAGTATAGGGCATGCACCTGGTACGTCTTCTCATCCGTATTCTCGGCGGCATCCCGGGCAGTGTTCCCGCCCGCGGTCGCATCGAGTACGGGGCTAGGCCGCAACACGGTGCGGGCGAGCAGGGCGGATCCGGTCGCCTGCGCCTGGGAGGGCGCATCACCTTCGGAGGGTGTCTCCCCGCCGCCCAATGCCTCGGGTACAGCGCCCAGGTAGTGTACGGTGCCATCCGGGTTGCTTAGGGTCTCACCGGATCGGGAGATCGCGAGGTAGCGGGCAGATGCAGGTTTGGTGTCGGAGGATGCGGTCTGTACTGAATCATGCATGCTTTTTACTCTACTCCCCCGTACCGGGTGCCCCTTCCAATAATGTAGCTGAGGTAGCGTACGTTGCCCGAAGCTTTAATCGGGTCACGAATCCCGAATAACGTAAAACACCCCCTCCCGAAAAACGGGAGGGGGCACACATACAACCGATCGAATTATACCACGGGTACTTAAGCTACTCGGTGGCCATACCGGCGTTAAAGCCCTTGGGGTTCCAGCCCTCGGCAATGGCGCGTTCGTAGATGATATCGGCCAGGATCGCTTCGTACACGTTCGTCAGGTGATTCGAGTCGGCGTACATGTATACGTTGCCCTGAACCACCGAGCACTGGCCGTTGGGGCAGTATACATCCTTCAGGTCGATCAGGTAAGCACCGCGGTCGGCGTACTTAGCAAAGATCGGAGCGGCCGGGTCTTCACCGTACTTGGCCTCGATCGGTTCGGAGCAGTCCTCGGGGTTCTCGGATTTGGTGGCACACAGGTACATATCGGCCGCAAAGCGCGGCTTATCGCGAATACCAATAACCTGGATGCCCGCGTCAGTGAACTGGCGGAGTGTCTCGTCCAGGGCAGGGTCGGCAACCTCCTCCTGGGCGGTCTTTCCGGTAGTGGTGGAGATTAGCACCACGGTGGAGGGTTTGGCCGCCAGAATCTCTGCGGTCGCATTCTCGCTGAAGGCGATGCAGCGCTTCTTACGCTCGTTGAGGTAACCCTCGGGGGTTGCGAAGGGGTAGGGACAGCCGGTCTCCAGCAGGTTTAGCTGGTTGGCGCCCACCCGCTTGGAGATTTCACCTATGACATCACTCTTCTGCAGGGCGTGTGAGCTACCCACAACCGCGATTAGCGGCGCATCATCGGAGGCGTTCTTGACGTATCCGCAGCTGGATTCGAGCTTCTCACGGACCAGGGGGAAGGACCCCTTACAACCGCTACCCCAATCGACAAAGAGGCTAGTCAGTGTTGCGTTCTTCGGGACCGCCTCAGCGTCCACGGAGTCCCAGCCCTGAGTGACGGCACGTGCACCGACGTAGACGGCGCCGTCGGTCTTAACACTGGTCATGGCGGTACGAATCACATGGGCGTCACGGTTTTCGGCCCAGGCGTGGCTACCGAGCACGGGGGCGCTCATGACGGCCAGGATGACGGCCACAAAGGCTACATTGCTAATCCAGGGGCGCACGCTCACGGGGCGCTTAATGCGCACGGCGGAGGCGAGCTTGGGCACGAAATTATCGCAGGCCGCGCGTAGCGGCTTCTCAACGTAGCGGCTCAGCAGCCAGGCCAGGCCGATGGATGCAACATTCAGCACGGTTCCTTCAAGGAAGGAAACTCGGGCCTTGCCCACGGCAGCGCTGTAGAGCACGAGCAGCGGCCAGTGCACCAGGTACAGGGCGTAAGAGATATTGCCCATGTTCAACAGCGGCTTGGAGGTTAGCAGGCGGTCCACGGCGAATTTGTGGTCGGTTCGGCCAGCGATAATGACTAGCGCGCCGGAGAGAATCGGCCATAGGGCCAGGAAGCCGGGAAAAGCCTTCTCGACGGGTAATACGGCGCCGCCGGTGATCAGGCCGATGGTACCGATCCAGCCCATAACCACGCGGGTGCCCACGTGGGTGGGCTTCCACTTGAGGGTCATGATGGCCAGCAGGGTGCCGACGGCGAACTGCCAGAGGCGGGTGCGGGTGTCAAAGTAGGCGTAGGCGGCATAGTTCTTGGTCTCCCAAACGGAGAAGGCGAAGGAGACGGCGAAGACCAGGCCGAAAACCAGCACGGCGGCCAGTACGGGCTTGAGGCGCACCTTCTTTACGAGCAGGGCGCTGAGAGCAAAGAGAAGCGGCCAGAGTAGGAAGATCTGGCCCTGAATAGACAGCGACCAGAAATGTAGGAAGGGCGATTTGCCGCCGGTATCGGAAGCGAAGTAGTTCACCGAATTATTGGCAAGGTTCCAGTTCTGCCAGTAGAACAGAGAGGCCTGCGCATCCACGGCGCGTGAGCTCCAGATGGTCGGCGATAACACGAGGACGCAACCGGCCAGGGTCAGCAGGATGACGACCGAGGCGGCCGGTAGCAGACGTGTGAAAACGTGCGTCCAGTAGGTCAGCAGGTTGAGGGGCTTGCCTTCGTTGATCTTACGCATAAAGGAGAGCGAAAGCAGGAAGGCGGAAATGAAGAGGAAGACGTCCACGCCACCGGAAACCTTGCCGACCCACACGTGGTAGATCACGACGAGGAGAACTGCGAAGGCGCGAAGACCCTGGATTTCCGGGCGAAAGCCGCGACTTTCCAGGAAAGACTCGTAAGGAGGATTCGAACCGTTTTTGGGCGTACGAATCCCCTGAAGAAGCTTGAAAGCCATATGAGGTTGTCCTGAGTGTTGAGTTGAGTGTTGCCCGCGCCCCTCGCGCACGGTTCCTTAATAAAAGGAGTCGGCGCCATGTCGTACCGGGCGGAGCGCTGGAGGTGAGGGACAGCCGCAAACATAAGGGTGTTTCTGCACGGCTTCCACTAGGTATTTCTGAGCCTCCGGATAATATTTTCCAAGTCTAGCACCTACTAAATCATTCTCAACCTGAGAATTAGTGTGTGTTTGCTCCTAATTCAACCCGTATTATTTTTGCACTAATGCGCATTATTTAATTGGTGTTGGCTTTCGATCGGTGTTCTGCGGCAAGGGTGCCAGCTTTCGATTTTTTCGCCATATCGGCATATATCACCCCGATAAGAGGTGACATAGGCACCCGAAAATAAGAGAATGGAAACATGACTACTTCGATTGACCCTACGACTACCTCCGCATGGTCGGCCCTGTCTACTCACCACCAGGGCCTCACTCCGAACCTGCGCGAATGGTTTGCTGCCGATCCCGCTCGCGCTCAGAAGCTCAGCTTCACCGCCGACGAACTGCACGTCGACCTTTCCAAGAACCTCATTACCGACGAGACCGTTGAGCTGCTACTCAAGCTCGCCGAGGAGGTCAAGCTGGAACAGGCCCGCGAGGCTATGTTCTCCGGCCAGCACATTAACGTTACCGAGGACCGCGCTGTGCTGCACACCGCCCTGCGCCGCCCCGAAGGCTACTCCCCCGGCCTGACCGTTGACGGCCAGGACGTTGATGCTGATGTTCATGCCGTACTGAAGAAGATTTACGCCTTCGCCGAGCGCGTGCGCAATGGCGAATGGACCGGTGTGACCGGAAAGCGCATTGAGACCGTCGTAAATATTGGTATCGGCGGCTCCGACCTCGGTCCGGTCATGGTGTACGAGGCCCTCAAGCCCTACGCCGATGCCGGTATCACCGCACGCTTCATCTCCAATATTGATCCGACCGACGTAGCTGAGAAGGTCTCCGACCTAAACCCCGAGACCACCCTGTTCATTGTCGCATCCAAGACTTTCGGAACTCTGGAGACCCTGACCAACGCCCGCGTGGCCCGCGAATGGCTCATCTCTTCCCTGACCGAGGCTGGTGTCCTGGAGGGCAAGGATGCATCCGAGGCCGTGGCTAAGCACTTCGTGGCCGTCTCCACCGCGCTTGACAAGGTTGCCGCATTCGGCATCGACCCTGAGAATGCCTTCGGTTTCTGGGACTGGGTTGGTGGCCGCTACTCCGTGGACTCCGCTATCGGTACCTCCCTAGCTATCGTGCTGGGCCCGAAGGTCTTTGCCGATTTCCTGGCCGGTTTCCACGCCATGGACGAGCACTTCCGCACCGCGCCCTTCGAGAAGAACGTCCCCGTTCTGATGGGTCTGCTAAACATCTGGAACGTGAACTTCCTGGGTGCAGAGACCCACGCGGTCCTGCCCTACGACCAGTACCTGCACCGCTTCCCCGCCTACCTGCAGCAGCTGACCATGGAGTCTAACGGCAAGTCCGTGCGTGCGGACGGCTCCTTCGTCACCTACGATACCGGCGAGGTCTTCTGGGGCGAGCCCGGCACCAACGGCCAGCATGCCTTCTACCAGCTGATTCACCAGGGCACCCGCCTGATTCCCGCGGACTTCCTAGCCTTCGCTAACCCGGTCCACCCGACCAAGGATGGCGAGCAGGATGTTCACGAGCTGTTCCTGGCAAACTTCTTCGCTCAGTCGCAGGCTCTGGCCTTCGGTAAGACCGAGGAGGAGGTGCGCGCCGAGGGTACCGCCGAGCACGTGGTCAATGCGCGTATCTTCAGCGGCAACCGCCCCTCGACCTCCATTATGGCTCCGCGCCTGACCCCGCGCGTTCTGGGTTCCCTGATTGCCCTGTACGAGCACATTACCTTGGTTCAGGGTGTTGTGTGGGGTATTGATTCCTTCGACCAGTGGGGTGTTGAGCTGGGTAAGAAGCTGGCTCTGGACCTGGTTCCCGCCATTGAGGGTGACCGCGAGGTTCTGGAACGTCAGGATTCTTCGACCGCCTCGCTAATTGACTACTACCTGAAGAACCGTACCAAGTAAGGGTTCTGCGCAGGTACACCGCGCATCCCGGGTTCGGGTGTGCGGATGAGCAAAACCGCCGGTTAGGCTCCCAAATCGGGAGGCTGTCCGGCGGTTTTGTTGCATCTTCTGAGTTCTAGCTAAGCCCCGTACCGCTAGTCCACTGCGAGCAGGGCGTCTGAGGCAATCTCCGCAATGATGCGTACCACGGTGCCCTCGGGCAGGGTCGGCACACCCCGCTGATCGCGCACGACTCCCCCTGTCTCGCGGTGGGCCGTTAGCTCGGCGGCGGAGTCTTCGAGCGGTTCCCCGTCGGGGCGGGTGGCTGGCACGTGCACGAACCCGGCGGGGATACTCAACCCAAGCTCGCGACTGATGCGCTGCCCCTCATAGAACACGTGGTTGCATACATAGGTCCCTGCAGTGTACGAGATTTCGACGGGTTCCCCGACCGCGCGCAAGCGTTCGTAAGTTTCGCGCACCGGTAGGGTGGAAAAGTAGGCTTCCTGCCCACCGGGAGCAATGGGCTCGTCGCAGCGCATCTGCCCGTCGTTGTCTTCAATACCGGCGGAATCCAGATTAATGGCGACCTTTTCGAGGCTGACCGCCTCGCGACCAACGGCTACGCCCAGGCTAATGAGCGCGTCCGGGCGCGTTTCTTGTAGAGCCCCGCGTAAGGCGATACTGGAGCCGTCATAGCTGACGGGTAGCTCGCGGGTGATGACCTGCAGATCGGGGCGCATCTCGGCCAGCAGACGGCGGGTACCCGTAGCGAGTGCGAACGTGGGGTTGACGGGCACGCCGGGGAACGGCCCGAAGTAAGTCAGGAGCAGGGTGCGCGCCTGCCCGGGTTCTACTGACACGATATTTCTCCTTATCCGCTACGTTTCCGCAGTATTTGAGTGCTTAGTCGTCAGCCTCTACTACAAGATGGGTCTCTGTCTCGGCACAGAGCTTCAGATTCTTAGCGAGCGCATCCAGTAGTTCCTCGGGGGTCGTGGCAATAATTAGCTCGTCCAGGTAACGCTCATTCAGTAGACCGGTCGAGGCCATGTAGCGCATCGCGTCGATGAGTTTATCCCAGTAACCGTTTACGTTCAGCAGCGCCACCGGCTTGGAGTGGATGCCCAGGAAATGCCAACTGAACACCTCGAAGAATTCCTCCAGGGTGCCGGGGCCGCCGGGCATGGCAACGAATGCATCCGCCTTTTCGATCATGGCGATCTTGCGCTGGTGCATGGTGTCCACAATGTCGAGGGTGGTCTGGCCGGGGTACACACCCTCCAGGCCGATGAGGTGGTGGGTGACTACGCCGTAAACAACTCCGCCCGCGTCCAGGGTGGCGCCCGCAACGGTGCCCATGAGGCCGGTGCCACCCCCGCCATAGACCAGGCCAATATTATTCTGTGCGCAGAGGGTACCGAGCTCGCGGGCGCGTTCGGTAAAGAGCGGATCGTTGCCGGAGCGTGCTCCGCAGTAGACGGCGAGGTTGTAGTCGGTCTTCTTCATGGGATTCTCCTTGAATTACGGTATGGGATACGGTGGAGTAGGCGCTGCGTTGCGCTTCCCCGTCCGCGGTGGTTAATGAGTTTTCTGCTGTTGAGGGTACAGGATGCACCTGTATGCCGCATGTGTGTCGGTTGCGCGGCAGGTTTAAAGCCCTCTGATGCGCCCTCTAGGGCTGAGGTGTACTGGCCAGGAGCGGGAAGATTCGCTCGGTATTGAGCGGGGCTTGCGCGAGTACGTCGGAGGTGGCGGTCATGGCGGGGTTGACCCAGCGTAGCTCGGTAATTTCGGCGCGGGGGCTCAGCGTAGCGAGCCGCGCCTGCTGTTCCTCAGTGGGTGCGTATTCGAAGGTTTTGGCGCATACGGTAAAGCCGGCCTCGTTGAGAGCGGGCGCCTCAAGTGTCCCGAGGTAGTGCATGCGTTCGGGGGTGGTTATGAGGCCGATTTCTTCGCTTACTTCGCGGCAGGCGGTCTGTACAGGAGCCTCGTCAGGTTCGGGTTTACCGCCGGGCATCATGAATCCCTCGCTGCCCTTCTTGCGGACGGTAAGTACCAGCCCCTCGCGGTTGCGAATTGCTACGGCGCACACATTGACCACGCGGTGCACGCTGTCAATGGCGGAGTGTTCCGGGGTATTCTCCTGCGGGGTGCCGAGATGGTTCTGGATGGCATTATTTGGGTTTGTCTGCATGCCCTCCACCCTAGCATTTGCGGGGGCCTTTACCGCACAATTGGCGGAAGGCTCCACACTGTGGCTTCGCTTCGAGATACCCGCTTTAAGATACCAATATCGATATGCCGGTGGAAATACTGTATATACCAACGAGCCGCCGACTCCCCCGTTTGGGGGGGCAGCCGGCGGCTCGTTACGTATCAGTCGGTTCTCATCCTGTTCTCCGCTGGTTGTGGTGGAAGGTACCGGAACCTGACGAAGCCTACTTGGCGGCCTCCACGTCAACACCGCTGACATCCATATCTTCCAGCGGAATCAGGCGGTCACGGTTCACCAAGCGGTGTCCCAGCCACACGGCAGCCACCACGGGCAGACCGATGTAGGAGCTGAGTACGCCCACCCAGTCGCCACTGATGAATGCCTCGTAGTTCTGGCCGCCAATCACGACCAGACACATGAGGAAGGCAATAATCGGGCCTACCGGGAAGAAGGGTGCCACGTACGGCAGGTCCTTCAGACTGTGTCCCTGCTTCAGGTAGGCGCGGCGGAAGCGGAAGTGCGCTACGGCGATGCCCACCCAGGTGATGAATCCAGCCAGGCCGGAGACGTTCACGAGCCACAGGTACGCGCCGTCTGGGGAAACTAGCGCGGAGATGAAGCCGAAGGCACCCACGGCGGCGGTGGCCAGTAGTGCGTTCATGGGTACGCCGCCGGAGTTAATGCGGGTGAAAATCTTCGGGGCCTTGCCCTCCTGCGCGAGCGAGAAGAGCATACGGGCCGACACGTACAGGCCCGAGTTGCCAGCGGAGAGCACGGCGGAGAGAATCACCGCGTTCATAATGGCTGCGGCAAAGGCAATACCGGCGCGTTCGAAGATGAGGGTGAACGGAGAGATGTTGACGTTTCCGTCGGCTGCGGTGAGCAGGTTCGGATCGGTGTAGGGAATCAGGAAGCCGATAACGACCATTGCACCAATGTAGAAGAGCATAATACGCCAGAACACGCTGGTCAGTGCGCGCGGCACGTCACGGCGCGGGTTTTTCGATTCGCCGGCGGCCACACCGATCATTTCGGTGCCCTGGAAGGAGAAGCCGGCGACCATAAAGATGGCGAGAACGGCGGGTGCACCGCCCACGAAGGGGGCGTCGCCGGTGGTCCAGTTGGAGGTGCCGGGTGAGCTGCCGCCCAGGATGCCGAAGATCATGGCAATACCGGCGATGAGGAATACGACCACGGTGACGACCTTAATGGTGGCGAGCCAGAACTCGCTTTCACCGTAGGAGCGCGCGGAGAGGGCGTTAATGCCGGTCAGTAGCACGAGGAAGCCGGCCGCCCACACCCAGGATGGGACGTCGGGGAACCAATATCTCATCACCTCACCCACGGCGACAAGCTCGGCGGCGACGGTAATCGCCCAGTTGAACCAGTAGTTCCAGCCCATTGCGAAGCCGAAGGAAGGCGAAACGTAACGCCCGGCGTAGGTTTGGAAGGCACCGGGTACGGGTAAGTGTGCAGCCATTTCACCCAGGGACTGCATGAGGAAGAGCACCATGATGCCGATGAGTCCGTAGGCGAGGATTGCACCGCCGGGTCCGGCGGTGGAGATGGTCTTGCCGGAGGCGACGAACAGGCCGGTGCCAATTGCGCCGCCGATGGCGATCATTTGCATGTGGCGGGCTGAGAGTCCACGCTTGAGTTCGCCCTCGTCGGGGGCAGTTTCCGGGGTGGTTCCCGAAGTATCGGTGTGCTGTGCCATGAAGGATTGTCCTTTGTGCGGCTCGTGTTCGACGGCCTGACCCGTGCGGGACTGGCGGTGTGTACGCCCCTATAAGGGTTGTATGCGGGCCGATTGAACGCGTGGCCTGAGGTAACGAAAAACTATCTTTAGAATTTCTTACGCACCGTAAGATTTTCTAATCTGAGGGTCAATCC
>CAUQVM010000007.1:0-28564 GCA_963521575.1 uncultured Rothia sp.
CCTTCGAGCTGACCGGCATCGCCCCCGCACCCCGTGGCGTGCCCCAGATTGAGGTCACCTTCGACATCGACGCAAACGGCATCGTCCACGTCTCCGCAAAGGACAAGGGCACCGGCGCTGAGCAGTCCATGACCATCACCGGCGGTACCTCCCTCTCCAAGGACGACATCGACCGCATGGTCAAGGACGCAGAGGCACACGCCGAGCAGGATAAGGCACGCCGCGAGGCTGCTGACACCCGCAACGCAGCTGAGTCCGTTGCATACTCCGTCGAGAAGCTCCTGAAGGAGAACGGCGACAAGCTGCCCGAGGATGTCAAGACCTCCGTTCAGGGCGATGTCGACGAGCTGAAGAAGGCACTCGAGGGCGACGACGACGCAGCTGTGAAGTCCGCATTCGAGAAGCTGCAGGCATCCCAGTCCAAGCTGGGTGAGGCACTCTACGCAGCAGCACAGGCTGAGGCATCCGAGTCCAAGCCCGCCGCTGACGAGGACGTTGTCGACGCCGAGGTTATCGACGAAGACGAGAAGAAGTAATCATGGCTGAGCAGGAAAACACCACCCCCGACCCGCTGGAGGAGGCGTTCAACGCCCCCGCAGCGGAAGGCCACCCCGAAGCTGGCGACACCGCCGAAGAGGCGGCTGAAGCAGCCGAGGCCGTGGAGGCTGAGCTCCAGGAGGCCGTCGAGGCAGAATCCGCCGATGCGGCACTCGCCGCAGAGCGCCTGGACTCCCTGCTTCGCCTGCAGGCCGAGTTCACCAACTACAAGAACCGCACCGCCCGCGAAAAGGAGCAGTTGCGACTCTTCGTAATTAGCGACCTGGTTAGCTCCCTGCTACCGGTGTTCGATGATATCGACGCCGCACGTAAGCACGGTGACCTGCAGGAAGGACCCTTCGCCTCCATTGCCACCAAGCTCGAAGAGCTACTCGACAAGCAGGGCGTGGAGCGTTTCGGCGAGGTAGGCGATGCCTTCGATCCGAACATTCACGAAGCTGTCCTGCAGCAGCCCACCGACGAGGTGGCTGAGGATCATGTCTCCATAGTTCTGCGCTATGGCTACCGCGTGAACGACCGCGTGGTTCGCACCGCTCAGGTTGCTGTGGCCGTCGCGCCGTAAGGAGCTCGGCTATCATCAGCTGAATAACTAACGACAGGCGGGTGCTCTCCCAGCGGGGGAGTGCCCGCCTGTCGTTTACCCGAGCTGTTTGCTGGCGCTGTTTCACCCCGTACTGTTTGTCCGGGGTGTTTGCCCGTGCTGTGGTGAGCGGCGATGGCGATGAGAAGGCTTGCAGGGACGCTATTTTTGGCTCAGCCCTTCCAAAATTGAGTCAAGTAGACTAAACTTTTATATAGAGTATTAAGATAAGTACGCGGTGCCCCTGCAAGCCGTCCCGTAACCGAGGAGGGCGGCGCATCATCGCGAGAGGAGAAAATACACATGGCAAGTGAAAACTGGATAACTGACGACTTTTACAAGGCACTGGGTGTCAGTGAAGACGCAAGCGAAAATGACATCAAGAAGGCGTACCGCAAGCTCTCCCGCAAGTACCACCCGGACCTGAACCCCGGCGACGAGCAGGCCGAGAAGAGGTTCAAGGAGATCTCCGAAGCATACGACGTGCTCTCCGACAAGAAGCAGCGCGAGGAGTATGACCAGATCCGCCGTTACGGCGCAGCCGGAATGCACGGTGGCTTCGGCGGCTTCCCCGGCGGTAACGCATACGGTGGCGGTAACGGTTACACCACCTTCACCACCGGCGGTGGTGCAGGCGGCATTAACCTGGACGATTTGCTCGGCGGCCTGGGTGGCATGTTTGGCGGCGGTTCCAGCCGACGCACTGCGGGCTTCACCAGCGCCGACTTCGGCGGCATGGGGGGCGGTAGCTTCGGCGGCGCACAGCACGCGGCACCCGAGGAAAGCAAGACTAGCACCCGTATCAGCCTCGCCCAGTCCTATACTGGCGCAAACGTGACCGTGTTCCTCCCGGACGGCTCGCACACCGAGGCGCGCATCCCCGCCGGCATTAAGGACGGTCAGAAGGTACGCCTGCGCGGCAAGGGTCTGCACGGCACCGACCTGAAGGTCACGGTGCGCGTCTCCGATGACTCGGTCTACTCCCGTGAAGAGAATAACCTGATCATGCGTGCGCCCGTCACCCTGGCTGAGGCTGTTGATGGCGGTGTTATCGAAGTGCCCCTGCCCGATGCCAGCACCGTGAAGCTACGCCTGGCCCCCGGTCAGGTTGGTCGCCGTCTGCGCGCTAAGGGCCGCGGCTTCAAAACCAAGAGCGGCCATGGCGACCTGCTGGTCATCCCCGAGGTCGTTCTGCCCACCGAGCTGAGCGCAGAGGCACAGGAAGCATTCGATAAGTTCGTAAAACTGGCACCGCAGGAGAACCCGCGTAAGGATCTGTTGAAGAAGGCGAAGTAAACCATGGCATCTCGAGAATCATCCAAGTCCCCTAGCAAGCCGTTGCACAGTGTGGACCTGCCGGTTTTCGTGATTTCTGTGGCGGCTGAGCTGGCGGGCATGCACCCGCAGACCCTGCGCCAGTACGACCGTATTGGCCTGGTTCAGCCCTCCCGTGCACCCGGTAAGGCGCGCCGCTACTCGCAGCGTGATGTGAACCGCCTGCAACAGATTCAGCAACTCTCTCAGGAGGGTGTCTCCCTGGAGGGTATTCGCCGCATTATTGAGCTGGAATCCCTCGTGGAGGAACAGCAGGAGCAGATTGCGGCGCTACAGCGTCAGGTTGAGGACGCGAAGGTAAAGCTGGGCATGGCCGAGTGCGTGTTTGCGGCCGGCTCGACCGGCGACGTGGTGCACATTGCCCGTGGCACCCGCCCGGCGGCGAGCCAGCGTTCCTCAGCGGTGGTGCTATACCGTCAGACCCGTGAAGCACTGGATAGTGCAGGCTAGAAATATTTTTTTACTGGGCAGTATAGCCTATATTGCATAAATTGGCTTGATATAGCTGGGTGTGAAGCCCGCATATACATATAGTCCAAATTGCATATATTAAAGGAGGTGGGGCTCCCCGTATAGGGGAGCCCCACCTCCTTCATATGTAAGGCAGTGAGCCGGTGCGGCCTCGCACGATCCTACACTGTATGAACCCGTGCTGTGTGTGAACCCGTGCAAGCCTACTTGCGGCGGTAGGTCAGGTCGTGGGCGCGGCGGCCCGCCTCCTGAGCTTTACGCTCAAAGCTGGTGAGGGTGCGGCCTTCCCAGCGCGGAGCCCAACCGCCCTGTGGGTCTTCCTCGGTCGCACCGGCACCCGGGTGAACGTTCTCAAAATCGGGATGTGCCTCCAGTACCTCGTGCATAACCAGGGCGTACTCCTCCCAGTCGGTGGCCAGGCGCCAAATACCGCCGGGCTTGAGTACACGCGCAACCTTATCAGCGAATGCCGGGGAGACCAGGCGGCGCTTGTGGTGGCGGGACTTGTGCCAGGGATCCGGGAAGAATACCCATAGCTCGTCCACAGAATTTTCCTCAAGCATATTGTCGAGCAGCTCGGGGGCGTTGGCCTGGGCTACGCGTACGTTCTCCACACCTGCGTTGCCCATCTTCAGCAACAGGTCGGCAATGCCGGGGGTGTACACCTCGACAGCCAGGAAGTTTGCCTCGGGAACCTCGGCGGCACGGTGCACGATGGCCTCGCCCAGTCCGGAGCCAATCTCGACGACCTGGTAGGCCTCACGACCGTAAATCTCGACCGGATTGAAGGTTGCCTCGGGTGCCACGGAGGTGTCGGTGCGCAGGCGCGGAATATTCAGCACATGCGTGGGGGAGTAGGTGTCCCAGGCCTTCTGTCGGCGCGCGGTCAGACGGTCACCGCGGCGCACGAAGGAGTAGGGCTGGCGGAAGAATTCCTCGGGGACCGGCTTCTTGGCCTGCTCGGTGGAGGATTCTGCGGCGGGCGGGGTGGGGGTGGCCTGCTCGGCGGGTTGCGTGGGCTGCGTGTTCTCAGTAGACATACCTTACAGAATAGCGCAGGGGCGTCGGTCTGCGGGCGGGTGAGGCTTATTGGTGCAGGCAGGTAATGCGGCCGGGACATGGAGAGGTGCGGCGGGAACATCATCTGTTCCCGCCGCACCGTGAGGTTGTTTAGGGGCCTTGGGGCCCGGTGTTACTTCTTCTTGGAACCCAGCAGTGCCAGGCCTGCGCCGAGTAGCACAATGTTATTGGCTAGCTGCTGGCCGTCCTGGGTGGGGCGGAATGCCTTGTCATGCATGTCCGGGTTGCGGAAGTACATGGTCATGAGGTTAGCGGCAAAGGCGGTTAGACCCAGTCCCGCCAGGCGTGAAGGTACAAAGGGTGCCAGTAGGGTGGCGCCGAGAGTGGTCTCTGCGGTGGAGATGAGTTTGCCGAAGGTGGCGGGGCTTAGCTTGGCGACGGCGGGAACGCCGGTTGCGGCCAGCTGCTGTAGGAAGGCGTAGGTCCCCTCGTCTGCCTTGAGCTTCTTGGTGCCTGCATCGAGGATGAGGGCGCCGGCGGTGAGACGAATGGCCGCGTTGGAGAACTTGTTCATTGTTTTATCTTTCTGGTCTGTCGTTGTTTGGTTAGGTTTTGATTGAACGGTTACTACTGTAAAGCCACTTCTTAATTTTGTAAAGTTTTACATATAAAGTTTATTGACTTTTAGGGAATTGGAAAGGTAGCGGCAGAAGGAGGGGGTTGGGGGCTGTGAGTGCCGCGAGGGTTGTATGGTCGACTACATTCGGTGGCTCGCCACGAATTCGTCACGGATCCGTACCGTCTCAAAATTCCACCCCTGTGGGATTCCTTGTGCTTGTGTGGGTATGTAGGGGGTAAAATTTGAAATTATGCATTCTCTGTATATTTCTCACCGGTGATACAAGCCCCAGCATCTCTGCGCAATCAGGGGTCACCGGACCGAAACACTGTACAAGCTGCAGAAACAGGAAGCTCACCTCCCTGTGCATCGTTAAGGAATATGCACGAATACCAACCACACAGACCAGCCCCCGAGTAAAAACAGGGCAAACCGACGCAGAAAAGAGGATACGTGACACAGCAGCACACCCCCGTCACCGGCCTAGACTCGGATGCTGAGCATTCCAAGCTCCAGCGAGGACTCAGCTACCGGCACATCCAGCTCATTGCCATCGGCGGTGCCATTGGCACCGGCCTGTTTCTGGGCTCGGCCAAAACTATTGCACTGACGGGCCCCTCCATTGTCTTCGTCTACGCGATTATTGGTGCCATTATGTATTTCGTGCTCCGCGCGATGGGCGAGCTACTGCTCTCCGATCCTAAGTACAAGTCCTTCACCGACTTTGTGACTGATATTCTGGGACTGCGTGCTGGCTTCTTTGTTGGCTGGTCCTACTGGTTTTTCTGGGTTGTCACCGGCATTGCGGATGTTATTGCAATCACCGGCTACGTGCACTACTGGTGGCCGGAGATTCCCTCTTTCATCCCCGCGCTGACCGTCATTGTGGCCTTGCTGCTGCTGAACCTGCCTTCCGTGAAGAATTTTGGTGAAATCGAGTTCTGGTTCGCCATTATTAAGATCGTGGCTATCGTAGCCCTCATTATTGTGGGTGCACTCATGGTCGCTTTCAGCTTCACCGCCCCGGACGGTACGACCGCTTCACTCTCGCACCTATGGGACCGCCCCGGCCCCTCCGGTAGCGGTATCTTTACCCAGGGTCTGACCGGCTTCCTGGGATCCTTCCAGATTGCGCTCTTTGCTTTTGTGGGCGCCGAGCTGGTCGGTACTGCCGTTGCGGAGACCAAGCACCCCGAGCGCACCCTGCCCAAGGCTATTAATGCCGTACCCTTCCGCATCGTGCTGTTCTACGCTTTCCCGCTGCTGACCATCCTGGCTGTGACCCCCTGGGATAAGCTGGATAAGTCCATGAGCCCCTTCGTAGGTATGTTCTCTCTGGCGGGCATTGGTATTGCCGCTTCGCTGGTGAACTTCGTGGTGTTGACCTCCGCTGCCTCCTCGGCAAACTCCGGTATCTTCTCGACTTCCCGCATGGTGTACGGTCTGGCGCACGACGGTGCCGCCCCCTCTGCACTGGGTAAGCTCACCAAGAACGGTGTGCCCGCTAACGCCCTGTACCTGACCACCGTACTGCTACTATTCAGCCTGGTTATGCTGTATGCCGGTAGCGGCATTATGGAGGCGTTCACGGTGGTGACCTCGGTGGCCTCGATTATGGGTATCTTCACCTGGAGTATGATCCTGGTGTCCTACCTGGTCTACCGCAAGAAGTTCCCCGAGCGTCATGAAGCTTCGCTATACAAGATGCCCTGTGGAATCGTGCTGAGCTGGTTTGGCCTGGTCTTCTTCGCCCTGATGCTTTACGCACTGAGCCTATACCCCGACACTGCCATTGGCCTGGCTCTGAGCCCGGTCTGGTTTGTTGCTCTGGCTATTGGTTACGAGGTGCTGGCCCGTCGCCACGCGGCAAAGCGCGCCCGCGCCGAGGCCGCCGGCGAGAGTGCTACCGGTGAGGCTATTCAGAAATAGTCGGCGCGAAATGCTTACGCCGGGTTATCCGAACGAGATAATCCATGCGTGATATCGGCCCCGCTTCTGCGCTCTTCGTGAGTGTGGAGGCGGGGCTTCCGTGTGCCTGCGGGTGGGTATGATCGGAGCCCTTCCGGAGGCTTGACTTGGAGTATTTTTAGTACGCCCTGGAGGCTTCTGAGGCTTTTCTCGGCTATCTGTGGTGGCTGCACCGAAAGCTTAGTATGTGTTGCAAATTATAGACATGTAACACGTTTTGGGTCGAAATCGCTTTACAAGCTACGTCACACTCTGTAGAATACCTATTCAAATAGCTGTTAAGTCTCCCAGAAGAATCACGTCCGATGCCTCCGTGTGTCCTCGCAGAGTAGCGTGAAATCCGGTCGAGCACAGTATTGCCCCGAAAGTCGGGGCTACCCCGTATCAATAGTGGTTGCATATCTATTCACTGTGTCTGCCGAATACAGTCCCACGTCTTTATCTCAGGCACCATATGCGCTACAGGGTTCAATTGTAGAAAAGAGGATGCTGTGACTGAGCAGAACAATGCCACCGTCATACCTGATGCTCCCGAACAAGCAGAGCGGCTGCATCGCGGTCTAAGCAACCGACATATCCAGCTCATTGCTATTGGCGGTGCCATCGGTACCGGCCTCTTCATGGGCTCCGGCCGCGCTATCTCCATGGCTGGTCCCTCTGTCATTTTCGTCTACATGCTCATTGGTGCGGTTATCTTTCTGGTGCTACGCGCCATGGGCGAAATTTTGCTCTCCAACCTGCGCTATAAATCTTTCTCAGACTTCACCACCGAGCTGTGCGGCCCCATGGCTGGCTTCTTCCTGGGCTGGTCATATTGGTTTATGTGGGTGGTCACAGCGGTGGCCGATATTATCGCGATCGTCGGCTATCTACGCATGTGGTGGCCGGACCTGCAAGCCTGGATCCCCGCCCTGGCCGTCATCGGTGTGCTATTGACCCTGAACCTAGTGTCGGTCAAGAACTTCGGTGAGATTGAGTTCTGGTTCTCCATGATCAAGATCGTCGCTATTGTCGCCCTCATTATCGTCGGCGGCGCACTCGTGGCCATCGGCTTTACCTCGCCCACCGGCGCCCAGGCCTCTGTCGCCAACCTCTGGAACGACGGCGGCCTCTTCCCGAACCAGTTCGTTGGCTTCCTCGGCGCCTTCCAGATTGCTGTCTTCGCCTTCATGGGTTCCGAGCTGGTCGGCACCACCGCCGCCGAAACCCAAGACCCCGAGAAGACCCTGCCCAAAGCAATCAATGCCGTTCCGGTGCGTATTCTGGTCTTCTACGTGGGTGCGCTCGCCGTCATCCTCATGGTGACCCCCTGGCGTTTGGTTAGCCCCGACCATAGCCCCTTCGTGGCCATGTTTACCCTGGCCGGTTTCGGCATCGCCGCGCACGTCATTAACTTCGTGGTGATTACTAGTGCAACCTCTTCGGCGAACTCCGGTATCTTCTCCACCTCGCGTATGGCCTTCGGTCTGGCTCGTGAGCGTAGCGCACCGAAATTCCTCGGCAAGCTCTCGGGGAACGGCGTGCCCCGCAATGCTCTATTCCTCTCGGCCGTCATGATGCTCTCCTCGCTGGTGCTACTGTACGCCGGTGACTCGATTTCCAGCGCCTTCAACCTGGTCACCACCGTGGCCGCAGTGCTCGTGATTTTCGCGTGGACCATGATTATGGTTAGCTACCTGATGTACCGCAACAAGTTCCCCGAGCGCCACACGGAATCAAAGTTCCCGCTACCCGGTGGTGTCTTCTCCGCATGGGTGGTGCTGGTATTCTTTGTCGCAACGATTGTGGTGCTTGCTACCGACGAAGAGACCTTGCGCGGCCTGCTGGCTATGCCTGTCTGGTTTGCAATCCTCGGCATTGGCTGGTTCTTCAAGCGCCGTGCGGATGCGCGTCATCACGAGGCCCTCGCCAGCAGCCGCACCGCGCAGATCGCAATTGTGGAGGCCTCCGAGATCTTCTCGGCACGCTAGGCGCCCGCAGGCTGTCCCGCAGTCGATTTTCTGCAAGTTCTACAAGAAAAGTGCGTACGACTTATTCCTCCTCGTGAGAAAAATACGCAGAAGGACCCGTCTTCCTCACCCCGTACGGGGTGAGGAAGACGGGTCCTTCTGGCTTTCTTTCAGCCTTAGAGCCCGTCGAAAGGCGTCAGGGGGTAGCTAGACGGAGGCGGCCTCCGCTTCTTCGGCAACCGACTCATCCTCGCCATCGGTGCGGTAGTAGTCCCACCGCTCGCAACCCATACCCAGACGCATCGCGTCAATAACCGAGCGGGAGGCCTCCACGGGGTCGAGCACGTGCAGGTTCCAGCGCGGGTGGGCCGGCACCGGGCGTGTCCACCCGTGTTGTTGCAGGTATTCGGTATCGAAAGCGGGTAGAGCCTCAACGGTGGTTTCGAGCTCGCAGAGAAAACCGGTGGGGGAGCGGAATACCGTCACGACCGGGGCTGGATCGGCCTCGTCGACGGTGGCGCCATCGAAGAAATAGTAGGTGCTCAGGCAACGGCTCCAGGGTAGATGGGCGAGCCGGTCGGCAAAGATTTCCATAGCATGATTCCACCGGGCACGATGATAAGCGGCCAAATCACGATGGGTAGTCTGAACCACGCCGATGCCCTGCTCCGCCAGGTCCCGAACGCTGAAGGCCGCGGCGGGCGTGTTCTTAGCGGAGGTCTGCTCAGCGGTATACTCTTCGGCTTTTTCGTCGGCTGAAGGCTCTAGCGTGCCGGTCTCGGCAACACCTTCCTCGGTGGTGGTCCACAGCCGCAACTCACGGGCAATTGTAGTGCGCCCGCGGTGTAACGCCACCTGCCAAGAACCGTACTTAGCGCGCACGGCGCCCAGTGTCGGCACCTTGCCCATTGTGGTGGGAATCGTGGACCAGTATCCGTAGGTAAGCACCGTTGGTTGGCGGTTGTACCGGGAACAGTAGCTCAAAAAGAGGCTTAGGGTCTTCTCCGCAAAATTATCTGGAACCGAGGCGGCCTCGATGTCCCAATCCTGGTCGAGCGCCTCGGCTGGGCAGATGCCGGTGCGTAGCATTGCTAGGGACCAGTCACCTTCGCCAAGCTGATCGCTGATGCTCTGTGCGGGGGCGGGCCATGCCGAATCACCCCCCATGCTGGCACTGAGACGACCGTACAGGCCACCCTCCAACAGCCCCCGCAGGCGCAGGTCTTCAACAGTCTGGGTGTAGGAATCCTCGTCCAGCTGTGAGTAGGGGTGGGCTGCCAAATACTTGAACGATGCACCAATCTTTCCCAAAATTGTGGCAATGTCCTCGCGCCCAATATGACGGGCCTCCAGAGCCGGTGGCAGGTCGTGAATAATGTCAGAGTCTAATAGCAACGTCGCGTATTCGTGCTCGGGAGGTAGATCGTACGCCTCGGCGAAGATATACCAGAGCCCGCATGCCAGTACCAAATGGCTGGGTGCATCGGCGGTAACCGGGCCAAACTGCCAAATGCCGGAGTTCAGGGCGTAGTCCAGGTGCAACTGGTTCAGGCTCGGGTAGAGGAAGCGTAGGCGGCGGTGCACCTGGGTGGGGGTAAATCCCAGGGAGGCGAGCTCGGCGATGAGCCCACGGTACTCGTCGTGAAAGTCTAGATAGCCCTCGGGCGAGTGTGCGAGCGCGGTATGTTCGCGCATGGATCCCTCTTTCCTCTGCGGGGTGCGGGGCACCTTATCGTACCGTGCCCTTAGAGCCCCTGATATGCGTGCGGAGAAGGTCGTGCGGGTGATGCGTGACTACCCCTTTTCTGCACTATATTATTTTCTTATTTTGCAAAAACATAAGAAAAATTTTAAAAAAACATATTCTTTTATCTAAAAACATAGTCCAGTAGTGCAGATACATTCAAGCAGAGGAGGGTTTAATACGCTATATGACTAAAAAATGACACGGGTTGTTTGCGGAAGTTACGTCCCCGGGGCAGTGGTGTCCGGGCTTGCTGAATAGCCGGAGGATCCGTATCTGATAGCGCCCAAGTCCCCCTCCGAAATATGCGAAACTGGAAGAATGAGCGAACACCCCCTTCCGAGTAGCGTCCCGCAGGTTTCTATGGCCTCTCCAGCGCGTCCGCAGAAGCGCGCCTCCCGGCCGGTATCCTCCACGCCAGGTCCCGAGTCGGTAGTAGCTCGGGTTGCAGAGAGGGCAAAAACTGCGGGGTCTTCCGAGCATTTCGTGAACTCCCTCGCTACCGAACTGGGCATTGCCCCGCATCGTGTGCGTGCCGCCGTAATGCTTCTTGATGCTGATAACTCCGTGCCCTTCATTGCCCGTTACCGTAAAGAGGCAACCGGTGCTCTGACCGATACCCAGTTGCGCGCTATTCAGTCCCGTTTGGGCCAACTGCGCGCCCTCCACGAGCGCCGTGAGTGTGTCCTTCGGGCACTTACCGCCCGTGCTGACGAGGGCTTTATTGACCCTCTCACCCTGCTACAGCTACGTTCCTCGCTCATGAACGCAGCTAGCATTGCGGATATCAATGCGATCTACGCTCCCTACCGCAGTGAACGTGTGACCCGCGCGCAACTGGCGCGCGCCGCCGGACTCGACTCCCTTGTCGAGGACCTGCTGGAGGTTCCTCTTGCTGATGCGCATTCCATTGCCGCCGCCTACGTCACTACCCATGAGGATTTAGCGCAGGCTCATGAAGACGGTGAACAGCCCCTGCCTGTGGCCAGTGCCGATGAAGCCCTGGCCGGGGCCCGCGCCATCCTCATTGATAGGGCTATGACTGATCCGGTACTTGGCGAGCGGCTTCTAGCCTGGCTGAATGAGCGCGGTGTCATTGAATCACGCGTTATTGCCGGCAAGGAAGAGGAGGGGGCCAAATTTGCCGACTACTTCGCCTTCTCCGACCGGATCCGTTCCATCCCCTCCCACCGGGTGCTGGCGCTGCACCGAGCCAGGGATGCCGGCGTGGTGCGGGTGAAAGTAGATGTTGCTCCGGCTCCCGCACCCCTGAGCCGCCTAGATGGTACCGGACGTGCCGCAGCTCAGGCCGCTGCCGAAAATTACGAGAATGTTCGTTCTACCTACGAGCGGGAGGTCGCCGCCGCGCTACGCATCCCCGTGCAGGTGCTCAATACCGTCGACGACGACGATCGCGTGCTCGGCTGGCTTGCCGCCACCGTGTGCACCGCCTGGCGTAGCCACCTGCGCCCGCGTCTAGCTGAGCGCATTCGTCACCGCCTGCTCGATTCTGCGGCTCAGAATGCCACCGAGGTGTTCGCCTCCAATCTGCGCGATATTCTGCTGGCCGCACCCGCCGGGCACAAGACTACTCTTGGCCTGGATCCTGGCCTGCGCCACGGTGTGAAGTACGCCGTTGTGGACGGTACCGGCACACCCCTGTGCGTGGGTACCGTCTATCCGCACGCCCCTCGCAACCGCTGGGATGATGCGCTGACCGAGCTGACGGAGGTGGTGCGAGAGCACGCCGTGGAGCTCATAGCCATCGGTAATGGAACCGCCAGCCGCGAGACGGATAAGCTAGTCGGCGAGCTGGTGCGCATCCTGCACAGGGAGGGCCGGGATATTCCGCAGAAGGTGACCGTGTCCGAGGCCGGCGCCTCCGTGTACTCCGCTTCCGCTCTGGCTGCTTCCGAGCTACCCGAGTACGACGTGACCGTGCGCGGCGCGGTCTCCATTGCCCGCCGCCTGCAAGACCCGCTGGCCGAACTGGTGAAGATTGATCCGCAGTCCATCGGTGTAGGACAGTACCAGCACGACGTACCGCCGACCGCCCTGCGGCGCGCTCTGAATGACACGGTGGAGGATTGCGTGAATGCGGTGGGGGTGAACCTCAATATTGCTTCGGTGCAGCTGCTCGCGCACGTCGCTGGCGTGGGTACCGCCACCGCCGAGCGGATTGTGGCCTACCGCGCTGAGCATGGCCCATTCGCTACCCGCGCGCAGTTGCTGAACGTGCCTCGGCTGGGGGAGAAAACTTTCCGCCAGGCCGCCGGCTTTATTCGTGTTCGCGGCGGTGAGGAACCCCTGGATGTCTCCGCGGTGCATCCGGAGTTCTATCCGCTGGCCCACCGCATTATTGCCGATGCTAAGGAGCGCAACAGGGCCCACTGGGTCGCGGGGGCTCTGGTAACCTCGGAAGGCACTGACCCCCTGGCCGGTCTGAACCCGGCCGACTACGTGCGGGAGGGCACGGACGATACCGCTGCGGGCCTGTATACGGTTGAGGACATCTTTACTGAGTTGCGCCACCCCGGTATGGACCCGCGCGGCACCTTCCGTACTGCCCATTTTTCCGAGAGTGTCTCTCGTTTTGAGGATGTGCGCCCCGGCATGGTGCTGGAAGGTACCGTTTCGAATGTGGCAGCCTTCGGCGCTTTCGTGGATATTGGTGTGCATCAGGATGGTCTCGTGCATATTTCGCAGATGAGCCGCGGTTATGTTGCGAACCCGCACGACATTGTGCGTAGCGGCGATATTGTGCGGGTGCGCGTGGTGGAGGTCGACGCGGCGCGCCGCCGTATTTCACTCTCGCTACTGGTGGAAGACGAAGGCTAGCGGAGGGGAGCTGGCGGGGGAGTAGTGCTCGCTGGAAGGCCAGTTAATCCGAGAATGAGCGTTCGCTAAAATCTGATCCGCTGTAAAGACTTAAACGTAGCCTCAGATGGGCACCATAAAGCCCCGACACGCACTATCTGTGCCTGTCGGGGCTTTTATCATGTCTAGTTTCAAGCTTCTAGGCTCGGCCTAAACCTTAGAAGTCGATGTTCGCCGGATCCGGGCCAATACGACCCTCAGCACTGGTCAGCGCGTCCACGGCGGCAATGTCCTCGGCGGTCAACTGCACGTTCACCAAGGCCAGGTTCTCCTTAATGCGCGAGGGAGTTACCGACTTCGGGATCACCACGGTGCCCTTAGCCAGGTGCCAAGCCAGTACAACCTGGGCGGGGGAAGCGTTGTGGCGGGCCGCGATCTCGGCCAGAACCGGGTTCTGCAACAGATCGCTGCCGTTACCCAGTGGGCTCCAGGCCTCGGTCACAATTCCATATTCGGCGTGCACGGCACGCAGAGCCTCCTGCGAGAAGTAAGGGTGCAACTCAATCTGATGGATGGCCGGAACCACGCCGGTCTCCTTGATGATTTCGCGCAGCTGCTCCTCCGGGAAGTTCGACACACCAATCGAGCGGACCTTACCCTGCTTCTGCAGCTCAATTAGCGCGCGCCAGGAGTCCAGGTACAGTCCCTGCTGCGGCTTAGCCCAGTGAATCAGATACAGGTCGACGTAGTCGGTGCCCAGTTTCTTCAGCGATTCATCCAACGCGGTGAAGGCGCTCTCGTAGCCCTGATCGGAGTTCCACAGCTTGGTGGTCAGAAAAATATCCTCGCGAGCCACGGGGGAGCCGGCAATGGCACGTCCCACACCCGCCTCATTGCCGTAGATGGATGCGGTATCCACGTGGCGGTAGCCGGTGGTCAGTGCGGTGCCGACGACCTTCTCGGCCACCTCATCCTCAACCTGCCACACACCGTAACCCAGCTGCGGGATGCTGCGGCCGTCATTGAGTGGCTTCTGCGGTACGTTGTATGCCATGTGCGTTCTCCTTCTGCACGGGAGGCGGATACCTCCGGGGGTACGTGGTCTGTAGACGTGGCTTTCCAGGCTACGCCCATGTTCGGGACACATGCGAGCCGGTTGTGCTTGGGGCTTAATGATGCGATAAACCGTAATATCTCGGCTGCTTTGTGATGCCTCTGCGGCTTTGGAAAGCAGCCCGTAGCGTTTCTAGCTTTCTTCCGGTAGCGCGAAGAGCTCGCGCACATCCGCGGCCGTTATCGCCGCGGAGGCAAACTCACTCTCACCGACCACCGCATTAAAGAGTGCAGCCTTTGACTCCTGGAGCTTCATAACCTTCTCCTCAATTGTGCCCTCAGCGACCAGACGGTACACGTGCACCTCCTTATCGTGACCAATGCGGTGGATACGGTTCACAGCCTGTTGCTCGGCAGCCGGGTTCCACCACGGATCCATAATGAATACGTGGTCGGCCTCGGTCAGATTCAAACCAAAGCCTCCGGCCTTGAGCGAAATCAGAAATACCGGGGCTTGCCCGCCGCGGAAGGCCTCAATCACCTCGGCGCGGTTACGGGTTGAACCATCCAGGTACAGGTAGCCGATGCCTTCAGAATCCAAACGGGCGGCGATGGACCTAAGGTAACCGGTGAACTGACTGAATACGAGTACACGGTGCCCACCAGCCAGCAACTCGAACAGACGGCCCACCAGGTAGTCCCGTTTGGCTGAGGGAATCCCGGCGTAGCCCACCGGGTCGATGAGCGCCGCATCCAGAGCCAGGCGGCGTAGCAGGGTCAGCGATTGGAAGATCGTGAAGCGGTTCTTATCCATATCCTCCAGCAGGCCGAGCACCTTCTGGCGCTCGCGCTGTAGGTGTGTGTCATAGATGCGGCGGTGTCCCGGAGCCAATGGCAGATTCACGCGTGTATCGTTCTTCGTCGGAAGCTCGGCCGCCACCTGCTCCTTGGTGCGACGTAACATGAGCGGTCGAATACGCCGACGCAGGCGCGCGGTTACGACCGCCGCGTGCTCGGGATCCTCGCCGGATTCGGCTGGGCGTGCGTACAGGTTTCGGAAGGCCCGGGCGGAGGGGAAGAGGCCGTCAGCCACAATAGCTAGTAGGGCCCACAGCTCCATGAGGTTGTTCTCAATCGGCGTGCCGGTCATAGCGATCTTGACCCGCGCGGGTATAGCGCGGGCAATAGACCAGGCACGGGTTCCGGTATTCTTCACAAATTGCGCCTCGTCCAGTAGCAGAGCGCCCCAACCGGTACCCCCGGCGGGATCGTCGGGGGCACCGTCAGCGGTGCTATCTGCCGTGCCGATCCGCTCGGCGTATGAGGTGTACGCTGCCTCATCCATGCGCAACAGGGTGTAGCTGGTCAGCACCAGGTGTGCCCCGGTTACGCGCTCACTCAGCGGGGATTTGCTGGTGGTGGTTTCGGTAATGACGGCGACTTTCGCCTCGGGCAGGAAACGCTGAGCCTCCGCGGCCCAGTTGGTGACCACCGAAGTTGGGGCCACCACGAGGAAGGGAGCGAAGGGCGTAATCGCCTCACCGCGTTCGGCCGCCCGTTCGGTGGCCTCGCGGTGTTGCTCAATGGCGTGGGCGAGCAGGGCGAGAGCTTGTACGGTCTTGCCCAGACCCATCTCATCAGCCAGGATGCCGCCCATACGGTGCTCATGCAGGAAAGCGAGCCAGCGGAAACCCTCCAGCTGGTAGGGACGCAGCGTGGCGAGCAGTCCGGCCGGAACGGGGTAGTCCGGTTGCAGGGTCACTCCGACCTTCTTCCCCGTGTTTTCCCTCGTGGAGGTGTTGCGGGAGCGCACTCTGGCCTCACCGGGGGTTCCCATGAGAGCCTCTCCAGTATCTTCACCCTCAGCATTAGCTTTAATATAAGTCTTAGGTTTAAGGTTAGCATCTGTCTTGGTGCGGGCGTCAACCTCGGGGGTGTTGGCCTGCGTGAGCGCCAGCAGGGAGCGCACCTGCTCATCCCAGCGGCGGGTGGTTTGCACGGTCGCGGCCAGAGATTCCAACTCCGAGAAGAGCCCGGCCTGGTACCGGTTAATGCCCAGCTCACCGCCGGCCTCATTGAGGGCCCTCGCCTCCGCAATCAGGGTGCGCAGGGTAGTAAACTCGGGCCGCCGTAGCGAAAAATAGGTGCCGTTGCCGAGTAGGATGCGGTCCGCACCGCGGTCGAGCGCCTCAAAAATCTGAGCGAAGGGCACGGTCCAGTCGTTGATCTTCACGGCAACGCCCAGGCCGAACCAATCACGCGAATTTCCCTCGGTTACGGTGACTTCGATGAGCGCCTCGTTAGCTTCCGCGAAGTGGGGAGGCTCGCCGTGGAAGCGCACCTGAAGTACTGAAATGCGGCGTAGCTTGGGTAAGATCGTCTCGAGGAGATCGCGGGTTTCCCAGCCTTCGATGCGTCGCTCCTCCAATCCTGCCAGTGCCGGATGTGCCGCCAGGGTCGAGCGTATGCGCCGTAGCACACCCGCCTCAAAGCGTTCATCGCGTGCCTCGCCACCCTCTTCACCGGGGTAGCCGAAGACGGGTAGATTGAGCGTTCCAGAGCTACCCTCGTCGCCATTGTCTTTGCAGCTGCCCTCCCCTTCGAAGGGGTTGAGTGGGTACTCCCAATGCCAGACTAGTTGCGCGTCGTGACGAACCTCCGTATCAAAGCTGATATCCAGCACCAGCTTTGGGGCCGGATGCGCGGCAGGACTAGGGTTGGGTTGGGAGTGAGTACGGGGAGGGCACGGGATAGTGCGGGCAGGAATTCACGCTGGAACACCTCTCGCTCGGTGGCGGGAATCTCGACCAACCCCGCCGACATTAGCGCCTCGGAAGCGGCATCCAGCGGCTCTTCTAGGGGAATAAACGCAAACTCCACACCCTCGGGCAGCTCGGGTACGGCGGGAGTATGGCGTGTTGCATTGATGGTGAAAGATGCCTCTGTAGGGAGCGTAGCGCTCGCCCGCTCGGTGCATTCGGCGGGGTATTTTTCGGCTTGTTCACGCAGGTCGGTACTGTTTTTGGGTCGGGTGGAGCTTTTGAGCAGTACAGGGTTATCTGGTAGCCCAGACTCATTGAGTAGTGCAGAGCTTTTGGGCATCACGAAGGAATCACGCCTCACCTCCTCCAGGGCACCGGGGCGCGCACTCTTCCAGTGCACGGCCTTTGCGGCTTGCTCGTACTCGCGCTGTGCAAGACCGCCCAGGGCGAAGAAACCCGTACGGGGTGTACCCATGGGTGGCAGTGGGTGGCCGGCAACCAGAGTTGGCGTAGCAGTCCGCCCTCGCGTCCTTCCCAGCTTAGGGCGGCTTGAAGTTGTAGGCCGACCGCTTCGCTTACCTCACCGGAATCGATATCCAGAAGCCCGGGGAGTGCTTCGGCATGTAGCCGCACCCGCGCCGGTGGCAGAATCGTATAGTCCACCTCGCGCCCATTGACAAGTAGAGGCAGGCCGATGCCCTCGGCGCGTGCAAGCATATCCCAGAGCAGGGTAGAACCGGCGGCACTGAGCGAAATCCAATCGCGGTGCGAGGAATACATGTTTTGCCAGGGTCGGACAATCGAGTACAGCTCAGAGAAGAACCGTTTGTGCTCGGGGTAGACATCGTGTCGCCTCACTGGACCTCCCACACTGGAGGCGAAGGTCTCCCAGTTGAGCCCACCCCTAATCCACCGACCCGTCTTGGAGCGCATGAGTGGGCGTGCCAGCAGATTAATGGTGGGGGTCACCCCGGGGGCATATTGCGGTCGCGGGCGTAGGATCCTGAAACGCTCAGTGAAAGATCTAGAGCCCCGCTGACACGCATAGAGTCAATACCAGTTAAACTCTGACGTGCGGAAAGAATCGAGGAGAGGTTTTTTCGCCAGGTAGAGACTTTGGATGCGGAGGTTTGCTCGTTCGCTACGGTGGCGGCCTTTTTCCCGCTCTTGAGGGGCCCCTCAGCCTGCGGGGTGAGGGCCTGGGCAACGTTGGAGGCACGTTCGAGTGCGGTGAGCATGAGTGCCACGGCGTGCTTGCAATCGGTGCGTACCGGACAGGTGCAGGATGCGGCGAAGGTTGCCGAGCCGCTGACGGAGGGGAAGAATCGCACGCTCACCTCGTAGGGGAGGGCGGTGCTTCCATTGACGAGCCCGGTGAGGGTATGGTTTTCTTCGCTATAGCTGTAGCGTACGACCTCGCGGTTGCGCTGGTATGCGAGTCCGCGCTGATAGGCGCGGTGACCGACCTGTCGAATGATGTGCGGTACGGTGACGGGGACTTCGGGGAAGGGATTGTTGGGCACTCGCCCATTATCTCGTACGGGCTATTGCGCCTGCGCTATTTGCTGAGCTTGCAGCCTGAGATGGATGGGGCGCTCGCAGGGGCACGCTTGGCGAATGCCTGCCGCCACCTCTTTGGAGCCACCCTTTTTAGGACTTGCGATTGGGCGGTTTTAGCTTTGTATATTCCGCCCAGTAACTACCGTCCGTACCCTCTTTTCGGGTACGTCGTAGGTCGTTTGGCGAGATTGGACCCCCTCCATTTCACCCTATAAAACGACATTTAATCTTTTGACAAGTAAGAATATATGTGATGTGAATCTCTTAAGAAAAGTACTTTACTTAAGTTGAGGATGTGCTGTAAGCTGAAGCCAGCTTCAAGAGTTTCGACTGATAAGCTCCGACTATGGTCGAACGCCAACCCCATGTTCACGGGTGGCTCGGATGACGAAGCGGTTTGTATTCACCACCGGAATAACCGGTGGTAATTGGTACAGACAAGAGCAACGCGAAAGGATCGCGCCACTCACGGCGCAGGTTGTCACATGTACAACAGCTCTGCAACTGAAGCAGTCATCTCTCTGACCCCCTCCCGTTCTTACCAGGACAGCCTGCGTGCCGCCGCTGTCCCCGCGCGAGGCGGTTACACCGCGCTCAGTATTGACGATTACTCCCGTATTTCCTCTAAGCGTGATGAGTTCCTGAACTTTCTTCTTCTGCCCAACCCTGAGGGCATCCCCGCCGTTGAGTACGCCGGCCTGCGCGTAGCGTAGCATTGGGAGTATGAACTTTTCCGGTATGCTCTTGGACTCCGACGTTCTCGTGGAGATCCGTAAGGTGGATCCAGACCCCGCCGTGGTTGCGTTTCTGCGTCGCCGCTCCTTCCGCCACATGTACATTTCGGTACTGAGTGTGGGTGAGCTCAAGGGTCTGTATCCCTACCCGGAAACCGACCGCTGGATTGCTGAACTCCTCGAACGCTTTGGAGACCACGTCATTAACGTTGATGCGCGTGTAAGTCTCGAGTGGGCGGGTCGCCAAGCCCCGCGTGGTCAGCATGCGCTCGGTCGCGAAGATGCCGGTCCGCTACCCACGGCAGCTCTGGAGGGCATCATGGCCGCTAGCGCCAGTGCCTACAATCTGGAGCTGGTCTCCTCGAAGGCTCAGACATACCGCGCCTGGGGTGTGCAGGCGTCCAATCCCTGGACCGAAAGCTGATCTTTCTATTTCTGCAGTGATACGCAAGGGTGTGCTCAGTCGTCATTCCAGAACTTTTTCTCAAACCCGTCTTCGAGTCCTTCACGGGCCTTCACGAAGGCGGGTTTCACAGTTAAAACGTGGCATCATGGAAAGACGATGAAAAGCACCTCACCTATCTCCCGTTATTCCGTGCCCATGCCCCTGTGGCTTCAGGGCGTCATTGAGCTGGCCCTCACCGCCAGTATGTCCGGTGTTCTGGTGGTGGCCGCTATGGCCGCCGTATGGGCCACGAATGGCTTTGGCGGCACCGAGTTCCCTGCTGTGGCTGCCATGTCGGCGCACCTGTGGCTCCTGATTCACGGCGTTCCCCTGGACCTGGACACTATTTTTGGTGGTTCCTCGGCGGCTGGCACCATGACTTTGGCGCCCCTGGGATTAAGCATATTGCCGCTTCTGCTGTGCTACCGGGCCGGCCGTCGGTTGGCGCGTGCCTCGTACGAGGGGGAGTTTTTGATTCCGGTAGCCTCCGGCTCGGTCATATACGCACTGATGAGCTCGGCGGCGTACGGGTGGTCAAGTCCGAGTCCGCAACTACTGCAGGCGCTAAACGCCGCTCTGGTCCCCTTGGGTCTTGTAGTGGCGGGCCTAATGTGGGGTGGTTACCATGAGGCGCGTTCACTCTCACGTATGGTGGGTGTTGATACGGCAGAGCAGATTTCGCAGATGAGCCAGTATTCGCGCTGGGCGGGTTCTTATGTCTGGGCTGTAGTGCGGGCGGCAGTCGTGGCTTTTGTAGCCTTCGTAGGTCTGGGAGCCATACTGCTGGGTATTGCGATTCTAGCGGGCTGGTCGCAGATTGTGGCGACCTATCAGGAGTTGCACGCCGGTGCGGTGGGTGATACTGCGCTGACCCTGCTACAGCTGGGATTCCTGCCGAACCTGGTGGTGTACGCGATGGCGTGGTCGACCGGTGCCGGTTTCGCTTTTGGCACCGGAACCTCAGTGGGGCTGACGAGTAGTACCGCCGGAACTTTGCCAATGCTACCGATTCTGGGGGCAATTCCTGAGCCCCTGGGGCGTGCGGGTATGCTGGGCCTGATTGTTCCGGTGCTTGCCGGTGCTCTGGCTGGTTGGTGGTTCTTGCGTGAGGGCGAGGATCATCTGGATGAGTGGGTGGCGCTAAAGGTGCCTTTCCGACCTCTCTCAGCCCTGCTGTCTTCGCTGGCTTTGGGGGCATTTACCGGCTTATTGGTTGCCGGTGGTGCACTGTGGCTGGGTTGGATTTCCTACGGTTCACTGGGCATTGGGCGTTTTACCGAGGTGGGGGCGGAGCCGCTGAATTTTGCGGTGCACACGGCTATGAGCGTGGGTGTTGGCGTGATGTTGGGCATTCTGTTCAGCCGCATTCTGGTGCCAGATAGCAGTCGTGAGCTACCGCGTTTTGCCGATGAAAGGCCGAATCTGGGTGAGCGCCTCCTGAACGCCCGCGCGGCGGCTCGTGAGCGTTCCGCGCAACGCCGCGCCGAACGTGCGGCTGCCCGCGAGGAGCAGCGCCGCGAGGCCGAATTGGCGGAGGTTAAACGCCTGGAAGCCGAAGAAGCAGCACGCCGAAAGGCCGAGGAGGAAGCTCGCCGCAAGGCTGAGGAAAACGCTGAATCCAAGCACAAAGAACGTGAGGTGCAGACCGCTGAGCATTCCCTGCTACAGGATGTGGCTACCGGGCATGTTCCGGTGCATCCGCAGGAACCGGTTTATGCCCACCCCCTGGAGACTGCCGATTCACTGACTGAGCGTGCTTTGGCCGACACTCTGGCTGAGGCTATCGCGGATAAGAAGCTGACCGATTCGGCCGAATCTAGTCTGTCAATTCCTGAGTTCATGCAGTCTCAATCCGAGAATTCCCGGAAGACTGATGAGGCTGTTGCTACCTCTGCCGCTACGTCCGCCGAAGTAGGTGATGGTGCGGCGGGTGAGAGCAACCTCACTAAGCGCAAGGCGGCTGAGGAAGAGTCAGCCACCGTGAGCTCGGCCGAATCCGGAAAAGCCAACCGCGGCCGCGCCGGGCGTCTTATGGCGTACTTTGGCTTTGGGGTTCAGTCCTCGGAGGGGGGTGCATCCGAGAGCAAGGCTGAGGAATCCAAGCCCGGTAACGCTCAGCCCGAAAGCACCGAGTCGGGGCCCAATACAGCTGATCAGCTTGCCCTCAAGCGCCAGCAGAAGAAGGCTGCCAAGAGCGACGACCGTAAGGATCAGAAGCAGCACGAAGAGCGTGACTTTATAGATCGAGAGCTAGAGGTCCTCTCCGCCGAGCAGGCTATGAACCGCATTTTTGGTGTGCTCGCTCAGACCGGCATCATCCCGATGTCTACTGAGACTGAAGAGGCATCCACGGTGGAGCTACCCCCGTTGCCGACCTCCTCCGAGGAGGGTGGCGTCCGTAAGAAGTAGTAATTGCCGCAGATTGGGCCTGCTATAACCCCGGTATAAATACATGAAAACCCGCACGAGATGTTCTCGTGCGGGTTTTCATATTCTCATCAGAACACCCGTTAGTGGGAAGCAGTGCTCGCCGAACCACTCACCGGGCTGGCGGAGAAGCCAGAGAGGTTATTCATGCGCTCCTGGAATGTCTGATCACATGAGCGCACGTCAGTCTGCGTTAGCGCGGCGGCGCGGCACTGCCGGTATTCCTGTGCCCCGGGCATGGTAGCCATGCCAATTCCACCGAGCAGGGTGACGAAACCGTAGATAATACTCAAGCTGGCTGCTACGTAGAAGACCCAGGGGCCGCGGGCGGTAACCGTGCGCACGATAGCGGTGATATTGAGGCCGATACCCAGCACAGCGAAGACAAAGAGACCCAAGAAATACGGCATGGGGGAGAGCACGAAAGCCGAGGCCCCGAAGGTAAAGAGAGCCGCGACAATCAGCAGAATGGCGGCGCGCACGGTGATGCGCAGGCGAACCAGCGGGTCGAGAGGTGCTTTCTTCTGTTGTTCCGGGCGATAGGCCTTGGGTTTGATCGGGGCTTTCAAACGGGAGGCCCGGCGGGGAGTCCCCTGAGAATCGTTCTGTTGGCTGTGTTGATTCTGCTGATCGTTCTGATCAGGGAACTGGTCCTGGGAGTGCGGGGTGTTCTGTGGGTGAGTTGACATACCTTTAAGAGTTACATATCTTTTAGGAGTGTGTACCCTCTGCGGACCGGTCGGGCTCCCTTATATTCGGCCTTCGTGAGGGATTTCTCTTACCCCGTCTTGCCCCCATCCGCCCTATCCCATATGAGATGGGCTATACTGGTACGGTGCGAATTGTGGTTATGGTATCCGGATCCGGAACAAATCTTCAGTCCATTCTCGACCCCGTAGCGGCGGGCGAGCTTTCCCTCGACATTGCCGCAGTGGGTGCCGACAAGCCCTGCCGGGGCATTGAACGCGCCCAGAGTGCCGGTGTGCCCACCTTCCTGGTTCAACCCGGCGACTACGCCGACCGCTCGGCCTGGAACCGCGCACTTGAGGAGAAGATTGCCTCCTACGAGCCCGATTATATTATCTTCGCCGGCTTCATGCGCATTGTGGATGCGCAGTTGGTTGAGAGATTCAGCAACCGCATCATTAATACCCACCCGGCATTGCTGCCCTCCTTCCCGGGTGCGCACGGCGTGCGCGACGCCCTGGCTCACGGCGTGAAAATTACCGGCTTGACCGTGCACTTTGTGGACGCCGGCGTGGACACCGGCCCCATCCTGGCTCAGGCCGCCGTGCCCGTACTCGACGGCGACACCGAGGAAAACCTGCACGAGCGCATTAAAGTGCAGGAGCGTCGCCTGCTGGTGCAGACCATCGCCGAGCTAGCCAAGAAGGCCTCCTCCTAAAACTTACGCGGCGGGCCCCGTCCAGCATGAGATCGGCCGATGCCCGCCCCACACAGACGTTCCGTCGCGCCCACCGTATCCCGGTGGCAATTCGTGTTCAGTGCGGCGGCGGGGAGACTCCCCACCCACACAGCCTGCCCCTCGGGTAGGTTCACATCCATCCACCAGCCGTGCCCACCTTCAAGGGGTGCGCACGGTTCAAAGTATCGGAGTATTTGTGTCTCTCATTGAGCTCGATCGCGTGCCCCTGCGCTGCGCCCTGATTTCTGTCTACGACAAGACCGGTCTGGAGGATTTCGCCCGCGGCCTGCACGAGGCTGGCGTGTCTTTGGTCTCCACCGGTTCGACCGCAGCGACCATCGCGGCAGCCGGCGTTCCCGTCACCGAGGTGACCGAGGTAACCGGTTTTCCCGAGTGTCTCGAAGGTCGTGTGAAGACCCTGCATCCGCGCATCCATGCCGGTATTCTGGCTGACCGCCGCAAACAGGAGCATATTGACACCCTCGGTGAGCTGGATGTCGAGCCTTTCGACCTGGTCGTCGTGAACCTGTACCCCTTCGTTGAGACCGTGGCCTCCGGTGCAGATCAGGACGCCGTTATCGAGAAGATTGATATTGGCGGTCCCTCCATGGTGCGTGCCGCCGCGAAGAATCACGATGCTGTTGCCATCGTGGTGGATCCGGCCGATTACGCCCGCACCGTTGAAGCGGCTAAGAATGGTGGCTTCTCTCTGGACGAGCGCCGCCGCCTGGCTGCTGGCGCTTTCGCCCACACCGCTGCTTACGATACCGCTGTAGCCACCTGGACTGCCGCTCAGTTCTTGCAGGACGAGGACGCCAACTTCTGGCCCCCGTATGCGGGCCTGGGCTTCGAGCGTAGCGAGACTCTGCGTTACGGCGAGAACCCGCACCAGCGGGCCGCCCTGTACACCAACCCGGCTGCCGCCCCCGGTATTGCCCAGGCTGAGCAGTTGCACGGTAAGGCCATGAGCTACAACAACTACGTTGATGCTGACGCCGCCCTGCGTGCCGCCTACGACTTTGACGAGCCGGCTGTGGCTGTCATTAAGCACAACAACCCCTGCGGTATTGCTGTGGCTTCCCTGAACGCCGCCGATCCGATTGCTGACGCTCACGCGAAGGCTCACGCCTGCGACCCGTTGTCCGCTTACGGTGGTGTGATTGCCGCAAACCGTCCGGTAAGTGCCGAAATGGCTCGCACCGTGAAGGGTATTTTCACCGAGGTTATTGTGGCTCCCGGTTACGAGCCGGAGGCTCTGGAGATTCTGCGTGAGAAGAAGAACTTGCGCCTGCTGGTTCTTCCCGAGGGCTTTGGTCGCGACGTGATTGAGTACCGTCCCATTTCCGGTGGTGCGCTCTTCCAGGAGGCCGACCGCCTGCAGGCTGAGGGTGACGATCCGAAGAACTGGACCTTGGTGGCCGGTGAGGCTGCCGATGAGGCGACTCTGCGCGATCTTGAGTTTGCGTGGCGTGCGCTACGTTCTCCCAAGTCCAATGCTATTCTGCTGGCTCATGACGGTGCTGCTGTGGGCATTGGTATGGGCCAGGTGAACCGCGTGGACTCCTGCAAGCTTTCGGTTGAGCGAGCCAATACCCTGGGTGGTGAAGGCAATGAGCGTGCCCGCGGCTCCGTAGCCGCTTCGGATGCTTTCTTCCCCTTCGCCGACGGCCTGCAGGTTCTGCTGGATGCCGGTGTGCGTGCCGTGGTGCACCCGGGTGGTTCGATCCGCGATGAAGAAGTTATTGAGGCCGCTCAGGCTGCCGGCGTGACCATGTACCTGACCGGTACTCGCCACTTCTTCCACTAAGACACTGTCGTGTTCCCCGACTGTTGCGAAGGCCGGGGAATGAAGCCTAAGAGTGCGGGGCATTCCAGAAGATCTGGGACGCCCCGCACTTTTGTAGAATTTCCGCTCTGATTTGAGTGGGTTTGGCGTGCTATTGCACCGCGGCGGGGGAGCGGCCGCGCGCGAGGAGGCTAAAAATTCGCTAGGATTAGGTTGTGCCTAAAGTCAGCGAAGAATACAAAAAAAATAGGCGTGCTCAGATCGTAGAGACCGCCCGCGCATGCTTCATCAAGCACGGCTACCAGAAGGCCTCGATGAGCGATATTATTACCGCCACCGGTCTGTCTGCAGGAGCCATTTACAACCATTTCTCATCCAAAGATGAGATTATCCTCGCCGCCGCGCGTATGGACCTCACCCCCTTTGAGCGCATCCGGGCCGAGCAGCCCTGGGACTATGTCTTTGGTTGCCTGAAAGTGCTGGACACCCCTAAGATTCGCCGTCACCTGCTGGTGACCTGGGGGGAGGCGGTGTCCATGCCACAGCTGGGTGCTGTGGTTTCGGAACAGCTAAGCTACCTGCGTGATCAGGCTCTGGAACGCTACCGCGTCTGGGGGGCAGCGGAGCTGGATTTCACCGAACAGGAGCTCGAGGATTGGCTCACCGTGATTGGTGTTGCGGTGTTGTCGGTCCTAACTGGCTATGTGGTGCAGACCCAGCTGGTAGCTGGTGGTAAGAAGGATAAGGCCCGCGAAGCGTACCTGGAGTATGCATCCGCTATCCTGCGTCAGGCCTAAACTTTAAGCCTCCACAAGATATTGAATACGTCCATAGCCCGTCCTCCGGATGAAGGAGGACGGGCTATGCGGTATTATGAGGTGTACCTCATATTTTTTATGCTCTGGGTGTTGCGCCCCGCCGAATAACTTCACGGCATGCATGAAGAGGTGAGGTGCAGAACATACAGATAAACCACTCCCAGGAGCGTAATGACCGAGCAGAAGATCCTCGAGGTCCCCCTTGCAGAACTCGACCCTGAGGTCGCCGAGGCCATCGAACTGGAGCGCAAGCGCCAGCAGAACACCCTCGAGATGATCGCATCCGAGAATTTCGTCCCCCGTGCCGTCATGCAGAGCCAGGGCTCGGTGCTGACCAATAAGTACGCTGAGGGATACCCCGGTCGCCGCTACTACGGCGGTTGCGAATTCGTTGACATCGTCGAGGACCTCGCCATCTCCCGCGTGAAGGAGCTCTTCGGTGCCGAGCACGCTAATGTGCAGCCTCACTCCGGCGCGCAGGCGAACAACGCCGTCATGCACGCGCTACTGACCCCTGGTGACAAGATCATGGGCCTGTCCCTGGCACACGGCGGCCACCTGACCCACGGCATGAAGCTGAATGTCTCAGGCAAGCTCTACGAGGTCATCGCCTACGGTGTTGGCGAGGACGGCTACGTTGATATGGAGCAGGTGGGCGAGCTGGCCCTGACCGAGCGCCCCAAGCTGATTATTGCCGGCTGGTCAGCATACCCCCGCCAGCTGGACTTTGCCGCATTCCGCGCCATCGCTGACGAGATCGGTGCATACCTATGGGTTGATATGGCTCACTTCGCGGGCCTGGTTGCAGCCGGTCTGCACCCGAACCCCGTCCCGCACGCGCACGTGGTCTCCTCCACCGTGCACAAGACCCTGGGCGGCCCCCGCTCAGGCTTCATCCTCTGCACCGAGGACCTGAAGAAGAAGATTGACTCGGCCGTTTTCCCCGGTCAGCAGGGTGGCCCCCTCATGCACGTGATTGCGGCGAAGGCAACCGCGTTCAAGGTTGCCGCCTCCGAGACCTTCAAAGATCGCCAGAAGCGCACCGTCGAGGGTGCACAGATTCTGGCGAATCGCCTAAGCCAGCCGGACGTGAGGGAGGCCGGTGTTGCCCTGGCCTCCGGCGGTACCGACGTGCACCTGGTGCTCGTGGACCTTCGCGACCACGCTCTGAACGGCAAGGAGGCGGAGGATCTGCTGCACGATGCCGGCATCACCGTGAACCGTAACGCTGTGCCGAACGATCCGCGCCCGCCGATGGTGACCTCCGGTCTGCGCATCGGTACCCCCGCGCTGGCAACCCGCGGCTTCGATGCCGAGGGTTTCACCGAGGTCGCGGACATTATCGCCTCCGTGCTACTGCCCAACCCGGACATCGCCGCGTTGCGCGCCCGCGTGGATGCGCTCTGCGCCAAGTACCCCCTCTACCAGGGCAGCGAGAACTGGTAGACCCGTGAGAACCCCGTCCGCCCCGCATACCGCCTACTCGGTGGCATATCTGGGCGGGCGGGGTTTGTCCATTCTTTTCTGCCGCGCGGGTACTGAAGATACTCGTGGTGGGGAAAGAACTGCCCTAAGAACCAACACATAGACCATCCGTTTCGGCGCGTTATGCGCCACATTCTATGGAAGGATAGATTATGCCGCAGATTCTTGACGGTAACGCCACCGCAGCCGCCATTAAGGCCGAACTGGTCGAGCGCGTTGAAGCGCTCAAGGCCAAGGGCATCACCCCCGGCCTAGGTACCGTGCTGGTCGGCGAGGACCCGGCTTCCCGTTCCTACGTGGGCGCGAAGCACCGCGACTGCGCAGAGATCGGGATTAACTCAATTCGCGTGGACCTGCCCGGTGACATTACTCAGGAAGACCTCGAAGCAGAGATTGACAAGCTGAATAATGACCCGAACTGCACCAGTTACATTGTGCAGCTACCCCTGCCCAAGCACCTAGACACCAACCGCATCCTGGAGCGCATCGCCCCGGAGAAGGACGCGGATGGCCTGCACCCGACTAACCTTGGCAAGCTCGTGCTGAATGTATCGGAGCCGCTGGATTCACCGCTACCCTGCACTCCGAATGGCGTGATTGAGCTGGTCAAGCGTCACGGTATCGACTGGAACGGTAAGAATGCGGTCGTGCTCGGTCGAGGCATTACCGTGGGTCGCCCCCTGGGTCTGCTACTGACCCGTCGCGAGGTAAACGCTACGGCAACCCTGGCACACACCGGCACCAAGAACCTGGATGAGGTTCTGCGCGAGGCGGATGTGATTGTGGCCGCCGTGGGCGTACCCCACGTGCTGAAGGCTCACCAGGTCAAGGACGGCGCCATCCTGTTGGATGTGGGTGTTTCCCGTGCGGAGGATCCTGAGACTGGTAAGAAGAAGCTCTTCGGCGACGTTTCGCCCGAGGCTGCAGCGAAGGCTTCGTGGGTTTCCCCGAACCCCGGTGGTGTGGGTCCGATGACTCGCGCTGAGCTACTGGTGAACGTGGTGGAG